>NZ_JAGYGD010000058.1:0-20574 GCF_019947275.1 Pseudomonas sp. GL-RE-29
CCCCTGGATCCCCACTGGCCGCTGCCCTTCGTGTTGCCCGATGCGGTGCTGTTGAGTACCCACTTCGATACTTCGCAACTGGCCCACGATGATTTCCAGCGCAGCGCCATCGAAGCGCCGGCGACCATCCAACGCTCCGTCGCCAAACGGCAGGCGGAGTTTCTTGCCGGGCGGGTCTGCGCGCGGGCCGCGTTGCAGCAATTGGAAGGCTTGAATTTCAGCCCGGCCATCGGCGAAGACCGCGCGCCGGTCTGGCCGGCGCATATCAGTGGCTCGATCACCCACAGCACCGGCCGGGCAGCGGCCATCGTCGCGCAGAAAAACCATTGGCGCGGTTTGGGCATGGACCTGGAAAACCTGCTCAATGCCGAACGCGCCGAACGCCTGGCCGGGGAAATTCTCACCGCGCCGGAATTAAAGCGCATGGCCGCAGGGCCGAGAGATCAATTGGCGTTGCTGGTGACCCTGACTTTTTCGGTGAAAGAAAGTCTGTTCAAGGCGCTCTATCCGATCGTTCAGCAGCGCTTTTATTTTGAACACGCTGAAGTGCTGGAGTGGACTGAGGCAGGTGAAGTACGGCTGCGATTGCTGACCGATCTGTCCGGCGAATGGCGCAACGGTACCGAGCTGGATGCGCAATTTGGGGTCAAGGATGGGCAGTTGTTGAGTCTGGTCAGTATCAAGGCCTGAGGACGCCATCATTCACCACGCATCTCACCGCTTTTCCTGATTCCTCGGCCAACTCAAACTGAAACACGCCCCGCCCAGGCTTTTGCTCTTGCCGATCAACGCCCGCCCGTCATGCCAATGGATGATGCGCCGCACAATCGACAGCCCCAACCCATGCCCGCCCGAAGCCCGGGTGCGGCTGTCATCCAGGCGCAGGAACGGGGTGAAGATTTTTTCCCAGGCCAGTTCCGGTACGCCCGGCCCGTCATCCTCGACATCCACCCGGCACCGCTGCTGCCCCACCTGATAACTGATGGTGACCCGTGATTGCGCGTGGCGCATGGCATTGCTCACCAGGTTCTGCAAGGCGCGATGCAGGTAACGCGGTTCGGCCTCGACCCAGGCGTCGTCGCAATCGGCCGCCGACAGGCACAACCCGCGCAGCACCGTGACATCGGCGCGCAACGGCGCCAGCTCCTCGATCACTTGATTGACCAGTGCATCCAGATCGATGCGCTGGAAATTCAGTGCCGGCGAACCTTGCTCCAGCCGTGCATAGGTCAGCATCTCGTCCACCAATCGGTCGAGATCTTCGATGTCGTGGTCCATGCCTTCGCAGTATTTTTCCAGGGCTTGCGGCGTGGTGGCAGAACCGATCATCTCCAGCCCGAAACGCAGGCGCGCCACCGGTGTACGCAACTCGTGAGACACGGCGCGTACCAGTTCACGCTGGATCGCCAGCAGTTGTTGCAAGTGCTCGGCCATACCATTGAACGCCGATGCCAGACGCCCCACCGAGTCTGCACCGCGCGCCGGCACCCGGGTTTCCAGACTGCCCTTGGCAATTCGCGTGGCGGCGGCTTCCAACCCGCGCAAGCGACGCTCCAGTTGCCGCACCAGCAAATAGACGATCAAACCGATCAGGGTCAGGCCCAGTGCAGCAATCAGCACCAGCCACTCAGGCGGATATGGATTCATCTGATACAGCGGGCCGATTTCCAGTACCCACGGCGTGCCAACCATGCCGGCGAACACCCGGATCGAATCGCCGCCCTTGCCCAGCGCCATGACCGTATCGCCTTCGGACACCCGACGACTCTGGTCTTCGTCCATGTCGGCGTCTTCGACCGTGACCAGGCGCAAGTCGAAACCGAACCCCTTGTCCTGCTTCAATTGCGCCAACCGTACGGGTTGCTCGCCGACCGGGTATCGCACCAGTTCGTCAGTCAGCAGGTAAATGGTGGCCCGCGCCAGCTGCTCGCTGATCTGCTGGACTTCGCCCGTGAGCACCAGCTGTTCCTTGTCGCTGACCAGCCGGTAAACCTTCGCCGCATGCGGACCGGTCTGCTCAACCAGCGCCTGGCCGCGCAGCACGCGCGTGCGCTGCGTGAGGTCGAGGTCGGTCTGGTTAAAGGTTTTCAGCGCCAGCGGAATACCCAGCAAACGCTCCCACACCAGCAAGGCGCGGTGGCGTTCGGTCTGGTTCATCGGTTGCAGATTGTCGGCCATCAGCGAAAACGTGCCGTGGGCCAGGCGCTCGCGGTACTGCTCGCTGCGCACCTGGTTGAGCATGTGCAACGCCAGCACGCCCAATACCGCCACCAGAATCAGCGCGGCGCACATGCCGCCATAAATACGCAGGAAGATCGAGTTCACAGGGTTGGGTCTACGCAGGCCTCGGGAACGAACAGGTAACCTTTGCTGCGCACGGTCTTGATCAGCCGTGGGTGATCCGGGTCGTCGCCAATTTTTGGACGGATGCGCGAGATACGCACGTCGATGGAACGGTCCTGGCCGTCATAGCCGATGCCGCGCAGCGCGGTGAAGATTTCTTCCCGGGACAGAATGCGTCCGGCGTTGGACACCAACAGCCAGAGCAGGTCGAACTCGGCGCTGGTCAGTTCGATACCGTTGTCATTCAGCCAGGCTTCGCGCAATGCGTTGTCCACCACCAGCGGGCCGAATTGCAAGCGCCGTTGTTTTTCCGGGGCCGCCTCGGGCGCTTCGCTGCGTCGCAGCAACGCCTGGATACGCGCCAACAAAAGACGCGGGCGCACGGGTTTGCAGACATAGTCGTCGGCGCCCAGGTCGAGTCCGAGGATCTGGTCGGTGTCGTCGGTGCGGGCGGTGAGCATCAGGATCGGGCCGTCATAGCGATCACGCACCTTGCGGCAGATGCTCAGGCCATCTTCGCCGGGAAGCATCAGATCAAGGATCACCAGGTCTGGCTGCTCCTTGATGATGCGCGCCGCGGCCAGGGCGCCATTGCCCTCGATCGACACACGCAGGCCGTTGGCTTCCAGGTAATCTCGGGTCAGTTCGGCCAGACGCTGGTCGTCTTCCACAATCAATACCTGCCACGCTTGCTGCTCCACGGGTGACCTCTTCTTGCCAATAACACTAATAAGGAAGGATCCGCCCGTCTTTTTGTAATGATTGGGGAGGATAAAGTGCATACATGCTGGCCGATTGTATAAACGTCGCCCGCGCAGAACACAAGCCGCTAAATGCGTTCGGACACGGCAGATTTTTGTGATAGGGTTCGCGCCCTTAAAAATCTGCCCGGCCGTTTTCGCTCGTTGAAAATCGATGAAAAAAGGTCCGGTCCAGCAGCATCGCGGCCTACACGCCGATTCCATCTTTCACACACAATTTACGCACAGGTTTATCCACAGGTAGTACGTTGCAATGCCCCCCCAAAACGCATTATCTTGTACCCCGGCGTGAAAAAAACCCTAGATGTAGGGTTTTACGCAAAAAACCAAACACAAACCAGACACCAATTTCAAGCGCTTTTATTGCCTCTGTCCGGTTGAACCAAACGTATTTTCGAAAGACCAAACCGCGCGTGCGGATGGCTACTGTATTTCGGCCCAAAAGGGTGAAAACGGTACGGGTGTTGCAGTCCCCAACTGTCACCTCAAAGGACCCCGGTCTTGCGCCTCTGGCGTGAGACCAAAGACTTCGGCATGGAAGCGGCGCCCATATAGCACCCTTCCTACTGTCCCGAAGTTGTTATGCCCGGCACTCGCCGGTTGTAGTGCTTCAGGACGGAACGGTGGGCACCGTGATGGTGCCCAAACAAACATAGAGAACGTGGAGACACCCATGCAAACCGACACAACTCGCGAGAACCCGCAGGGCACCTTGCCGCAGGCCGCTGATTCGAATTCGGATCTGTCCGCCACCGCGCCGGGCCAGCTTCGCGTGATCAAGCGTAACGGCACTGTCGTTCCTTACACCGATGACAAAATCACCGTCGCTATCACCAAGGCGTTTCTCGCAGTTGAAGGCGGCACCGCTGCCGCTTCGTCGCGAATCCACGACACCGTTGCCCGCCTGACCGAACAGGTCACCGCCACCTTCAAGCGTCGCATGCCATCGGGCGGCACCATCCACATCGAAGAAATCCAGGACCAGGTTGAACTGGCCCTGATGCGTGCCGGCGAGCAGAAAGTGGCTCGCGACTATGTGATCTACCGTGACGGTCGTTCCAAAGAACGCGCTGCCCACGCGCCGGCCGAGGAAGCGGTCAACGCTCACCCGTCGATCCGCATTACCCGCACCGACGGTAGCCTGGCACCGCTGGACATGGGTCGCCTGAACACCATCGTCACCGAAGCGTGCGAAGGCCTGGAAGAAGTCGATGGCGACCTGATCCAGCGCGAAACCCTGAAAAACCTGTACGACGGCGTGGCCCTGACCGACGTCAACACCGCCCTGGTGATGACCGCCCGTACCCTGGTCGAGCGTGAGCCGAACTACTCGTTCGTGACCGCCCGCCTGCTGATGGACACCCTGCGTGCCGAAGGCCTGGGCTTCCTCGGTGTCGCCGAGAGCGCGACCCACCACGAAATGGTCGACCTGTACGCCAAGGCCCTGCCGGCCTACATCGCCAAGGGTATCGAATTCGAATTGCTGAACCCGATCCTGGCCACTTTCGACCTGGAAAAACTCGGCAAGGCGATCAACCACGAGCGCGACCAGCAGTTCACTTACCTGGGCCTGCAAACCCTGTACGACCGTTACTTCATCCACAAGGATGGCGTGCGTTTCGAACTGCCACAGATCTTCTTCATGCGCGTGGCCATGGGCCTGGCGATCGAAGAGAAGCAGAAAGAAGACCGTGCGATCGAGTTCTACAACCTGTTGTCGTCCTTCGACTACATGTCGTCGACCCCAACCCTGTTCAACGCCGGTACCCTGCGTCCACAGCTGTCCAGCTGCTACCTGACCACCGTGCCGGACGACCTGTCGGGCATCTACCACGCGATCCACGACAACGCCATGTTGTCGAAATTCGCTGGAGGCCTGGGCAACGACTGGACGCCGGTTCGTGCGCTGGGTTCGTACATCAAGGGCACCAACGGCAAATCCCAGGGCGTCGTACCGTTCCTCAAAGTAGTGAACGACACCGCCGTTGCCGTTAACCAGGGTGGCAAGCGCAAAGGCGCTGTGTGTGCCTACCTGGAAACCTGGCACATGGACATCGAAGAGTTCATCGAGCTGCGCAAGAACACCGGTGATGATCGCCGTCGTACCCACGACATGAACACCGCCAACTGGATCCCTGACCTGTTCATGAAGCGCGTCTTCGATGACGGCAAATGGACCCTGTTCTCGCCGTCTGAAGTTCCAGACCTGCATGACCTGACCGGCAAGGCCTTCGAAGAGCGTTACGAGTACTACGAAGCCCTGACCGAGTACCCGGGCAAGGTCAAGCTGTTCAAGACCATCCAGGCCAAAGACCTGTGGCGCAAAATGCTGTCCATGCTGTTTGAAACCGGCCACCCATGGCTGACCTTCAAAGACCCGTGCAACCTGCGTAGCCCGCAGCAGCACGTCGGCGTGGTCCACAGCTCGAACCTGTGCACCGAGATCACCTTGAACACCAACAAGGACGAGATCGCCGTTTGCAACCTGGGCTCGATCAACCTGCCGAACCACATCGTCAACGGCAAGCTGGACACCGCCAAGCTGGAACGCACCGTGAACACCGCCGTGCGCATGCTCGATAACGTGATCGACATCAACTACTACTCGGTGCCACAAGCGAAGAACTCCAACTTCAAGCACCGTCCGGTCGGCCTCGGCATCATGGGCTTCCAGGACGCGTTGTACCTGCAGCACATCCCTTACGGTTCCGACGCTGCCGTCGAGTTCGCCGACAAGTCGATGGAAGCGGTCAGCTACTTCGCGATCCAGGCTTCCTGCGACCTGGCTGACGAGCGTGGCGCCTACGAGACGTTCCAGGGTTCGCTGTGGTCCAAGGGCATCCTGCCGCTGGATTCGCAACAGATCCTGATCGAAGCCCGTGGCCAGAAGTACATCGACGTTGACCTGAACGAAACCCTGGACTGGGCACCGGTTCGCGCCCGTGTACAAAAAGGTATTCGCAACTCCAACATCATGGCCATCGCACCGACCGCGACCATCGCCAACATCACTGGCGTATCGCAGTCGATCGAACCGACCTACCAGAACCTCTATGTGAAATCGAACCTGTCGGGCGAATTCACCGTGATCAACCCGTACCTGGTTCGCGACCTCAAGGCTCGCGGTCTGTGGGACTCGGTCATGATCAACGACCTGAAGTACTACGACGGTTCGGTGCAGCAGATCGAGCGCATCCCGCAAGAACTCAAAGAGCTCTACGCGACTGCGTTCGAAGTGGACACCAAGTGGATCGTTGACGCGGCAAGCCGTCGTCAGAAGTGGATCGACCAGGCTCAGTCGCTGAACCTGTACATCGCTGGCGCTTCGGGCAAGAAACTGGACGTGACCTACCGCATGGCCTGGTACCGTGGTCTGAAAACCACTTACTACCTCCGCGCCCTGGCCGCGACCAGCACCGAGAAGTCGACCATCAACACCGGCAAGCTGAACGCTGTTTCCAGCGGCGGCAACCACGGTGACGATTCGGTCCTGGCTGCTCCAGCCGGTCCTGCTCCAGTGCCGAAGGCTTGCGCCATCGACGAGCCGGATTGCGAAGCTTGCCAATAAGCTGAGCCGGTAGGCGCTGCAAGGCGCTTATATAAAACCCCCGATCAGTCCTCTGGATTATCGGGGGTTTTCTTTTTGTAGGAGCCGGCTTGCTGGCGATCCAGACGCCGCGGTCATTCAGGCAGACAGCGTCATCGTTTATCGCCAGCAAGCCGGCTCCTACACATTTCAGGGCATGTGATGTAAGCGCCGTATTGTGCTCACCTGAAACCCCCGATGAGCTTCTGGCTGATCGGGGGGTTCCTTTTGCCTTCTCTTTAAGATCAAAGGATCGCAGCCTGCGGCAGCTCCTACATTGAAATGCGATCCACCTGTAGGAGCTGCCGCAGGCTGCGATCCTTTGATCTATCACCCACAAAAAAGCCCCTCTTGCGAGGGGCTCCTTGTGCAGCGTTTTCAACTAACCCGCATCAGGTCATCTGAATGATGGTCTGCATGATGGTGCTTTGGGTGGAGATGGTCTTGGCGTTCGCCTGGTAGTTGCTCTGCGCCTTGATCAAATCGACCAGCTCGTTGGTCAGGTTGACGTTGGACTCTTCCAGGGAGTTGGAAACGATCTGACCCAAGGATCCGGTTTCCGGTGCGTCGTAACCAGGAATGCCCGATGCGTAGGTTTCCTTCCAGCTGGTACCGCCTACTTGCTGCAAACCTTGCTCGTTGGTGAAACTGGCCAACGAAATCTGGCCGATTGGCTTGGTCTGGTAGTTGCTGAAGTTGGCCAACAACACACCGCTGCCGTCGATGGTCAGGCTGGTGATCTGGCCAGTGGCATAGCCGTTCTGCGCCGGAATCGAACGTGCAGTGTCGGCGTTGAATTGCGTGGTGTTGGCCATCGAAATGGTTACACCCGCCGGGTCGGCGCTTGCACCATTGGCGGTCCAGACACCATCAGTGACGGAGCCCGGAGTCCAGTTGGTGATTTTCAAGTCGCTACTGATAATCGGCGCAGGCGTCGGAACGGTCGGCGGAACGGTTGGCGGAACCGGCGTGCTGACCGAAACCAGTTTGCCGCTCGAATCGAACGACATGGTCGAAGGAATCGGAGCAGTCACGGCAGGGTCGCTGCCATCCGGGTTGCGACCATCGATCAGGGTGTAGGTTTGCCAAGTGTTCGGACCCGTCTTGACCATGTACTGGTCCATGTCGTGCTGGTTACCCTGGGTATCGAAAACCGGGGTAGTGAACTGCTTGGTGTAAGTGGCTGGCTTGCTCGGGTCGAACTTGTTCGTGGCAACCGTCTGGTCAATTACCTCAGCCGTGGAGTTCAGGTTGATCGTCGACGACACGCTGTTGGTGGCCTTTGGGGCCAGGTTAGAGGTATCGATGCGCAGGTCAGTCAACACGCCATTGAGAATCTTGCCATTGGCATCCACGCCGTAGCCCTGCAAACGCGCAGTGCCGTCGGTGTTGGTGACGTAACCTTCCTTGTCGGTCTTGAAAGTACCGGCACGGGTGTACGTCAGCGCGCCGTTGTTGCTCAGCACGAAGAAACCCGAACCCTGGATACCCATGTCGAGCACGTTGCCGGTGCTGTTCACGTCACCCTGGCTAAACTGTTGGGAAACGTTGGCCAGACGCACGCCGTTACCGACGGTCTTGCTGCCGGTACCCAGTTTGGTCGCTGAGTACACGTCTTCGAATTCTGTACGGGACGACTTGAAACCTGTGGTCGCGACGTTGGCGATGTTGTTGCCGGTCACGTCCAGTTGTTTGTTGGCTGCATAGAGACCGCTAAGGCCGATGTTGAAAGACATATTCCACTCCTTTATGCCGTGCTAGTCGGCTCTATATACCAATGGTTTGCACTTTGGACAGGGCGATGCTGCCCAGTCCGGCCAGATTGAGCATCAACTCACCGCCGGTCTGGCTGATGGTCACGCTGTTGACGGTCGCTGGCAGGTTGGTGATCAGCGATACGGCCTGACTGTCGATGGTGGTCGAAGCGGCAAAGGTGTAAGTGCCCGAGGCTGCAACCTCACCCGCGTCGTTCTTGCCATCCCAGGTGAAGTCGGCGTTGCCGGCACTTTGGGAGCCCATGTCGATGGTGCGTACCACCTTGCCATCCGCGTCGGTGATCTTCAGCGTGGCGCTCGACACCGCCGACGGCATTGCGACCGTACCCTTGAGGGGCTTGGAAGTGTCGACCACCGCCTTGTCGCCTGGAGCAATGACCGTACGCCCAACCAGCGACGAGGCCTGCAATGCCTGGGACGAGTTGTAGTTACTGGCGATACCCGTAACGGTGTCATTGAGGGTGGTGATCCCTTCCAGGCTACTGAATTGAGCCAACTGCGCCACAAACTCGCCGTTGTCCTGGGGCTCCAGCGGGTTCTGGTTTTTCAGCTGCGTTACCAGCAACTGCAGGAACGCGTCCTTGCCCAGGGCTTGTTTGCCCGTGGCGCTGCCGGTTGCCCCTGCCAGACCGTCCGTCGTGGTGTTGGTCTTGACCGAAGAGTTGGCCAGGATGTCGTTGAGGCTCAAACCGCTGGTGGTATCGGTAACACTCATCTGAGTCGCCCCTTATCACTGACCGAGGGTCAGGACTTTCTGCATCATGGTTTTGGCGGTGTTCATCATTTCGGCGTTGGTCTGGAACGATCGGCTCGCGGAAATCATGTCGGCCATTTCCTCAACCACGTTGACGTTCGGGTAGTAGACGTAACCCTTGGCATCGGCAGCCGGATGGTTCGGCTCATAACGCGCTTCAAGATTGCTCTGATCTTCGACCACGCCCATGACCTGCACACCTTGGCCGGCCGCGTCCTGGTTCTGGAACAGCGAATCGCTACCGCCACTCTGGCCACCCTGGAACATGGTGGCGAACACCGGGTGACGCGCACGGTAGGTCTGATCGATGCTCGACGAGACCGTCTCGGCGTTGGCAATGTTCGAAGCAACGGTGTTCAAGCGAGTGGTCTGCGCACTCATGCCGCTACCGGCAATGTTGAAAACACTGGATAGAGACATGACTTACTCTCCGCGCAGGGCTGACACCAGCCCTTTGAATTTGCTGTTGAGCAGGGTGAAGCTGGCCTGGAAGCCGACGGCGTTTTCCGCGTAGTTCGACTGTTCCAGTTGGGCGTCCACGGTGTTCTGGTCGATCGACGGTTGCATCGGCGTGCGATACATCAGCGACTCATCGCCATTGCCCAGGCCTTCGGCTTCGATGTGACGGCTGTTGGTCATGTTCAAGGCGAACGTGCCGTTCTTGGCCTTATCGTTCTGCGCCTCGAGCACTTTCGAGAATTCCAGATCCCGCGCCTTGTAGTTCGGGGTATCGGCGTTGGCGATGTTGTTGGCCAGGACTTCGGCACGCTGGGCGCGGAAGCCCAGTGCCTTTTCGTGAATGCCGAGCGCTTTATCGAAGCTGATGCTCATGTCGGGAAACCTTCGGGTGACCTGATTTTTCGTACGATGAACATAGCAAGCGTCATGCCAATTCAAAAAAGCCCATAAACCGGGGCTTTGCGGGCAGTGGCAACGCGGCAATGCCAGAAAAGCGGCAACCGGCTTCCGCTGGATGCCGCTTTTCTGCCGCTTGGCCTCACCCTGTAGGAGCCGGCTTGCTGGCGATGAACGATGACGCGGTCTGTCTGGATGACTGCGGCGCCTGGATCGCCAGCAAGCCGGCTCCTACATGCGGTGTCAGTTGGAAATCATCGGGCAAAAAAAACGGGAGTCTTTGAGGACTCCCGTTTTTGATGACACCGAATGAATCATTTCGCCTGGTAGATAATCCCCGGGCTGCACTGGACCATCTGGTAATGATCGGGCAATCCGTTCAGCGCTTCGGAAGCACCGAGGAACAGATAACCGCCGGGCTTCAACGTGCTGTGGATACGCAACAGGATGTCCTTCTTAACCTCGGCGGAGAAGTAGATCAGCACGTTGCGGCAGAACACGATGTCAAACTTGCCGAGGCTCGCGTAGCTGTCCAGCAGGTTGAACGAACGAAACTCCACCCGACTCTTGATCGGCGCCTTGATAGCCCAGCGACCCGGCCCTTTCGGATCAAAGTAACGCTGCAACCGCTCCGGCGACAGACCACGACCGATGGCCAGGCTGTCGTACTCGCCGGTCTTGCAGTTGTTCAGCATGGTACCGGACAGATCAGTGGCAACGATCTGCACGCCCATCCTCAACTGGCCCATGTTGACCCGCTCGAACTCGTCGATGGACATCGACAGCGAGTACGGCTCCTGACCCGACGAACAGGCCGCCGACCAAATCCGCAAGCGCTGGCCGGGACTGGCCTTGATCGCCTCGGGCAGCACTTTGTTCTTCAGGACTTCAAATGGATAGGTGTCACGAAACCACAGGGTTTCGTTGGTGGTCATGGCATCCACTACCTGCTCACGCAAACCGCTGCGCGGCTGGGTTTGCATGCGCTGGACAAGCTCACCCAACGACTTGATGCCTTGCTGTTCCATCAGCTTGTTGAGACGGCTCGAGACCAGATACTGCTTGTTTTCACCGAGCAAAATGCCACAGGCTTTTTCCAGGAATACCCGGAACTGTTCGAAATCCAAATTACCCGTAGACAATGCTGCCGCCTCTAAAATCGTGTTGACTGCCAGGGACCGAACGCCCCTAGTTGATGTCTGCTGCTTTGATCCGGTCGACTACCCGGGATGCCAGGTCATCAGGTCGGAATTTGGCAAGGAAGTCATCGGCACCGACCTTCTTGACCATCGCCTGATTGAACACACCCGACAACGAAGTATGCAGGATGATATGAAGCTTTTGCATGCGAGGGTCGTTGCGGATCTCGGCCGTCAGCGTGTATCCGTCCATCTCCGGCATCTCTATGTCGGAGATCATCATCAGGAACTCATCTTCGGGCTTCTTCCCCTCGTCGACCAGTTTGCGCAGGTAATCCAGCGCTTGCCGGCCGTCGTTCAACGCCACCACTTCGACACCGACCGTTTGCAGGCAACGCGTGACCTGCTTGCGCGCCACCGACGAGTCATCGACCGTCAGCACGCGCAAGGACAGCGCCTTGTGCTGGGTTTCGACATCGACCACACCCACGGAAATCGCTTCCGGCGTCGGCGCCACTTCCGCCAGCACCTTCTCGACGTCGATGATTTCGACTAACTGATTGTCGACCCGAGTCACTGCCGTGAGGTAGTGATCGCGCCCGGTGCCCTTGGGTGGCGGATGAATCTCTTCCCAGTTCATGTTCACAATGCGCTCCACCGAACGCACCAGGAAACCCTGGGTCTTGGTGTTGTACTCCGTGATGATCACGAAAGGATTGTTCTTGTCCTTCAACGCACCGGAGCCGGTTGCCATCGCCAGATCCAGGATCGGAATGGTCGCCCCCCGAATGTTCGCCACGCCGCACACGACAGGACTGGACTTGGGCATCAACGTCAATTTCGGGCATTGCAGCACCTCCCGCACCTTGAACACGTTGATCCCATACAGCTGCTGGCCGTCGAGACGGAACAACAACAGCTCAAGGCGATTCTGCCCCACCAGTTGCGTGCGCTGGTTCACCGAATCCATTACACCAGCCATGCCCAGACTCCTAAACCAACGCTAAGTGTTGTTGCGACGCACATTCATCACTAAACGGCACGGCGCTTGCTTTTTATCTCTTCATGAACACAGAACCGACATTTTCCCGACGCCTGACCACGCTCTACCGCAAATGCCTCGGCGTGTTGGCGGCTGTGTGCCTGTTCAACGCTGGCAGCCCTGCCCTTGCTGACGCGGTTACCTTGCCTGACATGCTTATCGGCGTCACCCAGGGCTTTCTTGAATTCACCGTAGAGGACTATCTGGCAACCAGTCAAACGGAAGGTCGCTATGAAATCCAGGTCAACCAGCTCGATCCACGCATGCACATGCCAATGTGCGACAAGGAATTGACAGCCACGCTGGAGAGCCCGGCCAAGCCGTTGGGGCGCGTCACGGTCAAGGTTCGCTGTGAGGGTTCGTCCCCCTGGACGGTCTTCGTACCCGCTCAAGTGCGCCTGTTTCGCGACGTTGTGACCACCGCCCGACCGCTGCGGCGCGCGGGTATCGTCGAGCCTGCAGATGTCCTTCTGCGCGAGCGCGATATCAGTCTGATCAGCCAGGGCTACCTGACCTCCGTGGATCAGGCGATCGGGCAACGACTTACCCGACCAATGGTCGCTGATCAGGTGATTACCTTGGTGAATCTCGAACAGGCGGAAGTGATCCGCAAGGGCGATCAGGTGGTGATTACCGCCCGCAGTGGTACGCTCAGCGTGCGCATGCCGGGCGAAGCGCTGGCCAACGGCGGCATGAGCGAACAGATCCGAGTGAAAAACCTCAACTCCAAGCGAGTGATCAAGGCGCAAGTGACCGCGCCGGGCCAGGTGGAAGTGTCCATGTAGGAACCTCTTTTGGTGAAGCTGTGGCGCTGACCGAGGCTGTTCCCTAAACTGTGTCCCATGCCGGGCAAACGCTGACGCGCGCACGCTCATTGATAAATGGGCCTAAAGTTTTTCAGGGAAGGGCCGAAAACATGGCAAGCGTCCAAATTCCCAGAGGTTTTTTATCATGGTCATTGATTTCAGCCGTTTGAACAGCTCCTCGTCACTTACGGGCAGTACACGTACCAGCGCCACCAAGGAAACCGCCGAAGCTGGCAACTCCGCGCCGCTGAATACCCCGGCCGAACAGGCCAGTACCGTCAAAAGCGGGGAATCGGTACATCTCAGCAATGAGGCTCAGCAGTTGCAAAAGGTCACTGATACGCTGCGCGATCAGCCTGTCGTCGACAACGCCCGCGTGGCCGAGTTGAAAGCAGCGATTGCCGATGGCAGCTACAAAGTCGACAGCAACCGTGTAGCCAGCAAACTGCTCAACTTCGAAGCCCAGCGCTAGGCCACGGCCGGCGCCAGGCTTTTGGACGCTTAAAACCCAAGGCCAGCCATGCACGACACTAATTTATTGCAACTGATCACCGACGACTTTGCTCCAGCGCAACATTTGCTCGAGCTGCTGCAGACCGAGTCCCTCGCCTTGCATGGCCGCGACATGCCTCTACTTGAAGATGTTCTCGCGCAGAAACAGGCGCTGATCATTTTGCTCGAACAGCATGGCCGCAAGCGCAGTGAAATTCTTGCCAGCCTCAACCTGCCGACCAACCGTAGCGGTTTGGAGCAACTGGCAAGCCAGTCGAGCGTTGGTGAGGCGTTGCTTACGCAAAGCGATGTACTGACCGATCTCCTGGCCCAGTGCCAAGCCACCAATGCCAGCAATGGCCAGTCAATCCTGGTGCAGCAAGCTGCCACGGCTACCCAGCTGAAAATCCTCACCGGCGGCGAACCTCCCGCGCTCTACGATGCCAGCGGATCATTCTCCAAGCTTGTGAAACCGCGCCCGCTCAGTCAGGCTTAAGCCGGTCGATGAGCCCCCTCTATCAAGTCGCGAAACATGCTGGCAATATGCTGGCTCGCCGTAGTCAAATTTTGTCTGGAGATTGATTAACCGTGTCCAATGCCTTAAGTGCGGAAGATTCTCCGCAGCCACCCAAGGTGCTCAGCACGCCTCTGGAAATCTCCAGCAACCTGCGCCAGTTGCACGAAAGTCATGACCCGCTAATCATCACCTTCAACGAGCGCAGCCAGCGCTTCCAGACCTATCTGGTGGCCGTTGACCGTGACAGCAACATGATTGCCCTGGACGAGATGATTCCGCGTGACGGCGAACGCTTTTTGATGGCCGGCGAGCCGTTCAAGATCGAAGGCTTCCACGAAGGCGTGCGAATTGCCTGGGAAAGCAACGGTCCGATGACCCTCGACGAATCCAGTGGTAGTCGCTGCTACCGTGGCACCCTGCCCGACGAGGTGGTCTACCACCAGCGTCGCAATGCGTTCCGTGCTGCCTTGAAGCTGGCCCAATTGGTCGATGTCGATCTGGATGGCGAGAAACTCAAGACGCCGATCAGTGGCAAACTGCTGGACATCTCGGCCACCGGTTGCAAACTGCGCTTCGCCGGCGACATCACTGGCAGTCTGCAATTAGGTCAGGTCTACGACCGCTTCATGGCCGCCCTGCCTTTCGGCAATATGACGGCGCCGGTCGAACTGCGTTATCTGCATTTCGAAGAAAAGATCTCCACTACTTTCGCCGGTGTACGCTTCCATAACATGAGCGGGCTGGTACAGCGCCAGGTCGAGCGATTCGTCTACCAGTTGCAACGCGAAGCGCGGCGCTTCGACAAAGACGATTTCTGATACAGCAGTAAAAATAAAAAACGGGCAGTCCCTTGCGGTGACTGCCCGTTTTTTATGCCTGGATTTTAAGGCCGGGCTTCAGTGAAGCTTTGCTCTCGACCCGCGTCAGGGTCTTTCGGTTGAGGATCGCTTTCAGGTTCGGCCTCCGATTCAGGAGTCATCTCCGGATCGACCGGGTTCTGCATCTGATCCTGTACCACCTGCTCATCGACCCGCGGATCGAGGCAAGCCACCAGCGGCGAGCTCGACATACTGTCCGGCATGGCGACGTGATGCAGCGGCGCGTCGTCCACCTGATGCAGATTGGTCACCGCTTTCGGGCGGATTCGCCACACCAGCACCAACGCGAAGAAGCTGAAAAATGCATAGAGCATCTGGCTGCCGAACAGCTTCATCAGCACGCCAGCGGCCAGCGGACCGATGCTGGCACCAACGCCGTAGGTCACCAGCAACATTGCCGTCAGTGATACCCGACGGTCCGCCTCAACGTGGTCATTGGAGAACGCTACCGCCAGCGGATAAAGGCAGAACTTCACCAGCGAGCAGAGGAACCCGGCGATAAACAACACCTCAAGTGGCACCTGTTTCAAAATCGCCAACGGCAACGCGGCAAGGGCCAGTATCAGCGCAAAACAGCGGATCAACAGCGCCCGGTCATAACGGTCGGACAACCAGCCCAACGGCCACTGCACCAGCAGACCGGCAAAAATGCAGCTACCCATGAACAGACCGACCTGCTCCGTGGACAACCCTTGCTGCGAGGCATACAGCGGCGCCAGACCGTAGAACGAACCGATGATCAGCCCCGCGCCCAGCACAGTGCTCAGCGACTGCGGCACGCGCTTGATGAAGAACCGCGGCTCCATCGGCGCCGGATGCAATGGCGCCGGGTGAATTCGCCGGGTCAGGGCGACAGGTACCAGACACAGGGCAAAGCACAGCGCGACCAGCATCAACAGTTCCAAACCCAGCCCTGGGTGCATGACCAGAATCAACTGACCCAGCACCAGCCCCAGGTACGAGGCGATCATGTAGCCGCTGAACACCGCACCACGCTGCGAAGCTTCGGCCTGCTCATTGAGCCAGCTCTCGATGACCATGTACTGGCACATCATGCCAAGGCCGACGATGACCCGCAGGAATAGCCAGGCGGGCAACCAGTCGACCAACCCATGACCGAGCACCGCCGCGCCGACGATCCCGGCGCAGGCGGAATAGGCCCGGATATGCCCGACCCGGGCAATCAGGCGATGGCCGATCTTGCCGCCCAGCACCAGGCCGAAATAGTTGGCCGCCATCAACGCACCGACCCACAAACTGTCGACATTATCAGCCGCCAGGCGCAAGCCCAGGTAAGTACTCAGCAAGCCGGAGCCGATCAACATCATCAGCGAGGCGAAATACAGCGCTCGAAAGGGTTTCCAGATTTGGCGCATCGGCGTTCCGAGCGGCTCCTTGCAGTGAGAATCGGGCTACCGAAAAGATAGCCCCATATAGACGGTGCGTCAGGCCTGGGCTGCTAGAACACGCCGTTCCCAGGGAGTAATTTCATCATAGAAACTGGTCAACTCCATGGTCTTCGAAGCGATGTAGCCTTCGATGAACTCCTCGCCGAACAGTTCCTTCGCCAATTGGCTACGTTTCAGACGTTCAAGTGCTGCATGCAAGGTACAGGGTAACGAAAGATTGTCCGGCACTTCGAATTCGCCCTGGATCGGCTCACTCGGCTCCAGTCGGTGCTCAATGCCATGCAACCCCGCGGCCAGACTCGCCGCGATCGCCAGATACGGGTTGGCATCAGCCCCAGGCAATCGGTTTTCGACCCGACGAGCGACCGGCGAACTGGCCGGAATGCGCAACCCGGCCGCCCGATTGTCATGGGACCAGCAGGCATTATTCGGTGATGCGAAGGGATGGCACAAGCGCTGATACGAGTTCACGTTCGGTGCAAACAGCGCGGTGAAGTCCGCCATTGCGGCCTGCTGGCCGGCGATGAAATGACGGAACGTCGCCGTCGCCTGACCGGCCTCGTCACTGAACACGTTTTGTCCGGTGCCGATATCGACGATGCTCTGGTGAATATGCATCGAACTGCCTGGCGTATGCGCCAATGGTTTGGCCATGCAAACCACGATCAAACCGTGCTTGAGCGCAATTTCTTTCAGCAAATGTTTGAACAGGAATGTCTGGTCGGCCAGCAGCAGCGGATCGCCGTGCAGCAGGTTGATCTCGAACTGACTGACACCCATTTCGTGCATGAAGGTATCGCGAGGCAGGCCCAACGCGGCCATGGCTTCATAGACCTCACTGAAGAAAGGCCGCAATCCGTTATTGGAACTGACACTGAACGCCAAATGCCCCTCCTCACGACGGCCATCCAGGCCCACTGGCGGCAGGAAGGGTTGAGTCGGGTCGGTGTTGGAAGCAAAGACAAAAAACTCCACTTCGGTCGCCACCACCGGCGCCAAGCCAAGAGTCGCGTACCGAGCGATGACTGATTTGAGCAGGCCACGCGTTGAGAGACTGGAACTTGCGCCGGTCAACTCGTCCGCATCACAAATGGCGAATGCGCGCGGTTGCGTGCTCCAGGGCAAGCGATGGATCTGCGCTGGGTCTGGAACCAGCGCCAGGTCACCATCATCACTACCGTAAAAACGCGCTGGCGGGTATCCGCCCATGATGCATTGCAGCAGTACACCCCGCGCCATCTGCAAACGCCGCCCTGCAAGGAAACCCTCGGAGGTCATCACCTTGCCCCGTGGCACGCCATTCAAATCCGGCGTGACACATTCAATCTCATCAATGCCCGTCAATCGCTGAGCGAGTGAACCCAGGCCATCGGTTGTCATGACGCAATCCTTGTTGTTGTACGGGCCGCGAACGGCGACCCGTACAAAATAGGCTCCGCGTGTTCAGAATATCAAGCAGGTCGAGAACAAAATGTAGAAGCTGCGTTTTTTCAGGGCAGGTAGAGATTGAAGACGCCACCACCCAAGGGGCCGCCGTTGCTGATTTCGGTGCGCCCGCCGACACCATTACGCTGATGCAACGCTGCAATCCGGCCGGCAAAATACAGACCCAACCCGGTACTGCCGCTGCTGTGATTAATGCCTTGTACGTAATCGGCCTGACGCTCAATCATCTCGGCTGGATAACCTTCGCCATCGTCGTTGATGGTCAGCACCAGTTGCCCGGCCTCGTCACTGACGCTGACCAACACCGCATGACGCGCAAAACGAATGGCATTGTTGATGCTGTTGGCCAGCACCGAAGCGATCAATTCACGATCGAAGAAACCCAGCGGGCTCAACGGATCGACTTCGTAGGTCGCGGCAATACCACGGCTCGCGAAGACATCTTGATGACACGCCAATTGTGCTTCGATGAAGTCGTCCAGTTCGTGATAGGCAGGTTGCAGGGGCATCTGGTTGACACCCAGTTTGTAGAGGCCCAGCAACTGCACCAACAATCCGTTGAGGTGAGCGAACTCGAATTCGATCACGCCCTGTTCCGGGGTGACGCGCGCAGGGTCGGGCAGTTTCGCCAGCCATTGGCTGTGGGCCTGCATCAGCATGGCCAAAGAATTCTTCATGTCGTGCACGGTGGAAGCAATCACCGTGGAGAAATCCAGTGCCTGCTGATTGTCGTTCATTCGCCAAATGCCTTGCTTTTCAGCTTTTGATAACGTGGGTAACGTGCGTCGCTGTCAGGCATCAAACCGACCATTTTCAGGCAGGTTCGACATTCTTCGAGCTCGGCCGAGGGCGCACTGGTATCGGTGCCATGCAAGAGTGCCTGCGCCATGTTCAACGCGATACTGATGTTCTTTGGCTGCAGCGCCAGGGCTTTGCGGAAGACATCCCGCGCCTCAACGAGATTGCCGGTCTTGTAGACCCGTACGCCTTGACGGTTGAGATCAGCCGCGGCATTGCCGGAATTGAGGATCGTCGGGTCATCGGTGAGCTTGGCGATGTCTTTCATGACCGCCGGATCGTCGCCGTAAATTTCCGCACAGTTTTTCAGCATCGAGGCGCCCGCTTGCGGCTTCCCGAGCATTTGCAGTTGCTTGGCCACCAATAGCGCCGCTTCGGCACTCATGAACTGCTCCATGCCGTCGAGACGCATCATGGCTTGCTCGGTGAGCTTCTCTGCGGTTTCGCCGTCATTAAGCAGCAGACTGGTGGCTTTCATCAGCCGCGCACGAATTTGCAGGCCAGGATCGGTGGGGTTCTCTTTGGCCACGGCACTCAATGTCGTATTGATTTCCAGCCGGGTCCGGGTATCCAGACCTCTTTCGCTGCCTTTGCTGATCAAGGCGTGGGCCAGCCCAAGATTACTTTCCGCATCCTTGAAGCGTGACTGGGCACCTTGCGAAACTGCCTGGCGGTAGGCTCTGGAGGCGGTGTCAAAATCTTCGTTGGTCATCGCCAACTTACCCAGTAGCGCTTGCCGACGCACCGCCAGCGGTGACAATCGAATGGCTTCCTCCAGCACGTTTTGGGCTGCCTTGGTGTCCCCTTCGGCGACCAGCACATCGGCCATCCCGTCATAGAGCGCCGGCATCATCGGGAACACCTTAAGGGCTTTTTCGTAGACACCCTTGGCTTGCTTGACCTGCCCCCGCTTGAACAGCAACTGCCCCAGACCGGCAAATGCCCACGGCAGAGGACGATCAGCAATAATGCTGTCGTACAGGCGTTCCAACGCTTCATTCTGATTCAGGTCACGCAAGGCATCAGCCCGGTAGCGCAGGCACAACGGCGAATAGCGGATATCTTGCTTGCAGAGGGCGATGCAGGCATTGAGCACCTCAACCGGCTTACCCCGATCAAGCGCTTGCAGTATCGGCTTGAGCAGAGTCTTGCGCTGCACCAAACGCTCCAGGCGCTGGGCCAGTCCGGCGCGATTGAAAGGCTTGGTCAGGTAGGCATCGGGTTCGTGCTCCAGAGCACTGAGCACCATGGCCTGGCTGGTTTCAGCAGTGACCATGACGAAAACACTTTCGTGGCTGATCAACTTCTCGATCATCAAATCTTCGAGAACCTGCTGACCGTTCTTCTTGCCATCGCCCAGATGGAAATCCTGCAGGATAAAGTCGTAAGACTTCTGCGAACACATTTTCAGCGCCTGTTCGCCCGTGTCGGCAGTGTCCACATCCTTGACGCCTAGCTCCCGCAGCATGGACCTGACCGAGCTACGGAAATCCGAGAAATCATCGACGATCAAAAAACTCTTTTGGTGATACGACAGCATCGAAGATTTCCAGGCAATTTAAGAAGAAGAACCGAAGGCAATAAACAAACAGGATCAGCTTCACCTGCCCATTCCGGCGCGCAGATGATAGCCAGTAGCCATAACCTATCAAGCGATTTTTCTTAAACTGCATTTTCAAAATGAAGGCAAGAAGAAGTGAAGATCGCTGTACCAAATGGTTATCGGCCGCTAGTAGCGTTCTCTTGAAGCGACAGGCGCGCATTCGCTCCGCTGAGTATCGAAACGTCGGATAGATGACGGCGTGGAAACCAGGACTGTTGCGCCACCCACTTTCCTGCGGGCAAAACAAAACCCCAACTGCTTTCGCAATTGGGGTTTCGGAATTTAATCTTGACGATGACCTACTCTCACATGGGGAAACCCCACACTACCATCGGCGATGCATCGTTTCACTGCTGAGTTCGGGATGGGA
>NZ_JAGYGD010000059.1:0-19188 GCF_019947275.1 Pseudomonas sp. GL-RE-29
GCTTGCTGGCGATAGCGGTCACGAAATCGCCATCGCCAGCAAGCCGGCTCCTACAGTGATTTGCGTGTAACCAATAAAAAAGGCGCGCCACCCGATGGGTGGCGCGCCTTTGTGTAAGGCGGGGGGACGGTTAGCTACCCGCCACCGTCATCCGCTCGATAAGCACCGAGCCCGTGCGAATGTTGCTGCGCAGTTCCAGGTCATTACCGACGGCGACGATCTGCTTGAACATGTCGCGCATGTTGCCGGCGATGGTCACTTCCTGCACTGCGAACTGGATCTCGCCGTTCTCGACCCAGTAACCCGCCGCACCACGGGAATAATCACCGGTGACCATGTTGAGGCCCTGCCCCATCAGCTCAGTTACCAGCAGACCACGCCCCATGCGCCGCAGCAAGGCAACCTGGTCTTCATCGCCATGGGTGACGAACAGGTTGTGCACGCCGCCAGCGTTGGCGGTGCTCGGCATGCCGAGTTTGCGACCCGAGTAAGTGCCGAGAATGTAGGACACCAACTCGCCTTTTTCGACGAACGGTTTTGCGTAAGTCGCCAGGCCATCGCCATCGAACCCGGCACTGCCCATGGCCCGCATCAGGTGCGGACGCTCGTCGATGGTCAGCCATTCCGGAAACAGCTTTTGCCCCAGCGTGCCTTCAAGGAACGACGATTTGCGGTACAGGCTGCCACCGGAAATGGCCGACAGGAAACTGCCGAACAAACCGCCCGCCAGCTCCGCCGAGAACAGGACCGGCACTTCGCAGGTCGGCACCGGACGCGCGCCCAGGCGGCTCGCAGCACGTTGAGCGGCACGCTGGCCGATGCTCACCGGGTCGGCCAGCAAGTTGCCCTGACGGTTTACGTCATACCAGTAATCGCGCTGCATCTGGCCGTCGGCTTCGGCAATCATCACGCAGCTCAGGCTGTGGCGCGTCGACGCATACCCGCCGACAAAACCGTGACTGTTGCCATAGACCCGGCAACCCTGATGCGTGCTCAAGGTGGTGCCATCGGCATTCTTGATTCGGCTGTCGGCGGCAAACGCGGCGGCTTCACAGGTCAGTGCCTGCTCGATCGCCTGCTCTGGCGTGATATCCCATTCATGGAACAGGTCGTAATCCTGCACGTCCCTGGCCATCAGCGCAGCATCCGCCAGACCCGACGCTTCATCTTCCGAGGTGTGCTTGGCGATGGCCAGTGCCGCGGCGACGGTTTCGCGAATGGCGTCCGGGCCACTGGCCGACGTGCTCGCCGAGCCCTTGCGCTGACCCACATACAAGGTGATGCCAAAGCCCTGATCGCGGTTGAATTCGACAGTTTCGACTTCGCGCTGGCGAACCGTGGTCGACAGGCCCTGCTCCAGGGACACCGCCACTTCACAGGCGCTCGCGCCCTGGCGCTTGGCTTCAGCGATGATCTGCTCGACTTGTTCTTGCAGTGCCGGCAACGCTTGTGGGCCGACGCTTTCAACTGCACTCATGCTGTTCTCCACTCAAATTCTGCTTTCGGTAACGGTCATCGAGCGACCGGGCCGGACAAGCGGCCCCCGACTGGTTATCATGGCGGCGTTTCTTTGCGGACGGCCACCATGGTTGATTCTTACGACGACTCCCTCGATACGGGAGAAAAAAGCAAATCCCAGGTTAAACGCGAGCTGCATGCTCTGGTTGACCTCGGCGAGCGCCTTACAACACTCAAGCCTGACTTGCTGGCTAAACTGCCGTTGACCGACGCTATGCGCCGGGCTCTGGCCGATGCGCCCAAGCACACCGCGAATATCGCGCGTAAACGGCACCTTCAGTTCATCGGCAAACTGATGCGCGATCAGGACACTGACGCCATTCTGGTTTTGCTCGATCAACTCGATGCCTCCACTCGCCAGTACAACGAACGCTTCCATAACCTGGAGCGTTGGCGCGATCGCCTGATTGCCGGCGACGATGCCGTACTGGAAAAATTCGTCGTCGACTACCCGGACGCGGACCGCCAGCAACTGCGCTCCCTGATCCGTCAGGCCCAGCACGAGGTTGCGCAAAACAAACCTCCTGCTTCCAGCCGTAAAATCTTCAAGTACATCCGTGAGCTGGACGAGACTCAACGCGGTCTGCGCTAAGTCTCGCCCCCTGTAGGCGCTGCCGCAGGCTGCGATCTTTTGACTTTGGATTTTCAAAAGAAAGATCAAAAGATCGCAGCCTGCGGCAGCTCCTACAGGGGGATGTTTCCATCCCTATGCGCCCGTGCCACCCACGGTGATCGCATCAATCTTCAGCGTTGGCTGGCCGACACCCACCGGCACCGACTGCCCATCCTTGCCACACGTCCCCACACCGCTGTCCAGCGCCAGATCGTTGCCGACCATCGACACTTTGCTCATGGCTTCCGGACCGTTGCCGATCAGCGTCGCGCCTTTGACCGGCGCAGTAATCTTGCCGTCTTCGATCAGGTACGCCTCGCTGGTGGAGAACACAAACTTGCCGCTGGTGATGTCCACCTGACCGCCGCCGAGGTTGGCGCAGTAGATACCGCGCTTCACCGAAGCAATGATTTCTGCTGGATCGCTTTCACCGCCAAGCATGTAAGTGTTGGTCATACGCGGCATTGGCAGGTGCGCGTAGGATTCGCGACGACCGTTACCGGTACGCGCCACACCCATCAGGCGGGCGTTGAGCTTGTCCTGCATGTAGCCTTTGAGTACGCCGTTTTCGATCAGCGTGGTGCACTCGGTCGGGGTGCCTTCGTCGTCAACGCTCAAAGAACCACGACGACCGGCCAGAGTGCCATCATCGACAATGGTGCAGAGCTTGGACGCGACCATCTCGCCCATGCGTCCGCTGTAAGCCGAACTGCCCTTGCGGTTGAAGTCGCCTTCCAGACCGTGGCCGACCGCTTCGTGCAACAGCACGCCGGACCAACCGGAACCGAGTACCACCGGCAACGTACCGGCCGGCGCCGGAATGGCTTCGAGGTTGACCAGTGCCTGACGCAGCGCCTCACGGGCATAGCTCATGGCACGGTCTTCAGCGAGGAAATAACGGTAATCGGTACGACCGCCACCGCCATGGCCACCGCGTTCGCGACGGCCATTCTGCTCGACGATCACGCTGACGTTGAAGCGCACCAGCGGGCGCACGTCCGCCGCCAGACCACCATCGGTGGATGCCACCAGAATCCGTTCCCAGACACCGGCCATGCTCACGGTGACTTGCTGGATACGCGGATCCAGGGCGCGTGTGGCAGCATCAATGCGCTTGAGCAAATCGACTTTCTCGGCGCGGGTCAGCACTTCGAGTGGGTTGTCCGGCCCGTACAACTGCGCCACATCCTGAGTGGTGAACGCTTGCACGGTGCCGTTCTGTCCGGCGCGGGAGATCGAACGCGCGGCACGGGCCGCTGCGCCCAAGGCTTCCAGGGTGATGGCATTGCTGTAGGCGAAACCGGTCTTCTCACCGGATTGCGCGCGAACGCCCACCCCTTGGTCGAGGTTGAAGCTGCCTTCCTTGACGATGCCGTCTTCCAGCGCCCAGGACTCGGAAATCTGCCCCTGGAAATACAGGTCGGCGGCATCGATGCCCGGGCCGGCCAGATCGCCGAGCACACCTTGCAGGCTCTCGATCGTTACGCCGCCAGGCGCCAGGAGGTGTTCACTGACTGAGGACAACAACTCGCTCATATGCTTTACGCCTTAAATTCATCGTTCTGATGCAGGTCGCTGGGCGCCCTGCGAGAAAAAGCGCCGGTGAGTGGACACCGGCATCCGCGCCCGGATGGACGCCTGTTCGCTGCTGTCTACTTCGGCCAGCAGCACGGCCTCGCCTTGATCCTGTTGCGCCAGCACCCGGCCCCACGGGTCGATGATTGCCGCATGGCCCCAGGTTTCCCGGGGGCCCGGATGGATCCCGCCCTGGGCGGCTGCAAGCACATAACATTGTGTCTCGATGGCTCGCGCGCGAATCAGCACATCCCAGTGCGCCGCGCCGGTCACCGCGGTAAAGGCCGACGGCGCGGTAATCAGCTGCGCACCGGCAGCACGCAATTCGCTGTACAGCTCCGGGAAGCGCAGGTCATAACAAACCGTCAGCCCGACCCGGCCAACCGGCGTGTCCGCAACCACGACGCCACTGCCATAAGCATAGTCATCGGATTCGCGATAACGCCCGCGATTGTCGGCCACGTCCACGTCGAACAGGTGCAGCTTGTCGTAACGCGCCACCGTTTCGCCGCGATCATCGACCAGCAACGAGCAGGCATGCACCTTGGCCGTCGGTTGACCAACCGGCGGCAACGGCAACGTGCCGGCCACTATCCATAACTTGAGGTCGCGTGCGGTCTGTTTCAACCAGGGCAGAATCGGGCCTTCGCCCAGTGCTTCGGCGCGGCCGATGTCGGCGACATCACGCCGGCCCATGGCGGCGAAGTTTTCCGGCAGCACGGCAAGCTTCGCTCCACCCGCCGCCGCCTGCTCAAGCAAGCGTCGGGCCTGGGCCAGATTGGCCAGCACATCGCTCTGGCTGACCATTTGAATCACCGCTACAGACATAGCCTTTTCCTGATCGGATCAACGCATAACTGTAGGAGCTGCCGCAGGCTCGGGCCGCGTTCGGACGATCTTTTGATCTTGTTTAAAAACCCAAAAGATCGCAGCCTGCGGCAGCTCCTACAAGGGAGTTACGGTCATGCTACTCCATGGCTTTTCAAAAAGGTTTGTCGTAAGTGATTTGCGGTTCTTTCCAAGGTCCCTTGACGGTGTACTTCACGCTGGCGAAACGGGACACGCGGTCACCGATCAGCTTGTCGATCAGGAACAGCGCCCCGCCAACGGCCGGCGCGCCGACGATCAGTGCGGCAATCGGCAGGTTGTTGGTCACCGGCAAGGTCACCAGCAGTTTCGCGTCAATCTGATCGGCCACCATGTTCAGGGTGCCGTCGAGTTCGATGGTGCTCGACGGGCCTGTCAGGCGGATCGGTTCACGGGTGACATAGACGCCGTTGTTGGCTACCAGCAGGCCTTTGACCCGGTCATAGCTCAGGCCTTTGCCGAACAGGTCGGAGAAGTCCAGGCGCAAGCGGCGGCCAATGGAGTTGAAGTTGAGCAGGCCGAACACACGCAAGGCCTGGGCACTGCCTTCTACCTCGACAAACTGGCCTTCGTTGAGCGACGCATCCAGGGTGCCCGAGAAACGCTTGGTAGCCAGCCATGCCGGCGATCCCGGCCAGCGCCCATCGACATCCATATGGAACTCCCGGCTGGTGACACTCGGCGCAAAACCCCATCCCTTGAGCACATCCGCGAGGTTCTTGCCGCTGACCCGGCCCTTGAAGAAGCTCGTGCTGGAACCGGGTACGCCTTCCCAGCCACCACTGCCCTGCAACAAAATGCCCTTCAGGCCCATGTCCAGCGAATTGAAGGCAATCCCTTTAGCCGTCGGTCGAATCTTCAATGACCAGGCGCCGACCAGGTCATTACCCTGGTACAGCTGATTGATGGTGATATCCAACGCAGGAATCTTTGTCGGGTCCACCGAGGCCAAAGGATCCGGAGTGTTTTCGTCGGCCAGGACTTTGGGGTCAGGAGCCGGCAGACGCACGGTTTGCAGATTGATCACCATCGGCGCGGCTTTCGCATCAGGGATGCTGGCGTTGCCTTTAACCTGCTGACTGTCGAGTTGCAAGGCCCAGGCGGACGGTTTGCGTGTCAACTGCACCGATGCCTGATCCAGCGTGGTGCCAAAAGCTTTGAGTTTGCCGACCTTGACGTCCACACCACTGAGCAACTGCTTGGCACTGCCGCCCGGATCCTGCCCGGCATATTTGCTCATCAGCTCCTGCCACGGTCCGACATCCAGCTCCGAGAGTTCGCCGCGTACCCGCAGGCCTTTGGTATCCGGCAACATGGCATTGCCGCTGCCCAGGAACAGCTCACCACGACCGCCGGCAAAATTGTCCTTTGGCGCGGCAAATGTGAAATTCGCCAACTCGCCGTAGTTCACCCAGTAGCGCCGCTCCGGTCCCTGCAAGGTCATGCGGAACGTCGTATCACGCCCCGCATCCGCCGCGATCCCGAAAGGCGCCGGCAAATCAATCGCAACGCCTCTGAGATTGGAGTTGACCATCAACTGGCTGTCGGCGCCGTCCAGGGTCAGTTGCAGTTGATACGGGATCAAACCGCTCACCGGCAGCGGCTGGGTCACGCTCAGCCAGTCAGTGAGCTTCTTGACTTCGACCTGCCCCGAAGCGGTGACCCGGGTATTGAGCTTGCCCTCGCGCCCCTCGGCAAAAATCTGCGCCGTCACCGGTTTATCGAAGGCTCGCGCGCTGATGTTCTGACCACTCAACCCTTTGCTGCTGTCGAAACGGAAATCACCTTTGAGCTGCGTTAGTTCAAGCGGAGGCTCAGGCAGTTTCAAACGGGCCTTTGCCGTTTTGAAGTCGACCAGGATCTTCGGCTGCTCGCCTTTGGCCAGCGGGATGTCCAGCTTCAGTTTGCCTTGCAGATCACCCTCGCCTTCCCAGCCGGCAAACGTTTCGGCCGTGCCGATCGGCGCTTCCTTGAGAATTTTCAGGCCATCGCCCAAACCGCCAGCGAACGCGCCATCGAGAAACAGATGACTGTTCTGCCCAGCAGGCACGTGGGGGATATTGACGTAAATATCGCGGACCTGGGTATCGAGCAACTGCCCCTGACTTGCCAGAATCCGCACGCCGCTGTCCTCAACGAACACATCACCGGTGACCTTGCTGACATGCGGCCAGCCAGGCTGGAACGCCAGCTCGGCATCGTGAACCTTGAAAAACAGGCTGATGCTGCGGGCGGTCTCAGCCGCGCCGTGGTTCAAGGAACCTTGGTATTGGAAGAACCCTTGATCCACCGCACCTTTGAGAATCGCCGTGCGCAGCCATTCATCCAGCCCCGGGCTGAGCATCGTCGGCAGGTACTTGGCGGTGTAGCGACCGTCACCGTCAACCAGGCCGACCCGCAGGTCCATGTAGTCTTCCTGGGACTCATCGAAAAACAGGCGGATCAGGAAGTCGCCGGCGATCTTGCCTTCCTCGCCCAACACCTTCAGGTACGGCGCGATCAGGGTGAAGGCTTGTTTATCGAGCTTCCAGGTCAATGTTGCGTTGGCCTGAATGTATTGCCATGGCTTGGCGAATATCGGGTCCAGGTGCAGCATGAAATCCTTGCTGTCCATGCGCAATTCGCCATGGCCCAGGTCGCCGCTGATGCTGCCTGTGACATTGCGCGCCGCCGGAGCGCCGTGATAGGCATCAAAACCGACCCGGTCGAGGTTAGCGGCAAAGCTGAACTTGCTGTCGTCGGTGGCATTGGGCCGCACGTCGATCAACACGTTACGCAGGCCGCCGATGACCTTCAGTTTCTCGACGGTCTTGGCGAAACCCTCAGGCAATGGCGCCAGAGCATTGAGCACGGGTGTCAGCGGTGTGAGGTCGAGGCGGTCGGCTTGCAGATGCCAGAGTTCTTCGGACTTGTCCGAGGCAGCGGTTTGCCTGAGTTGCAGGCGCGATTCCCAGCGTGTTTCACCAAGGTTCATGGCCAGCGAGTCGACTGTTACCAACATTCCCTCGGCGCTGCGCTGGAAATAGCCGTTGAGCGCCAGATTGTTGATCTGGATCGGCTTGCGCTCGGAATAGGCACCCTTGAGTTGCGGCGCATTCAACCGCACGGCTGCGCTCTGCAAGGCGCCCTTGCCCCAGGTTGCCCACAACTCGCCCCCGGCCTTGATCTCGGCGAAATTCCATTGCTGGGTCAGGGTTTCAGGCAGCCATTTCGACCAGTCGCTTTGCGGCAGACTCACATAAACATCCGCTTCGCCCTCTTTCCATTGGCTGGCGCGAATACGGCTACGCAGGCTCACAGACAATGGCTGGCCATCGGGCAGGGTCAAGCGCGCATCGAGTCGCTGACGGGAAGGACCGGTCTTCAGATTCAGGCCGACGTACGTCAAGGTCAGCGGCGATTCGCCCCACGGCTGCAACGTGATCTGGCTGTCGAGTACCGACAACTGTTGAATCATTTGCATGCGATTGAGCAACTGCTCCGGGTCGAGGGGCTGATCGTCCTTTACCGGCAAGCCTTCCAGTGCCCAATTACCATCATCGCCTTGTTTCAGGCTGATCTTCAGACCATTGAGTTCCAGATGGGCAATGCGTACTTCACGTGCCAGCAGACTGTCCCAAAGGTCCGGTACCGCGCGTACTTTTTCCAGGTGCAGCGCGTTGGCACCCTCGCCGACCGTCACGTCGTGCGCCGACAAAATGGGCGCAAAGCCACTCCAGTCGCCTTTCAACTCGCCGATTTGCAGCGGCATGCCCAAGGCCTCGCTGGCCTTGGTTTCGATTTCGCCGCGATACTCCGCCACCAACGGCGCCAGTTCCCGGCCAAGGCTGACGTACAACGCCATCAACACCAAAACCAACGCGCACAGGCCCAGACCCCAACGGGTCAGCGCGGCCAAAATGCGTGTCAGACGGTCCATGTCAGTTGGCTCCCATGGCAAAAGTGTTGCAAAAAGCTGAGGCCAGCCGTTCAGGAAAAGTTGAAACCCAGCGAATCAGAGCAACACCACGTCGTATTGTTCCTGGGAATACATGGTTTCCACCTGGAACCGAATGGTGCGCCCGATAAACCCTTCAAGTTCGGCGACGTTGCCCGACTCTTCATCGAGCAGACGGTCAACGACTTTCTGGTTCGCCAATACACGATAGCCTTCCGCCTGATAGGCGCGAGCCTCCCGAAGGATTTCGCGGAAGATTTCGTAGCAAACGGTTTCCGGCGTCTTCAACTTGCCGCGCCCCTGGCAGCTGCTGCACGGTTCGCACAGCACCTGTTCGAGACTTTCGCGGGTGCGCTTGCGCGTCATCTGCACCAGGCCCAACTCGGTGATGCCGATGATGTTGGTCTTGGCGTGATCGCGTTCCAGTTGCTTCTCAAGGGTGCGCAGTACCTGGCGCTGGTGCTCTTCATCTTCCATGTCGATGAAATCGATGATGATGATCCCGCCGAGATTGCGCAGGCGCAGCTGACGAGCAATCGCGGTCGCCGCTTCGAGGTTGGTCTTGAAGATGGTTTCTTCGAGATTGCGATGCCCGACGAACGCCCCGGTGTTGACGTCGATGGTGCTCATGGCTTCCGCCGGATCCACCACCAGGTAACCACCGGACTTCAGCGGGACTTTGCGTTCCAGGGCTTTCTGGATTTCGTCTTCGACGCCATACAGGTCGAAAATCGGCCGCTCGCCCGGGTAGTGCTCCAGACGATCGGCGATTTCCGGCATCAGCTCCGCGACGAACTGCGTGGTTTTCTGGAAGGTTTCCCGCGAATCGATGCGGATTTTCTCGATCTTCGGGCTCACCAGGTCACGCAAGGTGCGCAGCGCCAGACCGAGGTCTTCGTAGATCACGCTTGGCGCGCTGATGGTTTTGATTTGTTCGTTGATCTGATCCCAGAGCCGCCGCAGGTAGCGGATGTCCATGAGGATCTCATCGGCCCCGGCACCTTCAGCCGCGGTACGCAGGATGAAACCACCCGCCTCCTTGATGCCTTCTTTGGCGACGCAATCGGTGACCACCTGCTTGAGGCGCTCGCGCTCGGCTTCGTCTTCGATTTTCAGCGAAATGCCAACATGCGCGGTGCGCGGCATGTACACCAGATAGCGCGACGGGATCGACAGCTGCGTAGTCAGCCGCGCACCTTTGGAGCCGATCGGGTCCTTGGTGACCTGCACCACCAGGCTCTGGCCTTCGTGCACCAGCGCGCTGATGCTCTCCACCGCCGGGCCTTCGCGCAGGGAGATTTCCGAAGCATGGATGAACGCGGCGCGGTCCAGACCGATATCGACGAAAGCGGCCTGCATGCCGGGCAATACCCGCACGACCTTGCCTTTATAGATGTTGCCGACGATCCCGCGCTTTTGCGTGCGCTCGACGTGGACCTCTTGCAGGACACCGTTTTCAACCACCGCCACACGCGATTCCATCGGCGTGATGTTGATCAGGATCTCTTCACTCATGGCAGGGTCTCGTTCAGGCATGTTCACGATAATGGCCGCATCTCGTCAGTACGACGCTTAACGCGCGTTATGGGTTTGCCAACAGGGTATGCCGAAATGGCCGAGCAGTTCTGCGGTTTCGCACAGCGGCAGTCCAACCACCGCCGAGTAACTTCCATTGAGCCCGGCGACAAACACCGCACCCAGTCCTTGAATTCCATAACCACCCGCCTTGTCCTGCGGCTCGCCGCTGGCCCAGTAGGCGGCCGCCTCATCGCGACCGACAGGGCGAAAACGCACCAGACTGCGCACCACCCGTGACTCGCAGCGCTCGCCGTCAAGCACGGCAATGGCTGTCAGCACTTCATGTTCTTGTCCCGCCAACATCATAAGCATGGCGCAAGCATCAGCTTCATCAACCGGCTTGCCGAGAATTTTCCCGTTCAGCACTACGGCGGTGTCGGCGCCCAGCACGCAACATTCTGCGTCGGACACGACCGTACCGCGCCCGGCTTCGGCCTTGCCGCGCGCGAGGCGTTCGACATAGGCCGAGGGGGATTCATGCGATAGAGGGGTTTCATCGATGTCCGCACTGATCGCGGAGAACGGCACGCCGATCTGCGTGAGCAGTTCACGCCGACGCGGCGAGCCTGAAGCGAGGTAAAGCATTTTCATCAAGACATCTCCCTTGTCGTGGTGTGGGCAAATGCCTGACCGAATCAGTTGATTTTGTAGCGTCGACGCAATCCGCGCAAACCGAAGCTGATCCACGGCCAGAGCAAGGCACTGACCAGTGCCGGCAACACCAGTGCCAGCGTCGGCTGACGATTGCCGGTCAGGGCGCTGAGCCACAACTGAACCAGTTGCGCCAGACCGAAGATCACCAGGATCACCAGGCTCTGTTGCCACATCGGGAACATCCGCAGGCGTTGTTGCAATGCCAGCACGAGGTAGGTGATCAGCGTCAGGATCAAGGCGTTCTGGCCCAGCAACGTGCCGTAAAGCACATCTTCCGCCAGGCCCAGGCACCACGCGGTGACCATCCCGACCTTCTGTGGCAGGGCCAAGGCCCAGAATGCCAGCAGCAAGGCGAGCCACAGCGGGCGCAGGATTTCCATGAATTGCGGCAACGGCGAAACACTGAGCAACATGCCGACGGCGAATGTCAGCCAGACCATCCAGCCGTTTCGGGAGGCTTTGACACCGACCATTATTCTCGTCCCCCAGTATTAGCCGGCGCGGAGACAGGCGGTTTGGCAGCCGGTTTAACGGCAGCAGGTTGAGCGGCCGGTGGCTTGGCGGCTGCAGGTGCGGAGGCTGGCGGCTTGGCAGCGGCGGGATGTGTGGCAGCAGGCTTGGCCGGTGTGGCCGCAGCCGGTGTGCTTGCTGGAACCGCCGGGGCTGCCGGGGCTGCAACGGCCGCCGGGACGATGGCCGGTTTCGGCACGGTCGCCGGCATCATCGGCCCACCACCTTGCGCATCCAGACTCTCCTGAGCCTGGGCGGCATCGTTGGCGCGTTCTTCCGGAGTACGGGTGTCGCTGAATACCAGCAGCAGGTAACGGCTGCGGTTCAGTGCAGCAGTCGGTACGGCACGGACAATGGCAAACGGCTGGCCGGAGTCGTGAATCACTTCCTTGACCGTGGCCACCGGATAACCTGCAGGGAAACGCTGACCCAGGCCGGAACTGACCAGCAGATCACCCTCCTTGATGTCGGCAGTGTCCGCCACGTGACGCAATTCCAGGCGTTCCGGGTTGCCGGTGCCGCTGGCAATCGCCCGCAGGCCGTTGCGGTTGACCTGCACTGGAATGCTGTGGGTGGTATCGGTCAACAGCAGCACGCGCGAGGTGTACGGCATCAATTCGACCACCTGGCCCATCAGCCCGCGGGCATCAAGCACCGGCTGACCGAGAACCACACCGTCGCGCTCACCTTTGTTGATGATAATGCGATGGGTGAAGGGGTTGGGGTCCATGCCGATCAACTCGGCCACTTCGACCTTCTCGTTGACCAGGGCTGAAGAGTTGAGCAACTCGCGCAGCCGAACGTTCTGCTCGGTGAGGGCGGCAAGTTTTTGCATGCGGCCCTGCAACAGCAGGTTTTCAGTCTTGAGTTTTTCGTTTTCGGCGACGAGTTCGGTCCGGCTGCCAAACTGGCTGGCCACACCTTGCCATAGCCGCTGCGGCAGGTCGGTGATCCAGTACGACTGCATCAGCACCAGCGACATTTGGCTACGCACTGGCTTGAGCAGTGTGAAGCGGGCATCGACCACCATCAGCGCGACCGAAAGCACGACCAGCACCAACAAGCGCACGCCCAGTGAGGGACCCTTGGTGAAAAGCGGTTTAATAAGCCGCTCCTCCCAGGCAAATGTTCTCTTTATTCATACGGCATCAAACCGGCCTGGATGCAGACGACAGAAGATAAACGCGAACAGGCAGCACTGCAAAGTGCCGCCTGCGCGCTCAACAGCATAGAGGCAATCCGGCGACTTATTCGCTGGAGAGCAGGTCCATGGTGTGTTTATCCATCATTTCCAGAGCACGGCCACCGCCGCGAGCAACGCAGGTCAACGGGTCTTCGGCGACGATCACCGGCAGGCCGGTTTCCTGGGCCAGCAACTTGTCGAGGTCACGCAGCAAGGCGCCACCACCGGTCAGCACCAGGCCACGTTCGGCGATGTCGGAAGCCAGTTCCGGAGGCGATTGCTCCAGGGCGCTCTTCACGGCCTGAACGATGGTAGCCAGGGACTCTTGCAGAGCTTCCAGCACTTCGTTGGAGTTCAGGGTGAATGCGCGTGGAACGCCTTCGGCCAGGTTACGGCCACGAACGTCGACTTCACGAACTTCGCCGCCCGGGTAGGCTGTACCGATTTCCTGCTTGATGCGCTCTGCAGTCGACTCGCCGATCAGGCTGCCGTAGTTGCGACGCACGTAGGTGATGATCGCTTCGTCGAAGCGGTCGCCGCCAACCCGTACGGATTCGGCGTAAACCACACCGTTCAGGGAGATCAGCGCGATTTCGGTGGTACCGCCACCGATATCCACAACCATCGAGCCGCGAGCTTCTTCAACCGGCAGGCCAGCACCGATCGCAGCGGCCATCGGCTCTTCGATCAGGAATACTTCACGGGCACCGGCACCGAGGGCCGATTCACGGATGGCACGACGCTCAACCTGGGTGGATTTGCACGGAACGCAGATCAACACGCGAGGGCTAGGCTGCAGGAAGCTATTTTCGTGAACCTTGTTGATGAAGTACTGCAGCATCTTTTCGCAGACGCTGAAGTCGGCAATCACGCCGTCCTTCATCGGACGAATGGCAGCAATGTTGCCCGGCGTTCGGCCCAACATGCGCTTCGCTTCGGTGCCGACAGCGACGACACTTTTCTGGTTACCGTGTGTCCGAATGGCCACAACGGAGGGCTCATTCAGGACGATACCGCGCTCGCGCACGTAAATAAGGGTGTTGGCAGTGCCCAGGTCAATGGAAAGATCGCTGGAAAACATGCCACGCAGTTTCTTGAACATGGGAAAGGGACCCTAGGCAACGCGTGGGTAAAAAAGTGCGGCAAACTCTAACAACGACAGGGATTTTGGGCAAGGCGCCAATATGTTAAATTGGCCGCTTTTCTGTGCACCAAGCCCCACAATCGCGGCCTTATGACCGTAGAAGTGCGGTAGTGTTCCGACAATCTAACACACGGACGCCGTCCGTTCTGTTTTCCACTGGAGAATCCCAATGGCGCTTGAACGCTCCGACGTGGAAAAAATCGCTCATCTGGCCTGTCTTGGCCTCAATGATGCCGATCTTCCACACATCACTTCGGCCCTCAACAGCATTCTCGGGCTGGTCGACGAAATGCAGGCGGTCAATACCGACGGTATCGAGCCGCTCGCCCACCCACTGGAAGCCAGCCAGCGCCTGCGTGCAGACGTCGTGACCGAGACCAATCACCGCGAGGCTTACCAGTCCATCGCACCAGCGGTCGAAAACGGCCTGTACCTGGTTCCGAAAGTCATCGACTAAAGGGAAAGAGCCTGCAATGCATCAATTGACTCTGGCCGAGATCGCCCGCGGACTCGCCGATAAAAAGTTTTCCTCCGAAGAGCTGACCAAAGTCCTGCTGGCGCGCATCGCCCAGCTCGATCCACAGCTCAACAGTTTCATCAGCCTCACCGAAGACCTGGCGCTGTCGCAGGCGAAAGCCGCTGACGCCCGCCGGGCCAATGGTGAGAGCGGCGCCCTGCTCGGCGCGCCGATCGCCCACAAAGACCTGTTCTGCACCCAGGGCATTCGCACCAGCTGCGGCTCGAAGATGCTCGACAACTTCAAGGCTCCGTACGACGCCACCGTCGTCGCCAAGCTGGCTGCTGCCGGCGCCGTGACCCTGGGCAAGACCAACATGGACGAATTCGCCATGGGTTCGGCCAACGAGTCGAGCTACTACGGCGCGGTGAAAAACCCGTGGAACCTGGAACACGTCCCGGGCGGTTCGTCCGGCGGTTCGGCGGCAGCCGTTGCCGCTCGTCTGTTGCCTGCCGCTACCGGCACCGACACCGGCGGCTCCATTCGTCAGCCCGCTGCGTTGACCAACCTGACTGGCCTGAAACCGACGTACGGTCGTGTTTCGCGCTGGGGCATGATTGCCTACGCCTCCAGCCTCGATCAGGGCGGACCGATGGCACGCACCGCCGAAGACTGCGCGATTTTGTTGCAAGGTATGGCCGGCTTCGATCCGAACGACTCCACCAGCATCGATGAGCCCGTGCCGGACTACAGCGCCAGCCTCAACGGCTCGCTGCAAGGCCTGCGCATCGGCGTGCCGAAAGAGTATTTCAGCGCCGGTCTCGACCCGCGCATCGCCGAGCTGATCCACAACAGCGTCAAGGAGCTGGAAAAGCTCGGCGCCGTGGTCAAGGAAATCAGCCTGCCAAACATGCAGCACGCGATCCCTGCGTACTACGTGATCGCCCCGGCGGAAGCCTCGTCCAACCTGTCGCGTTTTGACGGCGTGCGTTTCGGCTACCGCTGCGAAAACCCGGTCAACCTGATCGACCTGTACAAGCGCTCCCGTGGCGAAGGCTTCGGCCCGGAAGTGCAGCGCCGGATCATGGTCGGTGCCTACGCGCTGTCCGCCGGTTACTACGACGCCTACTACCTGAAGGCGCAGAAGATCCGTCGCTTGATCAAGAACGACTTCATGGCGGCCTTCAACGAGGTCGACATCATCCTCGGCCCAACCACGCCGAACCCGGCCTGGAAGCTCGGCGCCAAGAACAGCGACCCGGTCGCCGCGTACCTGGAAGACGTCTACACCATCACCGCCAACCTCGCGGGCCTGCCAGGTCTGTCGATGCCGGCCGGTTTTGTCGATGGTCTGCCGGTCGGCGTGCAATTGCTCGCTCCGTATTTCCAGGAAGGCCGCTTGCTCAACGTTGCGCACCAGTATCAGTTACACACTGACTGGCACACTCGCACCCCAACCGGCTTCTGAGGAGACACACATGCAATGGGAAGTCGTGATCGGGCTGGAGATTCATACCCAGCTCACCACCCGGTCGAAAATCTTTTCCGGTAGTTCCACCACCTTCGGTTCCGAGCCGAACACCCAGGCCAGCCTGATCGACCTGGGCATGCCCGGCGTATTGCCGGTGCTGAACCAGGAAGCGGTGCGCATGGCGGTGATGTTCGGTCTGGCGATTGACGCCGAGATCGGCCAGCACAACGTGTTCGCCCGCAAAAACTACTTCTACCCGGACCTGCCCAAGGGCTACCAGATCAGCCAGATGGAATTGCCGATCGTCGGCAAGGGCCACCTGGACATCGCCCTCGAGGACGGCACGGTCAAACGTGTCGGCATCACCCGCGCGCACCTGGAAGAAGACGCCGGCAAAAGCCTGCACGAAGAGTTCAACGGTGCCAGCGGCATCGACCTGAACCGTGCCGGCACGCCGTTGCTGGAAATCGTTTCCGAGCCGGACATGCGCAGTGCCAAGGAAGCCGTGGCTTACGTCAAGGCGATCCATGCGCTGGTGCGTTACCTGGGGATTTGCGACGGCAACATGGCCGAAGGTTCGCTGCGTTGCGACTGCAACGTTTCGATCCGTCCAAAAGGCCAGGTCGAGTTCGGCACCCGCTGCGAGATCAAGAACGTCAACTCGTTCCGCTTCATCGAGAAGGCGATCAACAGCGAAATCCAGCGCCAGATCGAACTGATCGAAGACGGCGGCAAGGTGATCCAGCAGACTCGCCTGTACGATCCGAACAAGGACGAAACCCGTCCGATGCGCAGCAAAGAGGAAGCCAACGACTACCGTTACTTCCCCGATCCGGACCTGCTGCCGGTGGTCATCGAGAACTCGTTCCTCGACGACGTACGCGCCACCCTGCCGGAGTTACCGCCGCAGAAACGCGAGCGCTTCCAGGAGCAGTTCGGTCTTTCGGTCTACGACGCCAGCGTTTTGGCCACCAGCCGCGAACAAGCCGATTACTTCGAGAAAGTCGCGAGCATCGGCGGCGACGCCAAACTGGCGGCGAACTGGGTGATGGTCGAGTTGGGCAGCTTGCTCAACAAGCAAGGCCTGGACATCGAAGAGTCGCCGGTATCCGCCGAGCAACTGGGCGGCATGCTGCAGCGCATCAAGGACAACACCATCTCCGGCAAGATCGCCAAGGTGGTGTTTGAAGCGATGGCCAACGGCGAAGGCAGTGCAGACGAAATCATCGACAAGCGCGGCCTCAAGCAAGTAACCGACACCGGCGCCATCTCGGCGGTGCTGGATGAAATGCTTGCGGCGAACGCCGAGCAGGTCGAGCAATACCGCGCGGCAGACGAAGCCAAGCGCGGCAAGATGTTCGGCTTCTTCGTCGGCCAGGCCATGAAAGCCTCCAAAGGCAAGGCCAACCCGCAACAGGTCAACGAACTGCTGAAAAGCAAACTCGAAGGCTGATGAGAATGGAGCCAGCCCAACACACTGGCTCCATTCCCTGTGGCGAGAGAGCTCGCTCCCGCTGGTCTGCGAAGCAGACCCAAACAGGTCACCGCATTTTTTCAGAAAATGTGTTGTCTGAGTTTGCGACCGCTTCGCGGTCGAGCGGGAGCAAGCTCCCTCGCCACAATTTTTTGGGAGCCTTCCAATGAAACGTCTACTCGGCGCCTGCGCCCTGCTCTCACTGCTCTCACTGCTCGCCGGTTGCGCCAGCACCGATACCGTCGACCCGCACGGCTACGACAAGACCGGCGTTGCTTCCTATTACGGCGCCAAACACCAAGGTAAACGCACCGCCAGTGGCGAGCGTTTCAACAAGAATTCCATGACCGCCGCCCACCGCCAGCTACCCTTCGGTACACGGGTAAAGGTCACCAACCTGAACAACGACAAATCCTGCGTGGTCCGCATCAACGATCGTGGACCGCACACCCGTGGACGCCTGATCGACCTGTCCCATGAAGCCGCCGAACGGCTGGGCATGCTCAAGAGCGGCACCGCACGGGTTCGCGTGCAAGCCCTCGACTGACAGACGGAGCCCCGACCATTCTCGGACTAGCCGATATACCCCTGATCAACGTGATCGAATTGCTCGCCGGGCTGGTGCTGCTGATCGTTGGTGCCGAACTGATGGTACGCGCCGCTGTGCGCCTGGCCGCACGCCTGCATGTTCGACCCTTGATCATCGGCCTGACCATCGTTGCCCTCGGCAGCAGCGCACCGCAAATGGCCGTCAGCCTGCAAGCCACACTGGCGCACAACGCCGACATCGCCGTCGGCAGCGTGATCGGCAGCAGCATCTTCAACATCCTCGTGACCCTCGGGTTGTCGGCACTGATCATCCCCCTGCGGGTATCACGGCAACTGGTGCGCCTGGATATTCCGCTGATGATCGGCGCCAGCCTGCTGGTGTTCATCCTGGCCTGGAATGAAGAGCTGACCCGCGCCGATGGCGTGATCCTGCTGACGGCACTGCTGCTGTATCTGGGCCTGTTGCTGCGCCAGTCACGGCATTCAGCGCGTCCGCAGTCGAGTCATGAGCCTCGGCATGCGCCATGGTTGAAAAGCCTGCTGATGATCGTCGCCGGCCTGGCGATGCTGGTGTATGCCGGGCATTTGCTGTTGGGCGCTGCGGTGGCGGTCGCGACCGACCTGGGGCTCTCCGAGCGGATCATCGGCCTGACCATCGTCGCCGTCAGCACGTCCCTGCCGGAACTCGCTACCTCGTTGATCGCTGCATTGCGCGGCGAACGGGAAATTGCCGTGGGCAACGTGATCGGTAGCAACCTCTTCAACCTGCTGGGCGTGCTGGGCATCACGGCGTTGATTGCACCGTCGCCATTGTCGGTTTCGCCCAATGCCCTGGATTTCGACCTGCCGGTGATGCTCGGCGTGGCCGTGCTGTGCCTGCCGATGTTTTATTCCGGCTATCGGGTGACACGCGCCGAAGGTCTGCTGTTTTTGGGTTTGTACCTGGCTTACGGGCTGCACGTGGTGTCGTTCACCACCGGCATGCCGCTGGCGGGCAAGCTTGAACACCTGATGCTGTTTTTCGTCCTGCCGGCGCTGGTTGCGTTCTTGCTGTTCACGTCGCTGCGCGCCTGGCGTCGCCAACACCACAAGAGGGAATTGCCATGACCGAGAATAAAAAATCCGGCGTTGAAGTACGTCGCCAAGTGATGGGCGACGCCTTCGTCGACCGCGCGCTGGGTAACGCCACCGAGTTCACCCAGCCGTTGCAGGATTTCGTTAATGATCACGCCTGGGGCAGCGTCTGGAGCCGCGAAGGTCTGCCGCTGAAAACCCGCAGCCTGATCACGCTGGCCGCGCTGACAGCGTTGAAGTGCCCGCAGGAATTGAAAGGCCACGTACGCGGCGCGCTGAATAACGGTTGCACTGTGGAAGAGATTCGCGAAGCGCTGCTGCATTGCGCGGTGTATGCGGGCGTGCCGGCGGCAATCGATGCGTTTCGGGCGGCGCAGGAAGTGATTGATACTTATCAGCGACCAGCGTGAGTCATTGAAATTCGGGTTGCCTGATCAGGCGCCATCGCGGGCAAGCCCGCTTGTATGTTTAGACTTGAAGGGGTGGGCGGGACTAAAAGCTCGATTCCGACTCTAGCCAGTACGGACCGTGGGAGACTTCTCGTCCCGCCCTTTCTACCCGAAGCGCCGATAAGGAATTCATCG
>NZ_JAGYGD010000006.1:0-193717 GCF_019947275.1 Pseudomonas sp. GL-RE-29
CACTGGCCAGCAGTTGAATCTTGCTCATCACATCCGGCGATTTTTTCGCCAGCTCGATCAGCTGATCCGCACTGCTGCCCAATCGATCAACAAACTCACCGGGATTCTTCAGAATGTCCGAAATCAGGTTGATCCCGTCCCACACCCCCTCGATCGCCGCCCAACTGCCCGCCAACATGCCGTTGCCCACCGCGATGGAAGTCGACTGCGACCACTGCGGCTTGAACGGTTGCCACTCACTGCGCAGCCACTTTTCCAGCGACTGACTCAGCCCATCGTAAGATTGGAATAGCTCATCAATTTGCTTCGGCGATACCTCGCTCTGCACCCGCACACGGTAGAACTTGCCCGCCTCGCCCCTGAACTCTCCCTTACCGTTTTCATCAAGGGTGACCGGCGTCGACCCGCCACCCTCCAGCGCAATCACATCAACCTGAATGTTCCCCAGTGGAACGTCATACACCGACTCGAACTTGCTCTCGATCTGCAGAATCCCGCCTTGCGAACACTGCGCTACCGTGGAGATAAAGTCGTCATCACCGCTGCTGACAACGGTGCGGGTGGTGCCCAACGTGATCACCCGCTCCATGCCCATCAGCGAAGGCATGTCCGTGGCGCGGCTGACCTTGTCGGCAGCCTGGCTGAACCAGCGTTTGAGCTGTTGGCGGTAAAGCGTCAGGGTGTCCGGAAAGCTGTCGAGCTCCTGCTCAATGCGGGCGATGTGATCCATCAGCCCACCGAAAGATCAGCAGCCACGTGAAAGACCGGGTCGAACATGAGCAATCCCTCGCACAGGAAATTAGGCGCGAGGGACTTTGCGGGGGATCCGCGAGGAAAGAAGTCAGGCAAAGATGATGTTGATGTAGGGCGATTCGCTAAAACCAAAGCGCGGCGTAGAAGTTTCCCCCTACGCCGCGCTGGTCTGTCAGAAAAATCAGTGTCTATTCAGAACTGCGGGAGGCCAATTCTTGCAGCTTGATTGGCGCCAATGGATGCCCGGCCTTCGCCGCAATGCTCCAGAACCGCGCCGCTTCAGCCGGGTCTGGCGCCTTGCTTGCCGTTCCTGCCAGGCTGATCACACCCAATTGATAGGCCGCTTTGCCATCACCGGCCAAGGCTGCCAGACGCAGCAAGCGAACACCCTCTTCGCGAGCCCCCAGACCGACACCGCGAAACGTCAGGATGTGGCCATAGAAGCTCTGGGCGCCGACATCGCCAAGGTTTACCATGCGGGCGAACTGACCTTCGAGCCAGCTCCAGCCTCTGGGTTGGCGCACAAACCATTGCCAGTGAAAAAGCCTACGCGCCAGCCAGTAACCGGCCTGCGCCTTGAGTCGAAAAAACACTCAGGCCTCCGCCGACTCGGGATACTCGTATTCAAATACTCGCACCACCTCCGAGGCATGCCAGGACGCGGCGGCGACACCGTCGGAAGGCCCGGAGAATCGCCCGAGACGCTCGACACATTCGAAGAAACCGGTGCGTGGCAGGCGACTGGCACCCTGGCTGATCACCAGTGAACTGCGCAGCGGTTGTTCCGCTTTGGCGTCCAGCGCCGCCAGGTGCTCAAGCGCGGCAGTCAACGTTTGCATCGCGGGCGTAGGAAGTTGCAGTCGCTCCAACAACGCACGATAAGTCAGGAGATGGCGCTGTCGGCGCGCCTGATCCAGTTCGCCGAGCAATCCGTCCCAATGTTGACGACTGATGCGTACGCTCACGATTCGTCCCTCCACCCTGGCACCGTCAGTTCCCAGGCCAGGCTTCGGCGAATCGCGGCGTCGGGCTGACGCTCGCCACTTTCGATCATGGCCAGATAAGACGGGCTGATGCCTACCGTGCGGGCCAGCGCCTCGATGGCGATGCCCTTCCCTTCGCGCAAACTGCGTAGTTGATCAAGACCTGGAAGAATCGGGTCCTGGGTGGTCGCGAGCGGCGCTGGGGCCTGGCGCGACGGTGCTTCGATGATGCCTGCTGCTTTCAGTAGAGCCTGATACTGAGCCCATGGCAGAACCGCATATTCGGGCTCGCCTTCGCGTGTAATTATCTGAATATCCATGACTACCCCGTAGGACAACAACACTTAGCGAGTCGGCACTTTTCCCTAGAAGTGTAATCCTAACAGCGGCCAAGGTCGCGGGGGGTATCTATCTGTTGTTGAGACTGATTTGGCTCAACGTTTTTTCGGTCCCTGAAGATGAAGTTGTGCCGGGGTATCGGGCAGGCGTTCAACCACGGCGAGCTTCTCTGGCACCTGACGTTTGCGCCAGGCACGGAAGGCGCTGAGTTCGTCGTCGAGCACTTTCATCAACCAGGCCAGCACGGCGATGTCATCGAGCATGCCGAACATCGGCAGGAAATCCGGAATCGCATCCACCGGACTGAGGAAATACATCAGGCCTGCCACGACGGATACCAGTGCTTTAGGGCTGATCGCGCGGTACTCGCCACGCCAGTAAGCTAGGCAGAGCGCCTGCAACAGGCGCAGATCATCCTTGAGTTTGCCCAGTCGGTTGCCTTGCATGGCACCTTTACTGGCCACTGCGAACAGCAAGGTCGGCAAGCGTCCACGTGCGATCAGGCGACCGGCCAAAGGCAGGAAACGAGCAAAACTCCACGGTGCCTTCATGATTCCTCCCACGTAAATGTTATCCACACAAATTGTGGATAACCTTGTGAACAGAGCTGCTTTTCATCGCTGAAAGCCCCGCAGCACAAGGGTTTAACTCAGATCGGGCGTTTTTTACTCATCTAAAAAAACCCAATATTTCATTGACTTGGCGCGTCCGCGCGGTTAGCCGCGGTCCTACACTGGCTCTGACTCCAGACTACAGCATCGGTTCGCTTTGTTTACCCGCGTCGGACACCAGATGCAACAACGCCCCGCATAAGCGAGGCGTTGTTTTTAGAGCAGACGCTGATTACTTCGCGGCGTCTTCTTTTGCTGGATCCTTGATTGCCAGCAGTTCCAGGTCGAATACCAGCACCGAGTTGGCCGGAATCGCCGGGCTTGGGCTTTGCGCGCCGTAAGCCAGTTCGCTTGGAATGTACAGCTTGTACTTCTCGCCAACGTGCATCAGTTGCAGACCTTCGACCCAACCCGGGATCACACCGCTTACCGGCAGATCGATCGGGCTGCCGCGCTCGACGGAGCTATCGAACACGGTGCCGTTGGTCAGCTTGCCGGTGTAGTGAACGGTCACTACGTCAGTCGGTTTAGGTTGAGCGCCGTCGGCTTTCTTTTCCACTTCGTACTGCAGACCGGAAGCGGTGGTCACTACGCCAGCCTTCTTGGCGTTTTCTTCGAGGAATTTCTTGCCGGCGGCTGCCGACTCTTCGCTCATCTTGGCCATGCGCTCTTCGGCACGCTTTTGCAGTGCGGCGAAGGCTTCAACCAACTCTTCGTCTTTGAGCTTCTGTTCTTTTTTGCCGACGGCATCTTCGATGCCTTGGGCTACAGCTTTGGAATCCAGGTCATCCATGCCTTCCTGAGCCAGGCTCTTGCCCATGTTCAGGCCAATGCCGTAGGAAGCTTTTTGCGCCGGGGTTTTCAGCTCTACGCTGGTTTGCGAGTCGCAACCCGCGAGTACCAGGCTTACCAGGGCCACCGCCGCCGCCAACCGATGCTGTTTCATGCTATTTCCTTGTTCATGCGCCTAAAGGGCAATCGAGTAAAGCCGCGAGCTTATCAGGCGGCCACGACCAATGGCTACCGGCATGAGAGCCAGAGATTTTGGATAAGTTCAGGTGTTTAAACGCTTTTCGGAGTGTAGACGATGAAACTTCTGTCATCTGAGTCTTATCAAGGCAACCTCCTACCCCAAAACTCTGGCGTAAGCGCTACTACCCTTGAATACTAGAAACAAAAAAAGCGATCAGAAGATCGCTTTTTCCAGGCCTGGCCAAATCCCAGACAGCAAAAAGCCCGCATATAGCGGGCTTTCTGTGGTGACCTGGCGTTCAGTGTTCCAAGTTACCGAATATGGCGCAGCGGACGGGACTCGAACCCGCGACCCCCGGCGTGACAGGCCGGTATTCTAACCGACTGAACTACCGCTGCGCGAAACGCTTGAAACGAATGGTGGGTGATGACGGGATCGAACCGCCGACATTCTGCTTGTAAGGCAGACGCTCTCCCAGCTGAGCTAATCACCCTTCGCTTCGTTACGGGACGCATTATGCCACAAGTTTTCATAAAATGTTGATTTAATTGAAGTTTTTTTCAAATAAATCCGAAAACCAGTGAAACGACACAACCCGCGGGTACAACGTACAAACTTGAGACAGAAAAAAACCCGCTTTAGCGGGTTTTTCAGTGGTGACCTGGCGTTCAGTGTTCCAGGTTACCGAATATGGCGCAGCGGACGGGACTCGAACCCGCGACCCCCGGCGTGACAGGCCGGTATTCTAACCGACTGAACTACCGCTGCGCGTAACACTTGAAACGAATGGTGGGTGATGACGGGATCGAACCGCCGACATTCTGCTTGTAAGGCAGACGCTCTCCCAGCTGAGCTAATCACCCTTCGCTTCGGTGTGGCGCGCATTCTACGGAGCGACCCCATCTCTGGCAAGCACTTTTTTAAATAATTTTTTCAGGCCTTCCAAAGGCTTAGAGAAGGGTTGGCCTATGGCACACGGAGGACAATAATGCCCGCCTTTGTATAAAGGAGAGACTCACCCCATGTGGTTCAAAAACCTGCTTATCTATCGCCTGACCCAAGATCTGCCTGTTGATGCCGAGGCGTTGGAAACTGCACTGGCCACCAAACTGGCGCGCCCATGTGCAAGCCAGGAGTTGACCACCTACGGTTTCGTTGCGCCTTTCGGCAAGGGCGAAGATGCGCCGCTGGTACACGTCAGCGGTGACTTCCTGCTGATCAGCGCACGCAAGGAAGAACGCATCCTGCCGGGTAGCGTCGTGCGTGACGCGGTGAAGGAAAAGGTCGAAGAGATCGAAGCCGAGCAAATGCGCAAGGTCTATAAGAAGGAACGCGACCAGATCAAGGATGAAATTATCCAGGCGTTCCTGCCTCGCGCCTTTATCCGTCGTTCGTCTACCTTCGCCGCCATCGCGCCTAAACAAGGCTTGATCCTAGTCAACTCGGCCAGCCCGAAACGTGCCGAAGACCTGTTGTCCACCCTGCGTGAAGTGATCGGCACCCTGCCTGTACGCCCGCTGACCGTAAAGATGTCCCCGACCGCGACCATGACCGAATGGGTCACCACTCAGAAAGCGGCGGACGATTTCTTTGTACTGGACGAGTGCGAACTGCGAGACACCCACGAAGACGGCGGCATTGTGCGCTGCAAGCGCCAAGACCTGACCAGCGAAGAAATCCAGCTGCATTTGAGCACTGGCAAAGTGGTCACTCAGCTGTCGCTGGCGTGGCAGGACAAGCTGTCCTTCGTGCTTGACGACAAGATGGTGGTCAAGCGCCTGAAATTCGAAGATTTGTTGCAAGACCAGGCAGAACAGGACGGCGGCGACGAAGCCCTTGGCCAACTGGATGCCAGCTTCACCTTGATGATGCTGACCTTCGGTGACTTCCTGCCGGCGCTGGTTGAGGCGTTGGGTGGGGAAGAGACTCCGCAGGGGATCTGATTGCTATCGGCGCCAAGCATTAATGGTGGCGCCGGCTTAAAAGATCGCAGCCTTCGGCAGCTCCTACATTGATTCGGTTGATCGCAAATAATGCGGATAGACCTGATTCCTGTAGGAGCTGCCGCAGGCTGCGATCTTTTTTTGCAAGCAGCGTATGCTTAGCTCCCTAACGCTTTCACACATAATAAGGATCAGGCCATGCGCGCACTGGCTGCATTGAGTCGTTTTGTCGGCAACACTTTCGCTTACTGGGTACTGATTTTCGCCGTCGTGGCGTTCCTGCAACCGGCGTGGTTCATCGGCCTGAAAGGCGCGATCGTGCCGCTGTTGGGGCTGGTGATGTTCGGCATGGGCCTGACGCTCAAGCTTGAAGACTTTGCCGAAGTCGCTCGCCATCCATGGCGCGTAGCCCTCGGTGTGGTTGCACATTTCGTGATCATGCCCGGTGTGGCGTGGCTGCTCTGCCAGGCATTCCATTTGCCGCCAGAAATCGCCGTCGGCGTGATCCTGGTCGGTTGCTGCCCAAGCGGCACCTCGTCGAACGTGATGACCTGGCTGGCACGCGGCGACCTGGCGTTGTCGGTGGCCATCGCCGCCGTCACCACCCTCCTCGCCCCGCTGCTGACCCCGGCGCTGATCTGGCTGCTGGCTTCGGCCTGGCTGCCGGTGTCGTTCATGGAGTTGTTCTGGTCGATCCTGCAAGTGGTGCTGCTGCCGATCGTGCTTGGTGTAGTTGCCCAGCGTCTGCTCGGTGATCGGGTTCGTCACGCGGTGGATGTGTTGCCGCTGGTGTCGGTGGTCAGCATCGTGATCATCGTCACGGCGGTGGTTGCCGCCAGCCAGGCGAAGATTGCCGAGTCCGGCTTGCTGATTATGGCCGTGGTCATGCTGCACAACAGCTTCGGCTATTTGCTGGGTTACTTCACCGGGCGCCTGTTCAAGCTGCCTTTGGCCCAGCGCAAGTCGCTGGCGCTGGAAGTCGGCATGCAGAACTCCGGGTTGGGCGCCGCCCTGGCCAGCGCACATTTCTCGCCACTTGCGGCGGTACCGAGTGCGTTGTTCAGCGTTTGGCACAACATTTCCGGGGCGCTGCTCTCGACGTATTTCCGCCGCATGAGCGAGAAAGAAGACCGGAAAATCGCGGGTCAGCAAGCTACTGAGTAATCCAAAAACTTGATCCCCGGGTTAATGCTGGGCACTCTATTGCGCAACGCGAGGACGACCTCGCGGCTCAATCGAGTCATTAATCTGGGGACGACCCCGTCAATCGATGAGGTCTTTGATGTCCTGGATCATTCTGTTTTTCGCCGGCCTGTTCGAAGTCGGCTGGGCCGTCGGCCTGAAGTACACCGACGGTTTCAGCCGCCCTCTCCCGACTGCTTTGACAGTTGCTGCCATGGCCATCAGCCTCGGCTTGCTGGGCCTTGCCATGAAGGAATTGCCGCTGGGCACGGCCTATGCGATCTGGACCGGTGTGGGTGCCGTGGGCACGGTGATCGCCGGGATTATTTTGTTCGGTGAGTCCATGGCGCTGGTTCGACTGGCGAGTGTGGCGTTGATTATTGCCGGGCTCGTTGGCCTGAAAGTCAGCACTTAGGCGACTACCGCTATCGCGAGCAGGCTCGCTCCTACAGTGGATTGATGGTGTGTTGGCTATTTGTGACACAACACATTTCCAATGTAGGAGCGAGCCTGCTCGCGATGAGGCCGGCACAAACAACGACTATCTAACTGAACCGCGCAAATCCCCCACCAACACCTGCAACTTGCCCGGCTCCGCCACCTCAACCGCCACCGCCGCTCCCGCCACCAACGTCACCCGCGACCACAACCGGCGAAACAGCCCCTTGCCCGGATCGCGGCTGAAGAAACTCCCCCACAACCCCTGCAACGCCAGCGGAATCACCGGTACCGGCGTCTCTTCGAGTATCCGCGTCAGTCCGCCCTTGAACTCGTTGATCTCGCCATCAGCCGTCAATTTTCCTTCAGGGAAAATGCACACCAGCTCACCGTCCTTCAGATACTGCGCAATACGCGTGAAGGCCCTTTCGTAGATCTGAATGTCTTCGTGACGTCCCGCTATCGGAATCGTCCCGGCCGTGCGAAAGATAAAGTTCAGCACCGGCAGGTTGTAGATTTTGTAGTACATCACGAAGCGAATCGGCCGACGCACCGCACCGCCAATCAGCAAGGCATCGACGAACGACACGTGATTGCACACCAACAACGCCGCGCCTTCGTCGGGGATCGATTCCAGGTTGCGATGCTCCACGCGGTACATGGAATGGCTGAGCAGCCAGATCATGAAACGCATGGTGAATTCCGGGACGATCTTGAAAATGTAGGCGTTGACGCCGATGTTCAGCAGCGACACCACCAGGAACAACTGCGGAATCGACAGCTTGGCGAAGCTTAGCAGGATGATCGAGACAATCGCCGAGACCACCATGAACAGCGCGTTGAGAATATTGTTGGCGGCAATCACCCGCGCCCGTTCGTTCTCGGCGGTGCGCGACTGGATCAGCGCGTACAGCGGCACGATATAGAAACCACCAAAAACGCCCAGACCGAGGATGTCGATCAACACCATCCAGGTGTGGCCAAAGCCGAGAATTTCGATCCAGCCATGGCCCTCGACACTGCTTGGAATACCGCCGGAATGCCACCACAGCAACAAGCCAAACACCGTCAGGCCGAACGAGCCAAACGGCACCAGGCCGATTTCGACTTTGCGCCCGGAGAGCTTCTCGCACAGCATAGAGCCCACGGCGATGCCGACCGAGAACACCGTCAGAATCAGCGTTACCACGGTCTCGTCGCCGTGCATCCATTCCTTGGCGTATGCCGGGATCTGCGTCAGATAAATCGCCCCGACAAACCAGAACCATGAGTTGCCGACAATCGAGCGCGACACCGCCGGGGTTTGTCCCAAGCCCAGCTTCAATGTGGCCCACGATTGGCTGAAAATATTCCAGTTCAGACGCATGTCCGGCGAGGACGCCGCGGCCCGCGGAATGCTGCGACTGGCCAGGTAACCCAGCACCGCAATTCCGATAATCGCCGTGGAAACGATGGGCGCGTAGTGACTGGACGACATCATGATCCCGGCGCCGATGGTCCCGGCCAGAATCGCCAGGAAAGTCCCCATCTCCACCAATCCGTTGCCACCCACCAGCTCATCTTCGCGCAGGGCCTGGGGCAGGATCGAGTATTTCACCGGTCCGAACAGCGCCGAGTGCGTGCCCATGGCGAACAACGCCACCAACATCAGAGACAGGTGATCGAACATGAAACCGACCGCGCCGACCGCCATGATGGCGATTTCCCCGAGCTTGATCAGACGAATCAGCGCGTCCTTGGCGAATTTTTCGCCGAACTGCCCGGCCAGCGCCGAGAACAGAAAGAACGGCAGGATAAACAGCAGCGCGCAGAGGTTGACCCAGATCGAACGGTCACCGTCGATGGTCAGCTTGTACAAAATGGCGAGGATCAACGACTGCTTGAAGATGTTGTCGTTGAAGGCTCCGAGTGACTGTGTCACGAAGAACGGCAAGAAGCGCCGGGTGCGAAGCAAGGTGAACTGTGAGGGGTGACTCATCTTCCATGTCCCTGATTTAGGCAGTGAGTGGCGTGGATACAGCGATTGGAATGTCGCACGTCGATCCAGGCCACACCTTACCTAATCTTTACCGCTTATTTCTTTAATCCTGCAATGCACGGCGAGACAAACAGCTCGCCGCGCCAGGCGCCCAGCACGGTACGTTTGCCGACGATCAGCCACATTACGGCCAGCAAACTCACCAGCACGCAGCCGAAGACATTGAAAAATGTGAGGTGCAAGGTGCTGGCCAGTTTCAACGTTGCCAGCGAGTAGACACCCAACGGGAAGGTAAAACCCCACCAGCCAAGATTGAAAGGTATGCCGGCGCGCAGATAACGCAGCGTGATCAACACCGCCATCAGCATCCACCACAGGCCAAAGCCCCATAGCGTGATCCCGGCGACCAATCCTAGTCCCGCTGCAATTTCACCAACACCCGATAAACCATTGGTGGCGAAAATCGCTGGCGCATCGGCGCCCAACAGCAACATGCCCAGCGCCCCAGTACCAATCGGGCCAAGCGCCAACCAGCTCGAAGCGGCCATGTTTTCATGGGGCAGTTTATGCAGCGCCATGCGCAGCAACAGAATTGTCAGAATGCTGAACGCCACCGGTAGGGAAAATGCCCAGAGCACGTAGCTGGTCACCAGCACCACCAGTTGCGAATGGGCATCGGCGAGATGCGGCGCCAGCAGGCCACCGCTGGCGGCCGCCACTTCCGCCGCCACCACCGGCAACAGCCAAACAGCCGTCATTTGGTCGATGCTGTGTTCCTGACGGGTAAACATCATGTAGGGAATCAGCACGCCGCACGCCAGCGACATCGCCACATCCAGCCACCACAACACCTCGGCCAGTTGAATCACACCCTCGCCCCAACGCGGCAGGCCGAACAGCAGAAAACCGTTGATGATGGTCGCCAGGCCCATGGGGATCGTGCCGAAGAACATCGAAACCGTGGAGTGGCCGAAAATCCGTCGTGCCTCGTCGAAAAACATCGCCCACCGCGCCGCGTACAGCACCGTGAACAGCAGGAATAGAAAGATATTGAATAGCCAAAGCGCTTCGGCAATCCCGCGCAGCACAGGATTGGCGACGGGCAATTGAGCCAGCGCCAACGCCAGCACTCCGGTGCCCATGGTGGCGGCGAACCAGTTAGGCGTGAACTGGCGGATGACCTCGCGCGGGTGCTGCAAATGGCTGAACGGCTTGATACCGGGCTTGATGGTGTTGGGGCATGTCATGGTGAACTCCTGTCCTCTGGTGAGGTAGGAGTCCATGTTAGACCCCGATCGAATATCTATATAACGGGTAATATCTCTAACTGTTATCGGTTTTACGAATAAACATCACCTGATCTCGCTGCACGCACTGACCGCCCGTGGGCGCATCAAGCCAAACAACGCACTCAGCGACAGGATGATCAACACCGCGCCGTAACCATCGGTGGTTGCGACCAGGCCGAAGGTCCGGGAGAGGTTGCCGGCCAGTAACGATGGCAGGCAAAACGCCAGATAACTCAGCACATAAAATGCCGACATCAGCCCGGCACGTTCATGGGGCAAGGCCAGCGGGACCAGGCTGCGCACGGCACCGAGGAACCCGGCGCCGAAGCCACACCCGGCGACCAGCGTTCCCAGGAAAAACAGGGCCAAACTGGCGCTGTGCACGCCCAGTAGAATCAAGATGACACCCGTCGGTAGCAAACTGGCGCCCAATTGCAACGCTCGGGTGGCTGGCCGATTACGAAGGGTGAAAATCATCAAGGCACCGGTGAGCGTCAATGCGGCTACCGTCGCCCCACCGATCAGGTTCGAAGTCGAGCCGGTAGCCGTGCGCACCAACGACGGCGCCAGCGACGCGAAGAAACCGCCGAGCGCCCAAGTCGCAGTGTTGAGCGGCAAAACCCGCCACAAGGTGGCGCGCGCCTGGACCGGCACATGCAGGGTCGGACGCAGCGACGCCAAAGCACCGGCCTGCGGCGAGACACTCTCCGGTAAACGCCAGACATACACGGCCTGCACCGCAAAAAGCGCCAGTAACAGCCAAAAGGTCAAATGCAACGGCGCCGGTGCAAACTCAGCCAACAATCCGCAGCCCATCCCGCCCAGGGCCATGCCGAGCAACGGTGCAACACTGTTGATCAGCGGCCCGTGCTGGCGGTCGGTGTCCAGCAGCGCGGCACTCAAAACAGCGGTGGCCATGCCAGTGGCAAAGCCTTGCAGCACACGGGCAGCGATCAGCCAGGCGACACTGTCGGCGTAAATGAACAACAGCATCGCCAGGATATTCAGCACCACCGCGGTGAAAATCACCGGTTTACGTCCCAGGTAATCCGAGAGCGACCCAACCGTCAGCAGCGCGGCCAGCAGACTCAACGCGTAAACGCCGAAAATCAGAGTCAACACGGCGGCCGAGAACTGCAACTGCTCTTGATACAAGTGATACAAAGGCGTCGGCGCGGTAGAAGCCGCCAGAAAGCTGAGTAAGGTGATCGCCAGAAACCACAGGCTGGCACGGTTTGAAGAACTGGACATGAGCACACTCCGCAAAAGCTAATTATTTGCTTTTGCGGAGTGTGCTACTGACGTGCGCTTAAAGCAAATTCTTTGTGTTAAGGTCCGATACGTGGCTTTAACGACCGGGGCTGTGCCACCACAAACCCCGGCGCGAAACAGGAAATACAGGATGACAGCTCCCACTTTACGTCCCGGCGGCCGCAGCGCCCGGGTGCAGGAATCGATTCACACCGCCGTGCGCGAACTGCTCGAAGAGCAGGACCGCGCTACCGTCACCGTGCCGCAAATTGCCGCGCGCGCGGGCGTCACGCCCTCGACGATTTATCGGCGCTGGGGCGATTTGTCGGCGTTGCTGGCCGACGTCGCCCTCGCCCGCCTGCAACCGGAAACCGAATCAGCCAACACCGGCAGCCTTCAGGGCGATGTGCGGGCCTGGGCGGAACAATATCTGGACGAGATGAGCTCCGCCCCCGGTCGCAACATGCTGCGCGACGTGCAATCGAGCCTCAAGCCAAGCTATTGCGCGACGATCATTGGCGGGCAGTTGCAGACGATCCTGGATCGTTACCCGGATGAGCCCAAACCGAGTGTCGATCGGCTGATCAATATGGTGGCTGCGCCGATCGTGTTTCGAATCCTGTTTTCCGAGGCGCCTCTGGACGTGGAGGAGTTGCACCGGTTGATCGGGATTGCGTTGGGTCAATGAAGCTTGCTCCTACAAGGGATCGCGTTTTTTCTGAATGAACACGGTCGAATGTAGGAGCGAGCCTGCTCGCGATGAGGCCCGAACAGACACCCGAGATTCAAAGAGCTGCTACCTGCGACACCCCACCACCCCACGACCTTGGTCGACACTGACTAACCCCGGCCATCGTGCGAGACTGTTGGTCCGGGCGGGAGGCCCGGGAGTCTTTGTTTTCCGGGAGTTCCCATGTCGCTGTCCAGCGGGCTGATCGCCGCCGTCGCCCTGGCCTATATGGCCATCATGTTCGCCATCGCCTTCTACGGTGACCGCCGCAGCGCGCCATTGCCGCCGCGGGTGCGCGCCTGGGTATATAGCCTTTCGCTGGCGGTCTACTGCACCAGTTGGACGTTCTTCGGCGCGGTGGGTCAGGCGGCCGAACAGCTTTGGTCGTTCCTGCCGATTTACCTCGGGCCGATCCTGCTGTTGATCGGTGCACCGTGGGTGCTGCAAAAAATGGTGATGATCAGCAAACAGGAAAACATCACCTCGATTGCCGACTTCATTGCCGCACGGTACGGCAAATCCCAATCGCTGGCGGTGGTGGTGGCGCTAATCTGCCTGGTCGGCGTGTTGCCCTACATTGCCTTGCAACTCAAGGGCATCGTCCTCGGCGTGAACCTGCTGATCGGCGCCGGTGCCGATGCCATGGGCGTTCGCGCGCAGGACACCGCACTGATCGTATCGCTGGTGCTGGCACTGTTCACCATCGTCTTCGGTACGCGCAACCTCGATGCAACCGAACACCACCGCGGCATGGTGCTGGCGATTGCGTTCGAATCGCTGGTCAAGCTGTTCGCGTTTTTGGCGGTCGGCGCGTACGTGACGTTCGGGCTCTACGACGGGTTCGACGACCTGTTCGATCAGGCGATGCTCGCCCCGCGCCTCGAAGAATACTGGAAGGAAACCATCAACTGGCCGTCGATGGTGGTGCAGACCGGGGTGGCGATGATGGCGATCATTTGCCTGCCGCGACAGTTCCACGTGACCGTTGTCGAGAACATCGACCCGCAGGATTTGCGCCTGGCGAAATGGGTGTTCCCGGCCTACCTTGCCTTGGCGGCATTGTTCGTCGTACCGATTGCGCTGGCGGGTCAGATGCTACTGCCGAGTTCGGTGCTGCCGGACTCCTTCGTCATCAGCCTGCCGCTGGCCCAGGCTCATCCGGCGTTGGCGCTGCTGGCGTTTATCGGCGGTGCTTCGGCGGCCACCGGCATGGTGATCGTGGCCAGCGTGGCGTTGTCGACCATGGTTTCCAACGACATGCTGCTGCCGTGGCTGCTGCGCCGCAACAACGCCGAGCGTCCGTTCGAAGTGTTCCGCCAATGGATGTTGTCGGTGCGCCGCGTGACCATCGTGGTCATTCTGCTGCTGGCCTACGTCAGTTATCGGTTACTGGGCTCGACTGCGAGCCTGGCGACCATTGGCCAGATCGCATTCGCTGCGGTGACACAGCTGGCACCGGCCATGCTCGGCGCGCTGTACTGGAAACAGGCCAACCGCCGAGGCGTATTCGCCGGCCTCGCTGCCGGGACATTCCTGTGGTTCTACACCCTGGTTCTACCGATTGCCGCCCACAGCCTGGGAATGTCTTTGAACAGTTTCCCGGGCCTGGCCTGGCTGCACAGCAACCCGCTGAACCTGCCGATCACCCCGCTGACCCAAGGCGTGGTGCTGTCCCTTGCCGGCAACTTCACATTGTTCGCCTGGGTTTCGGTGCTATCGCGCACGCGGGTATCGGAACACTGGCAGGCCGGTCGTTTCATCGGCCAGGAGATCAGCGCCCGCCCGAGCGCACGCTCGATGCTGGCGGTGCAGATCGAGGATTTGCTGCAACTGGCCGCTCGCTTTGTGGGTGAGGAACGCGCCCGCCAGAGCTTCATCCGGTTTGCCTACCGCCAGGGCAAAGGCTTCAACCCGAACCAGAATGCCGACGGCGAATGGATCGCCCACACCGAGCGCTTGCTGGCCGGTGTGCTCGGCGCCTCATCGACGCGCGCGGTAGTGAAAGCCGCCATCGAAGGTCGGGAGATGCAGCTGGAGGACGTCGTGCGGATCGCCGACGAAGCCTCGGAAGTCCTGCAATTCAACCGGGCGTTGCTGCAAGGCGCAATCGAAAACATCACCCAGGGCATCAGCGTGGTCGACCAGTCGCTGAAACTGGTGGCCTGGAACCGTCGCTATCTTGAGCTGTTCAACTACCCGGACGGTTTGATCAGCATCGGCCGCCCCATTGCCGACATCATTCGCTACAACGCCGAGCGCGGATTGTGTGGCCCCGGCGAAGCCGAAGTGCATGTTGCCCGGCGCCTGCACTGGATGCGTCAGGGCCGTGCGCATACTTCCGAGCGGATGTTCCCCAATGGCCGGGTGATCGAACTGATCGGCAACCCGATGCCCGGCGGCGGCTTCGTCATGAGTTTCACCGACATCACCCCGTTCCGCGAAGCCGCGCAGGCACTGACCGAGGCCAATGAAGGCCTGGAACAACGGGTTGCCGAGCGCACCCACGAACTGTCGCAACTCAACATGGCGCTGACCGAAGCCAAGGGCACCGCCGAGGCGGCGAACCAGTCGAAAACCCGTTTTCTGGCGGCCGTCAGCCATGACTTGATGCAACCGTTGAACGCCGCGCGATTGTTCTCTGCGGCGCTAAATCATCAGGACGACGGCTTGTCCGCCGAAGCGCAGAAACTGGTCCAGCACCTGGACAGTTCACTGCGTTCGGCCGAAGACTTGATCAGCGATTTGCTCGATATCTCCCGCCTGGAAAACGGCAAGATCAATCCGGATCCCAAGCCGTTCGCACTCAACGAGTTGTTCGACACGCTCGGTGCAGAATTCAAGGCACTGGCGCGGGATCAGGGTTTGAAGTTTCGCGTCAGGGGCAGCAAATTGCGGGTCGACAGTGACATAAAACTGTTGCGCCGGATTTTGCAGAATTTCCTCACCAACGCCTTTCGCTACGCCAAAGGGCCGGTGCTGCTCGGGGTTCGCAGGCGTCGAGGTGAACTGTGCCTGGAGGTCTGGGACCGGGGACCGGGTATTCCGGTGGATAAGCAGCAGGTGATTTTCGAGGAATTCAAACGCCTGGACAGTCACCAGACCCGTGCCGAAAAGGGACTCGGACTGGGCCTGGCGATCGCCGACGGCTTGTGCCGCGTGCTGGGGCATACGTTGCGCGTACGCTCGTGGCCAGGACGCGGCAGCGTGTTTAGCGTCAGCGTTCCGCTGGCCCGCGCGCAATCCGCGTTGCCGGCCAAGGCTGCCGAACTCAACGGCAAATTGCTCAGCGGCGCACAGGTGCTGTGCATCGACAACGAAGACAGCATTCTGATTGGCATGAACAGCTTGTTGACCCGCTGGGGTTGCCAGGTCTGGACTGCGCGTAATCGCGACGAATGCGCAGCGCTGCTGAGCGATGGGGTGCGGCCGCAATTGGCGCTGGTGGATTACCACCTCGATAACGGCGAAACCGGAACCGAGCTGATGGCCTGGTTGCGAACCCGGTTGGGCGAGCCAGTACCCGGCGTAGTGATCAGCGCCGATGGACGACCGGAAACAATGGCCCAGGTGCATGCGGCGGGACTGGATTACCTGGCCAAACCCGTGAAACCGGCGGCGTTGCGGGCGTTGTTGAGTCGGCATTTGCCGTTGTAGCGACATCGTTGAGCCAGCGCAACCCTGTGGCGAGGGAGCTTGCTCCCGCTGGACTGCGCAGCAGTCCCTCTCTTGGGGCCGCTTCGCGACCCAGCGGGAGCAAGCTCCCTCGCCACAAATATCATCGGCGCGCCAGCGATTTACTCCGGCAACTCCACCAACCCATCCACATCAGTCATCGCCCGTTCCAGCAAATCCGCCGGCAGGCTTTTGCTCGCCCGCGCGCCCAGCAACTTCAGTTGTTCGCTGCGACTGACAAGGTTGCCACGCCCTTCTGTCAGCTTGTTGCGCGCCGAGCTGTAGGCCTTGTCCAGTTGCTGCAAGCGATTGCCGACTTCATCCAGATCCTGAATGAACAACACGAACTTGTCGTACAGCCACCCGGCCCTTTCAGCGATTTCCCGGGCGTTCTGGCTCTGGCGCTCCTGTTTCCACAGGCTGTCGATGACGCGCAGAGTGGCCAGCAATGTCGTCGGGCTGACGATCACGATGTTGCGATCGAACGCCTCTTGAAACAGCGTCGGCTCAGCCTGCAACGCGGCGGAAAATGCCGCTTCGATCGGTACGAAAAGCAGCACAAAATCGAGGCTGTGCAAGCCGTCGAGACGTTTGTAATCCTTGCCGGCCAAGCCTTTGACGTGATTGCGCAGGGACAGCACGTGCTGCTTGATGGCGATTTGGCCGATGGCCTCGTCTTCGGCCGCCACGTATTGCTGATAGGCCGTGAGACTGACCTTGGAGTCGACCACCACCTGCTTGTCGCCCGGCAAATAGATGATCACGTCCGGCTGGAATCGCTCGCCGTCCGGGCCCTTGAGATTGACCTGGGTCTGGTACTCGCGACCCTTCTCCAGCCCGGCATGTTCGAGCACGCGCTCGAGGATCAATTCGCCCCAGTTGCCCTGGGTTTTCTGCCCTTTCAAGGCGCGGGTCAGGTTGGTGGCTTCGTCGCTCAGGCGCAAATTGAGTTGTTGCAAACGCTCCAGCTCCTTGGCCAGGGAGAAACGTTCCCGGGCCTCGGCCTGATAGCTTTCCTCGACGCGTTTTTCAAAAGACTGGATACGTTCTTTCAACGGATCGAGCAATTGCCCCAATCGCTGCTGACTAGTTTCGGCAAATCGCTGCTCACGTTCATCGAAGATCTTCCCTGCCAGCTCGGCAAACTGCGCGCGCAGTTCATCTCGAGAGCCTTGCAAGTCATTGAGGCGCTGCTGATGGCTTTCCTGCTGCTCACGCAACTCAGCGTTGAGCGAAGCAGCCTGGGCGTCCAGGCGCCGCAGCTCGGCCTCTTTACCGGCGCGCTCGATATTCCAGGCGTGGGCGGCGTCCCGAGCATCGTCACGCTCGATTTGCAGCAACTCGACTTCACGGCGCAGAGCGGCCAGATCGGCTTGTTTGGCGGCGTTCGCCATGGCCAGATCAGCGACTTCATCGCGACAGGCTTCGAGCTGGGCATTGACCCCATCCTGAGCCATATTCGCTGTGGCCAGACGCTCTTCCATGAGTGCGACCTCTGCCTGCGCCGAGCTCGCCCGGCGCTGGAGTTGCCAGGCCAATACCAGTAACGGCAGAGCAGCGCCCGCCAGACCGAGCAATGCGCTGGTCAAGTCCATAGCCATAGCCATTCCTGCTATTGAAATAATGCTTGAAGGTTAACCAAGGCGTCAGGTCTTGGACAGCTCAGTCTTCGATCAGACCCAGTTCCTGTTGCGCGCGCCGATCCCCTGCCCGCGCGGCCTGACGCAAAAGATCCTGGCCGATCCGGCGATCCCGGGCATTCCCGCATTCCCGACACATCAATTGGCCGAGACGGCTTTGCGCAGCCACGACGCCTTCGCGGGCCGGTTGCTTGAGCAGACGTCCGGCGATGTGTTTGACGTTCGGGTTTTCGCCCAGACGCGGGCTGTCCAGCAGCCACTCCGCCACGCGCATCGAAAAGCGCTTGGGCGACGCAACAGGGGAAGGTTTAGCGGTGTTGGAATCTGATGGTGAACGAAACTTCATAAAGCACTGTGGGGCAGATCGGAAGGCGCGCCACTCTACTCTTTTTTTCTTACAGGTAAAGCCGAAAAAATCCCGGCACGCCCGTGCTAGAGCAAGCGCTCGGGACAATCCACAGAAGCTGTGGATAACTCAGTGGACAACCGTCCTTGAACTCGCGCAAAGCCCTGTGGAATGGGGCCTGCAGTCAAACTGACGATTTTTTCACCAGTAAAAAAAAGCGATGTTTTTCATTGACTTAAATTTTGGTTACAGGCACCCACTGCACTTGAAAGCTAGATGACAGTGAGGTGACAGGCTGCGCAACATATGTGCACAACTACCTCTGAGACGGTTATATCGATGCGCTTTTTCGGCGCACTTTGCTACCTGACCTGGGGATAAACCTTGGCAAACCCGTGATCCAGGCGGTTCGCGAAGGAGTGGATTATCACGACCACCGGTCGGATTATGTGCAATAAAGACGCGTATCTGCAGGCGACTAACGTTCGATTAGCGCTCATGCGGGGACAAGTGAATGCCACACCGGCACTCTTTTTTGCTAACACACTTCCCTTCGCCCATTCAATCCGTTACTATCCGCGGCGTTAGTACCAAGCTGAAAGTCAATTCTGGTCGAACAAATCCCCCCGGACAGCCTTCCCAAAGGAAGCCTCCACCGAACAAGCGGGATCGACCACCTCGATGGTTTCCAGGTAAATCTTGTGCCAACACAGCCTTTGAATCGAAAGCAAAGGGTGTTGCCAGGCTCACTTACTCTGACCGAACCAGCCTGCAAATTGATCAGGATCTTCACCCCGGGCCCAGAACCTTTGCCCTTGATGTGTTGCCTGCCCTCCTAAGTACCTACCTGCCAGCCCAAGCGCGCCAATTTAAAGCGCTTCAACTGGCTGCTTTGTTCCAGTCGGGTTCTTCGTTCGACCAACGGTGGTCGTCGTCACTGGAACGTTTTAATTTTGCACGGTTCTTATCCGTGTCGCTTGTAGGAACACCCAATGACTATGTCTACTCAAATCCACACCCAGGATGCCATCCGCACCCTAACCAATGCTTTTGCACCAATGAACTGCCTGATCATGGCCGCTCGCAAAGGCTGCTTCAGCTTCACCCTGGTCAACGAACACGGCATCGCTCGTCACAGCGAACGCCTGTACCCCGATCAATACTCCAGCGCCGAACCGCTGCAGGCAGTGATCGAGCGTACCCGTCAGGCACTGGTTGCCTGAGACGCCAGAAACGCTGAAACATCAAAAGCCCCGCTCAAAAAGCGGGGCTTTTTATTGCCTGAAGTTTCAGATGGGCAAGACATCGGCTAAGTACAAAGCGATATAACGGTTATAACTGCTCGCCACAAATATTTTAAAAACAGACCTTTACGGTACGAATATGACACTACACTTCAACTCAAGCGGCTTGATCCGCTTCCGGCGAGCCTGAGTCGATCCACCGCTGCCAAGGCCTTTCAGGTTTCGCCGCCCATTTCAGTTTTCGAGGGTTTTATGGGTATCGCTGCCAGCGAACTGTGTCGTTATGTGATCCGTCCGACATTGATTTACCTGGGACGCCATAGCGCAACTGCCGAATCCCTGCTGCTGGGCATCGCCGCCAGTCAGTCAGCCCTTGGTTCCGCCCTCCACGACCGCCGTGGTCACGGCCTTTACCGAATTGCCGAACCCCGCCACCAGGCGCTCTGGGATCACTACCTGGCACTCGACCCCGAACGCGCAAGCCTGGTCCGTGGCCTGGCCAGCCAGCACGCGTTTCTCAGCGGCCCGCACCTTGAATTGACCGTTAACCTGCGTTACGCCACAGCCATCGCCTGGCTGCTGGTCGAAGAACAGAACACTCCCCTGCCCGAAGCAGACGACCTGTTGGGAATGGCCCGCATCTGGCGCCAGACCTTCCATCCTCAAGGACGCCTCAGGGACTTTACCTGCGCCTGGCAAACTTGTGTTTCACCGCTGAATCAGGTTGCCTGCTAACCGCATCTGGATCCAAAGATCGCACAACACGCTGCGAATTCGGTCGGATTGTCCTACAAAACCGCTCTAAATCAAGCGATACAGCCTATGGCGCTGGGACGAAAATGTTGGTAATTTTCGCCCCGGTGATCACCAGGAGTTCTAATAATGAAAAAAGTAATGCTCAAAACCACCATTAGCCTCGCCGTTGCCATGGCATCCACCCAGATCTTCGCAAGTGGCTTTGCCCTCAACGAACAAAGCATCAGCGGGATGGGGACAGGTTTTGCCGGGCGATCTTCTTCTGCCGACGACGCATCCACCCTAGTTGGCAACCCTGCCGGCATGTCTCGCCTCAAGCGCGAACAAGTCACCGGCGGTGTTGCATTTATCGACGCACACACCGACATCAGCGATGCCAGCGCCCGCAATGGCGGCACCAACAAAGGTGACATGGTCCCTTTCATGGGCGTGCCGATGGGCTACTACGTCAAGCCAATCGATGACCAGTGGGCGGTCGGTTTCGGCGTCTACGCTCCATTCGGCCTGGTGACCGACTACGAGAACGGCTTTGCCGGCCGTTACTTCGGCAGCAAGAGCGAAGTTCAAATCATCACCCTGCAGCCAACCGTCAGCTATGCCTTCAACGACAAGGTGTCGATCGGTTTCGGCCCGACCATCAACCGTATCGACGGCAAGCTGGAATCGAACCTGTCGCTGAGCCCGAACCCAGCCGCACCGGACGGTGAAGTCAAAATCAAGGGTGACGACACTGCACTCGGCTACAACATCGGTATTCTGGTTCAAGCCACCGACTCCACTCGCGTCGGCCTGACCTATCACTCGAAAGTGAAGTACAAGCTCGACGGTGACACCAAGCTCAGCTACGCCCCGCTCGGCCCACTGGGTCAACAGAAGTTTGATGCTTCGCTGGACATTACCACCCCTGAGTCCGTGGACTTTTCGGTCACTCATCAGCTGGACGACCAGTGGACCCTCTACGCAGGCAGCACCTGGACTCGCTGGAGCCGCCTGAAAGAAATCTCCGTCGAGAACAGTGGCGTGCCTGCTCCTTTGGCCCCAGCGTTCGGCACCATCACTGAAGAACAGAACTGGCATGACACCTGGGCTCACGCCATCGGTGCTTCGTACCAGTTGAACAAGCAGTGGGTCCTGCGTACCGGTCTGTCGGTTGACCAGTCGCCAACCAACAACGAAAACCGCTCCCCACGTATTCCGACTGGCGATCGCACGATTTTCAGCCTGGGCGCCGGTTGGAGCCCGACCGACGACCTGACCATCGACCTGGCGTACTCGTATCTGCGCGAGGAGTCGGTCAAGGTCAACGACAACAATGGCCGTCAGAACTACAGCGCCAAGTATGAAAACTGGGCGAATGGCTTCGGTGTTGGTGCGACCTACCGCTTCTGATGATTCATGGCGAGCCTGAACCCCTCGCCACCTGAATCAACAAAAAGCCCCGCTCTCTTGTACAGAGGCGGGGCTTTTTCATTTTCGACTTAAATGCGATTTGTAGGAGCCGGCTTGCTGGCGATGGTCGTTAACGATGACGCGCATGGCCTGGTTAAACGGGGAGTTTCCATCGCCAGCAAGCCGGCTCCTACAGGTATTGCGTTATCAGGGTGTCTAAAGCGGCGGTGAAGCCAAGGCTTTCTCTACTGCCGCAATGAAATCCGGATCATCAGGCTTGGTCAGGCTGGAAAAACTGGCGATCACCTTGCCCTGCCGATCGACCACATACTTGTAGAAATTCCACTTCGGCGCGCTGGACTGATCAGCGAGGACCTTGAACAGATGAGTCGCATCATCGCCGCGGACTATCTGCGGCTCGGTCATGGTAAACGTCACGCCATAGTTCACGTAGCAAACCTTGGCCGTCTCTGCACCATCCTTGGACTCCTGCTTGAAGTCGTTGGACGGCACACCGATCACCTCCAGCCCCTGATCCTTGAAACGCTGGTTCAGCGCTTCAAGGCTTTTGAATTGCGGAGCAAATCCACAGAAACTGGCGGTATTGACCACCACCAACGGCTTGCCGGCGAAGCGCTGGCACAAGTCGATGGACTCGTTAGCGCGCAACTTGGGTAACGAGCCTTGCAACAGCGCCGGGCACTCCGCCGCTTGAGCCAATCCGGTAAACGCTAAAAGTAACGCGGGAACTGCCAGCCAGCGCATCAGCATGTCGGAACTTCCTTGGGTCATCGTGTGAAATCGAAGTTACTCGCCCTCACAACCCACTAGCAAGCACCCATGCCCAACTGCATCAGCGCCAACCCGCCCTGATGCCACCCCCACCACGCCAGCGCCAGGAGCAAGGCACAGAGGGCCAAAATGGTGATTCGCGGCCAGAGACTGTTCATATCGCGCTCATTTGGCTTTGCAGGCGGGCTACCGGGGTTTCACGCACCGGCCAGTTCAAGGCGGCAGCCATCAGACTCAACAGAATCGCAACCTGCCAGATCAAGTCATAGCTCCCGGTTCGGTCATACACCACCCCGCCCAACCAGCCGCCAAGGAACGAGCCGAGCTGGTGGAACAGGAAAACAATCCCACCGAGCATGGACAGATTTCGTACACCAAACAAGGTCGCCACCGTGCCGTTGGTCAAAGGCACCGTCGACAACCACAGGAAGCCCATCGCCATGCCGAACAGGTACGCCGAAGTCGTCGTCACCGGCGCCCACAGGAACAGCCCGATCACTACCGCCCGCAGTAGGTAAAGCCCGGTAAGCAGACGAGGCTTGGACATGCGTCCGCCGAGCCAACCAGCGGTGTACGTCCCGAAGATATTGAACAAACCGATCAGCGCCAGCACCGTCGTCCCCACCGTCGCTGGGAGATGTTGATCGACCAGGTACGCCGGTAAATGCACGCCGATGAACACCACCTGGAAACCGCAGACAAAAAAACCGAACGCCAACAACCAGAACCCCGAATGGGAGCAGGCCTCGCGCAGGGCTTCGGACAGGGTTTGCTCATGGCCGAGCACCGGCAACGGTTTGTCCTTGAGCATGCTCACCAGCGGCACGATCAGCGCCACCAGCATGCCAAGCGCCAGCAATGCCGCTGACCAACCGAGCCAGCCGATCAACCCGAGCGTGCCAGGCAGCATGGCGAACTGGCCAAACGAACCGGCGGCGCTGGCAATGCCCATGCCCATGCTGCGTTTCTCCGGCGGCACTGCGCGTCCGACTACGCCGAGGATCACCGAAAACGACGTACCGGAAAGACCGATGCCGATCAACAGACCGGCACTCAAGGACAGGGTCACTGCCGAATCGGACAAGCCCATGAACACCAGGCCCAGGGCGTACAGGACGCCACCGATCAGCACCACTTTCGCCGCGCCAAAACGGTCGGCCAGCGCACCGGTGAATGGTTGCGCCAGACCCCAAATCAGGTTTTGCAAAGCGATGGCGAAGGCAAAGACTTCACGGCCCCAGCCAAACTCGGCACTCATCGGCGCCAGGAACAGCCCGAAGCCATGCCGCACCCCCAGAGACAACGCAAGGATCAGCGCACTCCCCAACAAAACCCAACCGCACGTACGCCACATCGATGTCATTCTTGTTCTCCGGGCGCGGGTATATACCCGCTTAAGATCGAACAAACCGGCGTCAGGCCAGTTCGTCCAGCAACTTCAGTAACGTTTCACGCTTCTCGGCACCCAGGCGATCAACCAATCGCTGTTGCGCCGCTTCCCAGGCCGGCAAGGCTGCTTTCAGGCGCTCGGCACCGGCCTCCGTCAGCCGGACGATGCGATTGCGCATGTCCTCGCCCTCAACCAGCATCACCAGCCCTTCGCCCTCCAGCACGCGCAAATTGCGTCCCAGAGTGCTGCGATCCAGGCCCATGGCTTCGGCCAGGGTGGAAATGCTCGGCTGATCCAGGCGCTGCAAATTGCACAGCAAAGAATACTGCGCAACGTTGATCCCGAAGCCATCGAGAGCGCCGTCGTAATGCCTGCTGACGCCACGGGCGGCGCGACGCAGGTTGATGCATAAACATTGGGAGTCGAGCATGATGCGTGTATATACCCGCGAGTGTGTTAAATCAAGTTACAGGATCGCAGAAAAATCAAAAGATCGCAGCCTTCGGCACCGCCTACAGGGCACGCGATCTTTCAAACCAATGCCAATCCCACCAGCACCGCCATCTCCAGCAATTCCAACAACGCTCCCGCCGTATCACCCGTCGTCCCACCCAATCGACGCAGCATGACTTGCCGCAACCAGACAAACACTACCGTCGCCACGACCAACGCCAACACGCCGCTAACACCGCCAAACAACAGGCAAAATAACGCGCTACCGGCCAACACCTGCCTACCCGCCAATCGCGGCAGATGATCAGCCAGCGCCTGGCCCAAACCTCCGGCACGCACATAGGGGGTGGTCAGGAACAATCCCAGCAACGCACTGCGACTGATTAACGGCACGAGAATCAGCGCCACGGCGTATTGCTGTTCGATCAATGCAAGCAATGCCGCGAACTTGAGCAGCAACACCAGCACCAGCGTAACCACCGCGATCGGCCCGCTACGGGGATCTTTCATGATAGTTAGCGTGCGTTCACGATCACCGAATCCGCCCAGCCATGCATCAGCGCTATCGGCCAGGCCATCCAGGTGCAGTCCGCCGCTGAGCAATACCCAAACCGTCAACAACAGCGCTGCATGCAACATCACTGGCGTGCCCAATAACAGCCAGTTCAGCACCCACAGAATCCCACCGAACAACAAACCCACCAACGGATAAAACAGCAGCGACCGCCCCGACTCCTGCGGCGTCGGCATGCCCGGCAGACGAACCGGCAGGCTGCTGAGGAATTGCAGGGCGATCCAGAACGGCAACATGATCAGAGCGCTTCCTTTAGCAATCCACCGGATTCGACCGACAACGAGAACAGCGCGCCATGCCCCACCTCAACATTGAGCAACTGCTCACGAGGCAGCCCGCGCGCTTGTGCCAGTAACAAACGCATGACCCCGCCATGACTGATCAGCAACACCCGTTCGCCCGCATACGCTGCCTGCAAACGCGCCACCGCTGCCAGTACCCGCGCCGAAAACGCCGCGACGGGCTCGCCTTGAGGTGGCGTGAACGAATAGGGATCCGCCCAGAAAAGGCCCAAGGCTTCGGCATCCGTTTCCATCAGCTTCGCCGCACTTTGCCCTTCCCAGGCACCGAAATGTAGCTCTTGCAGGTCTTTATCCAACTCGACCGGCAGGCCCAATTTCTCGGCAAGTTCATCAGCGAATCTTGCACAGCGCTGCAATGGCGAACTGACCAGACGATCCCAAGGTCCCTGCTCTACCACCGCCGCACGCATCTGCTGCCAACCGATGTCTGTCAACGCATCATCGAGGCTGCCGCGCAAACCGCCCCCGAGCTCGGTTTCGCCGTGACGCAGCAGATCCAGGCGCAAGGTCATGCCGGACGATCCGCCACCGAGGCTTCAGCAAACGTCGCCATCTGCCCGTGCAGATCACAGGCCAGACGCAGCAACGGCACGGCCAGCGCAGCACCGCTACCCTCGCCCAGGCGCAAACCGAGGTCGAGCAACGGCTCGGCGTTCAAGGTTTCCAGAACATGGCGATGGCCGGGCTCAGCGCCGCGATGGCCGAACAGCAACCAATGTCGGCATTCAGGATTCAATCGTACTGCCACCAACGCGGCAACGCTGCAAATGAAGCCGTCCACTAATACTGCAACGCCTTCCTGAGCGCAGGCCAGGTAAGCACCGACCAACGCGGCGATTTCAAACCCACCGAGGTTGAACAGCGTCTGCAACGCATCGCCACGCTGAGCGCTGTGCAAAGCCAATGCACGTTCGATCACCTGAGCCTTATGACTGACACCCGCCGCATTTAGCCCGGTGCCCGGTCCAGTCAAATGCATCACCGGACAATCCAGCAACGCACAGGCCAGCGCGCTGGCAGCCGTGGTGTTGCCGATGCCCATTTCGCCACCGATGAACAACTGCGCACCCGTCGCGACAGCGCGTTGAACGGCATCCCGGCCTGCCTGCAATGCCTGCCCACCCTGCGCAGCCGTCATGGCTGCACCGTTCACAAAATTTTTCGTGCCGGGGCCGACATTCAGGTGGCGCACACCCGGCAGGTTCAACGATGGCGTGACCGTGCCGAGATCGACCACTTCAAGGGAAGCGCCCAACTGCCGCGCCAAAACGCTGATCGCCGCGCCGCCGTTGACGAAGTTGTGCAGCATTTGCCCGGTGACTTCCTGTGGAAACGCCGACACCCCTTCAGCGACCACACCGTGGTCCCCGGCAAAAATCGCGATCCACAGCTGATCGAGACTCGGTTTGACCTGCCCTTGCAACCCGGCCAGTTGCACCGCTACCGATTCCAGCCGACCGAGGGAACCGGCCGGTTTGGTCAGTTGCTGTTGGCGGGCCTCGGCCTGTTCGACGGCTTGGGCATCGATCGGCTTGCACGGGTTCAGCCACCAGGATTGGCTCATAACGCAGTTCCTTTCAAAGTCAGGGGCAGGCCGGCGACGGTCAGGACGACTCGCTGACAGCGCTCGGCCAGAGCTTGATGCAGCCAACCGGCTTCATCGACGTAGCGGCGAGTCAATTCGCCCAGCGGCACGACACCCATTCCGGTTTCGTTGCTGACAAAAATGATTTCACCCGGCAACGACGCCAGGCACTCCAGCAAGGCATCGCGTTCGGCGGTCAGGCTTTCGGCATCGTCGAGCATCAGCAGATTGGTCAACCACAGGGTCAGGCAATCCACCAGCAGGCAACGGTCGGCGCTGGCGTTCTCGCGCAGCACGCGGGCCAGTTCAAGCGGCTCTTCGATCAATGCCCATTCGGCGGGACGGCGGGCGCGGTGATGAGCGACCCGGTCGTTCATTTCGCCGTCTAGGGGTTGGCTGGTCGCGATATAGGTGACCTGGAGCTGGCTGTCTGAAGCCAGTTTTTCAGCCAGGCGACTTTTGCCGGAGCGGGCGCCGCCGAGGATCAGTTGGAGCATGGGTCATTCCTTAAATCTTCGGTGACACAGCTGGACTCATCGCGGGCAAGCCCGCTCCCACAGGGTTCGCAGGTGTACTCAAAAGTCATGTTCAAACTAAATCCACTGTGGGAGCGGGCTTGCCCGCGATGGGGCCGGGACATCCAACTCAAATCCCGCAGAGCTCACGCAGCAGTGAAGTATCCAAATGCTTCTCCACCAAGTCCGCCAAGCGTTCGATATCACGCTCGCGCAACCCGTGGTAATCCACATCCTGCACATCCCGCAAACCCGCCCAACGCAACAATGCACTGCACGCCGCCGGGGATTCAAAGAGGCCGTGCAGGTAAGTGCCGAATATCTGCCCATCGACACTTTGCGCACCATCGCAACGACCGTCTTCCAGTTGCACGGCAGCGTTTTCCAATGCCGCTCCGGTGGTAACGCCGGCATGGATTTCATAGCCACTGACTTCAGCATCTTCCAACGCCAGACGCCCGCGCACATTGCGCAGCTGCTTCTCTTCTTCCAACTGCGTTTCAAACGCCAACAGCGCTAACCCCGCGCTCGACCCCGGCGCGCCTTCGAGCCCCAGCGGATCGTGCACGTGTTCGCCGAGCATCTGCAGGCCGCCGCAGATACCGAGCACCTTTCCGCCGTAGCGCAAATGCCGGGAGATCGCTTTATCCCAGCCGTTGGCGCGCAGATACGCGAGATCGCTGCGCACGCTTTTCGAACCGGGAAGAATGATCAGGTCGGCGGGTGGAATCGCCTGGCCAGGGCCGATGAATTGCAGGTCCACTTGCGGATGCAGACGCAGCGGATCGAAATCGGTGTGGTTGCTGATGCGCGGCAGCACCGGCACCACCACTTTCAACACCTGATCGGCCTTGTCGGTCTGGCGCTGATCGATGCCGTCCTCGGCCTCCAGGTGCAGATCCATCACGTAGGGCAACACGCCGATCACCGGTTTGCCGGTGCGCTCCTCCAACCAGTCAAGACCGGGTTGGAGCAAGGCGATGTCACCGCGAAAACGGTTGATGATGAAGCCTTTGACCCGCGCCTGTTCGCTCGGCGACAGCAGCTCCAATGTGCCCACCAGATGCGCGAACACCCCGCCACGATTGATGTCGGCGATCAGCACCACCGGGCAATCCACCGCTTCGGCGAAGCCCATGTTGGCGATGTCGCCGGCGCGAAGATTGATCTCCGCCGGCGAGCCCGCGCCTTCCACCATCACCACCGGATACGCCGCACTCAACCGTTCGTGGGAGGCCAGTACCGCTTGCATGGCGATGGTTTTGTAGTCGTGGTAGGCCACGGCGTTCATGGTCGTGACGGCACGCCCGTGAATGATGACCTGGGCGCCGGTATCGCTGTTGGGCTTGAGCAGCACCGGGTTCATGTCGGTGTGCGGTTCAAGGAAAGCGGCTTGGGCCTGCACCGCTTGCGCACGGCCGATCTCGCCACCGTCGGCCGTCACCGCGCTGTTGAGCGCCATGTTCTGCGGTTTGAACGGCACCACGCTGACGCCTTGGCGGGTGACCCAGCGGCACAGTGCCGTCACCAGCGTACTTTTACCGGCGTCGGAGGTGGTGCCTTGCACCATCAACGTGGTCATGGGTTTTCCTTGGTAAAGGCGTCGAGTGCGAAGGTCAGGCGCGTCCAGTCAGCTTCATCGCCAGGCAAGCCGAAACGCAGGCTGCTGTTCTGCGTGAACAACCGCAGCAGAATGCCGCGCCGGGCCATGAACTCGTGCAACGCCTCGGCGCGCTCGGTGATCAACCAGTGAAACAATGCGCAACCGCCCTGGGGTTTGAAACCGTATTGTTCCAGCAACGACGCCAGGCGCGCGCTGGCCTCTTCGGCGCGGACGCGTTGCTGTGCCTGCCCTTCGGTATCGCGCAGGCAGGCTTGCCCCAGAACCCGGGTGGGGCCGCTGACCGCCCATGGCCCCACTTGCTCGGCGAGCAACTTGAGCAACTTGCGCTCGGCCAGCACAAAGCCGAGGCGTACACCGGCCAGACCAAAAAACTTGCCGAACGAACGCAGCACGATCAAACCGACCTGATGGGCAAACGGCGCCACACTGAGTTGCGGGGTGTTGTCCATGAAGGCCTCGTCGACCACCAGCCAGCCTCCGCGCTGAGCCAGTCGCGCATGCCATTCAAGCAATCGCGAGGGGGGCAGATTCAGGCCGGTGGGATTGTTCGGGTTGACCACCACCAGCACATCGAAGCTGTCGATATAGAAGTCGACCTCCTGCTCCAGCACTTCGCGCACGATATAGCCATTGCGGCGCCAGGCTTCGGCATGCTCGGCGTAACACGGCGACAGCACGCCGACCTTGCCCGCCCGGCGCAAACGCGGGAGCAACTGGATGGCCATTTGCGAACCGGCCACCGGCAATGCTTGCAGCGTGCCGTAGTAATCGCAGGCGGCCTGCTCCAGTCCGTCATCGGTTTCCGGCAAGCGCGCCCAGGCCCGCAGCGGGATATCCGGAAGCGCAAACGGCCAGGGCGCGAGGCCGCTGGACAGGTCAAGCCAATCGGCTTCCTCGATGCCGTATTCGAGCGCGGCCTTGCGCAACCGTCCACCGTGCTCAAGCATAAAATTCAGCCCCCACGCAGAGAATCAGCAGCCATAACCATACGCCGCGCTGGACCAATTGCCAGCCACGATCAATGGAGTCGGCGTCCGCTGGCACGCCTTCACCCAGTTGTGGACGTACATGCAGTTCACCGTGATAAATCGCTGGCCCACCCAGCTCGACGCCCAGTGCACCGGCACCCGCCGCCATCACCGGGCCGGCGTTCGGGCTGTCCCAGGTCGGTCCCTGTGTACGCCAGCATTTGAGCGCCAAGCGGGTTTTGCCCAGCAGCGCGTAAGTCAACGCCACCAACCGCGCAGGAATGTAATTGAGCACGTCGTCGATCTTCGCGGCCGCCCAACCGAAACGCTCGAAGCGTTCGTTGCGATAACCCCACATCGCATCCAGCGTATTGCTCAATCGGTAGAGAACTACGCCCGGCGCACCGGCCACGGCAAACCAGAACAATGCGGCGAACACCGCGTCGCTACCGTTCTCCAGCACCGATTCGGTGGCGGCGCGGGCGACTTCGGTTTTGTCCAGCTCACTGGTTTTACGGCTGACCAGATAGCTCACGCGTTTGCGTGCTTCATCAAGATCATCGCTGCGCAGGGCTTTCGCCACCGGCTCGACGTGTTCACCGAGGCTGCGCATGCCGAGGGCGCAATACAGCGCGAGAATCTCGACGATCCAGCCAACATAAGGCGCCCAGGAAAACGCCGTGGCCAGTAAGGTCAGCGGCACCACCGCCATCACCCACGCGGTGACTCCGTGACTGCGCCAGCCGCGCCCCCCCCCGTTGAATCGTTGCTCGATGCGCTCGGCAAATCGGCCGAACGCCACCAGCGGATGCCAGCGCTTGGGTTCACCCAGCAGCGCATCCAGCGCCACGGCGGCGACACTCAACAACGCCACACTCATGGACGCACTCCCCAATAATTCTCATACAACAGTTCACCGAGCGGACGCGCCTGCGCCCAGCCTTCGAGGACCAGCATCGGTGCTGGATAAAATGCTTTCACCGGCCCTAGGCACAGAACGGCCAACGGTTTGGCGCCGGATGGCAGACCGAGCAAATCGGCCAGGGCTTGCGGTTCGAACAGCGAAACCCAACCCATTCCCAACCCTTCGGCCCGGGACGCCAGCCAGAGGTTCTGGATCGCGCAGGACAACGACGCCAAGTCCATCTCCGGCAAGGTGCGACGACCGAAAATATGCTGTTCGCGATCCTCCATCAGCGCCGCCACCAACACTTCGGCACAATCGTTAATGCCTTCGACCTTGAGCTGCATGAATTCGTCGGTGCGCTCGCCGAGGGCTTCGGCGGTGCGGATGCGCTCTTCTTCCACCAGAGCCTGGATCTTGCCGCGCAGGGTGCGGTCGCTGATGCGGATGAAACGCCAGGGCTGCATCAAGCCAACACTGGGTGCTTGATGCGCGGCTTCGAGCAGTCGGCGCAACAATTCAGGCTCGACCGTACCGCCGCTGAAGTGGCGCATGTCGCGACGTTCGCCGATGGCTCGGTAGACCGCTGCGCGCTCGGCTTCGGAAAATGCGTTGTCCGTCATGGCCTCTTCGCTGGCAAGCCAGCTCCCACAAGGGATTGCATTTCTTCAGGGATCACACCGCCCACTGTGGGAGCTGGCTTGCCAGCGATAGCGGTTTCAGGGTCTGGCGCAAACAACGCGGCAATCGCCGATGGATTGGACGGAAAATAAAAGTGCACGTAAGAAGCGGTCATCCGCCCCTCACGATAAACCGCCTCCGCCCCGCGCCCGCCATTAGGGCTCAAGCCCCGAGCAATCGGCTCAAGCTCAGTCGTGGTCAGCGAATGATGATAGGTGTGCCCACGCAACGAACCTTCCGGCAGCTCAACTGCTTGCAACGCCAATGCAGCCAGACGCTTTTGCATCACCGCATCACCCGCCAGCAAGCCGACCAATTCCGCGCGAGTACCTTCAACATCGGTCAACGAATCGAGCAGATAAAGCATGCCGCCGCACTCGGCCAACAACGGCTTGCCAGCCGCATGGTGCGCTCGGATCGCGTCGAGCATCGCGGTGTTTTGCGACAGCGCCACATGATGCAATTCCGGATATCCGCCCGGCAGATACAAGCTGTCCGCATCCGGCAACTCAGCATCACGGATCGGCGAGAAAAACGACAACTCGGCGCCCATCGCCCGCAGCAAGTCCAGGCTGGCGCCATAGGTAAAGGCAAACGCTTCGTCACGGGCCACGGCAATGCGCACACCGGCCAGCAACGGTTCGACGGCGATCACATCGGGCGCGGCGAATTCGACGGCGGGCGGCAGCGCAACCTCGCAACTGCTGGCCAACGCTTCGGCCGCCGCATCGAGACGCACATCAAGATCGTTCAACTCACTGGCCTGCACCAGACCGAGATGCCGACTCGGCAATTCGATCCCGGTTTCCCGGGACAACGCGCCGTACCAACGCAGGCCTTCGGTCAGGCTGCCTTCGAGAAGTTGGGCGTGACGCAGGGTGCCCACGCGATTGGCCAACACGCCAGCGAACGGCAAGTCCGGTTGATAACGCGCCAGCCCCAAGGCCAGTGCGCCAAAAGTCTGGGCCATCGCAGTGCCGTCGATCACACCCAGCACCGGTACGCCAAAGTGCCGCGCCAGGTCAGCGCTGGACGGCGTGCCGTCGAACAGCCCCATGACGCCTTCGATCAGAATCAGGTCGGCTTCAGCGGCGGCTTCCCATAACAGTCGACGACTTTCCTGCTCGCCCACCATCCACATGTCCAGTTGATACACCGGCGCACCGCTGGCGCGCTCGAGAATCATCGGGTCGAGAAAATCCGGGCCGCACTTGAACACGCGCACCTTGCGCCCCTGATTGCGATGCAACCGGGCCAGCGCGGCGGTGACGGTGGTCTTGCCCTGGCCGGACGCCGGCGCGGCAATCAGTACCGCCGGGCAATGACGAGGTTGATTCACAGCTCGACGCCTTTTTGCGCTTTGATACCGGCCTGGAAGGCATGCTTGATCATGCCCATCTCAGTGACGGTGTCGGCCAGCTCGATCATTTCCGGCTTGGCGCCACGACCGGTGACCACCACGTGCTGCATCGGCGGACGCGCCTGCAAATCGCTGAGTACCTGATCGAGATCGAGGTAGCCGTGCTTGAGGGCGATGTTCAATTCATCCAGCACCACCAGGCCAATGGATGGATCGCGCAGCAGTTGCTGCGAGACCGCCCATGCGGCTTCGGCGGCGGCGATATCACGCTGACGATCCTGGGTTTCCCAGGTGAAGCCCTCGCCCATCACATGAAAACGCACTTGCTCTGGAAAGCGTCGGAAGAACAACTCTTCGCCTGTGCTGTTACGGCCCTTGATGAACTGCACCACACCGCACTGCATGCCGTGGCCCATCGCGCGGGCGAGCATTCCGAACGCCGAGCTGCTCTTGCCTTTGCCGTTGCCGGTCAGCACCAGCAACAGGCCGCATTCGTTCGGGGAGTTGGCGATGCGTTCGTCGATCACGGCTTTTTTGCGCAGCATGCGCGCCAGGTGACGTTCGTCACGATCAGGGGTATCAGTCATGGGGAGCTCTCCGTTGAGGCTGGATAACGGCGGGCAGGCACAAGAATAGAAGGCAAGAAGCCTGGCATCGCCCACCGTGATGCCGCTTGGATGGATCAGGCCGGTCTCCGGGCTCATGAGCGGCGTTGGCCTGACTGCGCGCCTTCCCATGTCGTCGACACAGTGGCTCAAGGCGCAGCCTTTCACTCATTTACCGTTGCGGGGGCAGCGCCGGGATCGCGGAGTTTCATCGACTGAAACGCTCACTCACCGGCTTCCCTGTTTCACTCTGTCGACCCAAGCCACAGAGCACCTGAAACAAGCCGCGAAGGTTAGAGGGTTGGGGGTGGAGCGTCAATTGAAGACGGGGCGTGCGAGCGAATAACTGCCGTTGATCAACAAACTGACGCCAATCTTGTGCGACACTCACAGCAGTGATATCAAAGAGCCACAACCCCCAACATAATAACAAGAGTAAGCCCCATGCAAGGCATGATCATCAGCAATCCGAAGCTGGAATTCCTGCGCCCGGCGCTGGAACGCTGGTTTGACTGTATCGACCGCTACAACGCCGTGCGCGGCGACGGTGAAACACCTTACTGGCTGGATGAAAAAGCTAACCTCGGCCTGCTCTCCGCCGCCGCGTGGATGGCGGAGATGATCACCCTGCAACAATCGCCCACCCGCAAACAGACCGAGGAAGGCGATCGCAACGGCCGCGCCGATTTGTTCATCGCTACACCCGAAGCCAAGGCCTGGCTGCAGACCACGCAACGCTGGCCACGGGTCAACAGCCTGAACCTGACCGAGGCTTTACTCGATGTCACCAGCGACGCCAGGAAGATCAGCTACGCCAGCGACTTGAAACTCGGCTGCCTGTTTGTTGCTCCGCAAAAAGCCCAGCATGGCGCCACCCCGGAAGAACTGCAGGACATGGTCGACGACCTGCAAAAGGAACACACCTGCGCCGTGGCCTGGTATTTCCCCTACGCCTATCGCAAGTTGCGCAACGAAGGCGGCAACTATCACCCCGGTATTGCCGTGCTGTTCAAGGAAGCGCGCGGCTGACGGTTGAACCATCGCGCATTCTCACTTCTCTATTGATCAGGTCACTGCATTCATAGGGAAGGTCAGCATGCGCAAGCCCCAGCTCGTTCTCGTTATCGCGCTCGCCGGAGGGCTCGCCGCTTGCGGTGAAACCTCCAGCCTGCAAGTCTCTGACGGCACCGGGCCGTCACCCAAATTGCCAGAGCCCAACAAGACGCTGATGCCGACAGTAAACATCGCCCCGGCGATCGGCTGGCCGGACGGCGCCAAACCCGTTGCCGCCAGCGGCACGCAAGTGGCGGCGTTTGCCGAAGGCCTTGATCACCCGCGCTGGCTATACGTTCTGCCCAACGGCGACGTGCTGGTCGCCGAAACCAACGCCCCGCCCAAGCCCGATGACGGCAAAGGCATCAAGGGCTGGGTCATGAAGAAAGTCATGGGGCGCGCTGGTGCGGGCGTACCAAGCCCGAATCGCATCACGCTGCTACGAGACAAGGACCACGACGGCATCGCAGAAACCCGCACGGTGTTCCTGGAAAACCTCAACTCGCCTTTCGGCATGACCCTCGTGGGCAATGACCTGTACGTTGCCGATACCGACCGCTTGTTGCGCTTCCACTATGAAGACGGCGCCACCGCGATCAAGTCGCAGCCGATCAAAGTGGTCGACTTGCCGGGCGGTACGCTGAATCACCACTGGACCAAAAACGTCATCGCCAGCAAGGACGGAAGCAAGCTCTACGTCACGGTAGGCTCCAACAGTAACGTCGGCGAAAACGGCATGGACCAGGAAGAAGGTCGCGCGGCGATCTGGGAAGTGGACCGCGCCACTGGTAACCACCGGATCTTTGCGTCGGGAATTCGCAACCCCAACGGTCTGGCTTGGGAACCGTCCAGCGGCGCGTTGTGGACAGCCGTGAATGAGCGGGACGAAATCGGCAGTGACCTGGTGCCGGACTACATCACCTCAGTGAAGGACGGTGGATTTTACGGTTGGCCCTACAGTTACTATGGTCAGCACATCGACGTTCGTGTCGAGCCGCAACACCCGGAGATGGTCGCCAAGGCGATCGCCCCGGACTACGCCGTCGGCCCTCACACCGCGTCATTGGGGCTGACGTTTGCCGAGGGCAACAAATTGCCGGCGCAGTTCAAGGAAGGCGCCTTCATCGGCCAGCACGGATCCTGGAATCGCAAACCGCACAGCGGCTACAAAGTGATTTTCGTACCGTTCAGCGCGGGCAAACCGAGCGGGCAGCCGGTAGACGTGCTAACTGGTTTCCTCAATGACGAAGAAAAAGCCATGGGTCGGCCGGTAGGTGTGGTGATTGATCAGCAGGGGGATTTGCTGGTGGCGGATGATGTGGGGAACAAGGTGTGGCGGGTGTCGGCGGTTAAATAACGAAATTGACCTCACACGAACCTGTGGGAGCGGGCTTGCCCGCGATGACGTCGGCACGCTCAATAGAGATGCTGGCTTATGAAACGCTATCGCGGGCAAGCCCGCTCCCACAAAAAACATAGTTAGCGCTTGCGACAGAGCGTCAACCCATCCCCCAACGGCAACAGCGACAAATCCACCCGCGCGTCCGTCTTCAATGCACGATTGAGCACATGGATTGCGCGGGTATCTGCGCTTTCGGGATACTCTTCAAGCACCCGGCCACTCCACAGCGTGTTATCGAACACTGCTAACCCACCGACGCGCAGCAACCGCAGCGCATGTTCAAGGTAGGTCGGGTAATTGGCTTTGTCGGCGTCTATGAATACCAGGTCGAATTGCCCACCCTGCCCTTGCCGCTCAATCTCGCCGAGGGTTTCCAGCGCAGGCGCCAGACGCAGATCGATTCGCCCGGCCAGACCCGCTTCCTGCCAGTAACGGAGCGCAGTAGCGTTGTAGTCACCGGGGATGTCACAGCAGATCAACGAACCGTCTTCGGGTAATGCCTCCGCCATGCACAAGGCGCTGTAACCGGTGAAGGTGCCGACTTCCAGCACACGTCTGGCGCCGATGAGCTTTACCAGCAATGCGAGAAACTGACCCTGCTCCGGTGCCACCTGCCAGCGCGCCATCGGCAGCGCCTGGGTTTCGTCGCGCAAGCGCTTGAGCAGCGGCGTTTCGCGCAGGGACACATCAAGCAGGTATTGATAGAGCGAATCGTCGAGATTAAGCGTGCGCGCGGTCATGACGACAACCTCTGGAATTTACGGGTTGCGCGCCAGGTGCTCCGGTTGCAGGACACGCTTGGCGCTCAGATAGGCTTTCTGCCAATACGCCTTGGACAAGCTGTCGAGCTTGACCGTGCCGCCAGTGGCCGGTGCATGGACGAAGCGACCTTCACCGACATAGATGCCAGCATGACTGACTTGGGAGCCGCCATTGGTGGCGAAGAAGATCAGGTCACCGGTCTGCAGACCTTCCTTACCGACGCTGGCCGCCTGCATGGAGATCATTTCACGCGTGGTCCGCGGCAAGGAAATACCAGCCACATCACGGTAGACGTAGCCGATCAAACCACTGCAATCAAATCCGGAATCCGGTGTATTGCCGCCCCAGCGATAAGGCGTACCCACCAGGCCCAACGCGCGAAACAGCACGTCTTCGGCTTCAGGCGAAAAGGCTTGGGAGGGACCGAACACGATAGGCGCGCGAACCACCGGCGCAGGCGGCGGTGTGCGACTGGCGCAAGCGCTGAGCAGCGCTGCGAAGAGCATGATTGTGAGGCGGGCCGACATCGTCATAAGCAGAACATCCTGATCTGGCTGCGACTTTTTCTGCTGAAAGCGCAGAAAAGAAAACCGCCTGCGCGTGACGCAGGCGGTTTGCCATCATTAATAGATCAAGATTCTAGCTGCTACGTGGCAAACTTCAAGTAAGACTTTAAGTTCACCTTACAAATTGTCCGCTTACTTGCGAGCAGTAACGATTGGTGATGCACCAGGTGCCATCGCGAGGGCGCGCTTGGCTTCGATGAAGGTCTTGCTCCAGTAGCTGTCGCCCAGGCTATCGATTCGCACACCACCGCTGCGGCGGCTGCTGGAATGGATGAACTGGTTGTCGCCCAGGTAGATCCCGGCGTGACTGACACGACCGCGACGACCATTGGTAGCGAAGAACAGCAAATCGCCCGGCTCCAGCTTGCTGCGAGAGACGAGAGGAGCGTCGACGTTGATCATTTCGCGAGTGGAGCGAGGCAGGTTCATCCCGGCTTCTTCACGGAACAGATAGCCAATGAAACCACTGCAATCGAAGCCGGCTTCAGAGGTACCGCCAAAACGGTAACGGGTACCGATCAGGGACATGCCGCGTTCGAGGATGCTGTCAGCCAGAACTGGAAGTTTGTACGACTTGCCATCGGCGAAAGCTGCGAGTTCTTTTTCGGTTGCCGCCTCGTCTTGAAAAAGATCTTCCTGATAACGAGCGGAAGATTGGGCGGTAACAGAGTTTTTAACCTGCTGTTGTTGCTCTTGCTGGGACACTGGAGAGTGGGCAGCGCAACCGAACAACAGGGTAACGAGTGCGAGAGGCACGAGGGGTGCAAAGCGATTTAGCATGGGCACGACCGTGGCTGATAGTTGTAAAGAAGCCGAGACTATGCCCGCTATCATCCTCATTTGCAAATTCAATCGAACTTTTTGTGACTTCTCGGTTTCTCGTAAACATCTAAGCGCTTAAGCCCCATTTAGACGCTTGCGCTGCCTACGCGTGTAGGAAAGTGCGTTTTCTGGCGCCTGAAATATGCCAAAAAACCGCGAGAAACCGGAGGTTTTACCAGCCCAGCGTTTCTTTCAGGAAGGGAATAGTCAGCTTGCGCTGCGCTTGAAGCGAGGCCTGATCGAGACGCTCAAGCAGTTCGAACAGCGCACTCATGCTTCGAGTACCGCGAGTCAAAATAAAGTGACCGACTTCATCCGTCAGATGCAGTCCGCGACGGGATGCGCGCAGTTGCAACGCACGCAGTTTGTCTTCATCGGAAAGCGGTCGCATCTGGAAAATCAGTGCCAGGGTCAGGCGGGATTTAAGGTCCGCCAACTTCACCGGCAACTCACGCGGCGACGTCGACGCGGCAATCAACAGACGCCGGCCACTGTCGCGTAGACGATTGAACAGATGAAAAAGTGCCTCTTCCCAATCCGCCTTGCCGGCCACCGCTTGTAAATCGTCGAGGCAGACCAGTTCGTATTGTTCGAGGTTATCGAGGATTTCAATGCCGCGATCGAGCAACTCGGCCAAAGGAAGGTAAACCGCCGGCTCGCCCATCTGTTCGAATCGCAAGCACGCAGCCTGCAACAGATGCGTGCGCCCTACCCCGTGCTTGCCCCAGAGATAAATCAGGCTTTCGGTCCAGCCGGCGTCGGCTTCGCACAGCCGCTCGACATAGCCGAGTGCAGCGGCATTGGCGCCTGGGTAGTAGTTGATAAAAGTGGCGTCATCACGCAGACGCACACCTAGGGGCAGCTGAATCGGTTTCATGCTGACTGAACAGTTCCAAAGGAACCGTTAGTGGCCTCTGTGTAAAGTTTGCGAAGTTTATACCCGTGAAGCCGACCGCACAATGCGACAGACCACAAGCAAAATCAAAGGTTTGCGTTTGCGCCCCGGTTTTATGACAGATTCTTTGGCGGTCCATCCGACCGCCAGACGAACCCGTCGTTCCGACCTGGCCTTAAACCAGGTCATCTGCGTTCCGCTCATTTCAAGCCTTAAAGTTCAGGATCCTCGACCCCGCTGTACATATCCGAATCTTTATACAAATCATGCACATGGCGCACCAGCACCATGATCACCGCCGCCACCGGCAGCGCAAGCAATACGCCGGTAAAGCCAAACAGCTCGCCGCCGGCCAGGATCGCAAAGATCACCGCCACCGGGTGCAGACCAATCCGATCCCCCACCAGCAATGGCGTCAGCACCATGCCTTCCAACGCTTGACCAACCATGAACACCGCGACAATGCCGATCATGGGATACAGATCGCCACCGAACTGAAACAGACCGGCAATCAATGCTGCGCCAATACCAATGACGAAACCCATGTACGGCACAATCGCCGCCAGGCCGGCAATCAGACCGATCAACAGTCCCAACTCAAGCCCCACCAACATCAGTCCCGCTGCGTAGATTACGCCCAACGCCACCATCACCAACAACTGCCCGCGAACGAATGCTCCCAGCACTTCATGGCATTCAGCGGCCAGGGAAACTGCCTGCTCTTCGCGATCACGGGGCAGCAAGCTGCGGATTTTGGCCATCATCAGGTCCCAATCCCGCAGCAGGTAGAAACTCACCACCGGGATCAACACCAGATTCGCCAACCAGCCAATCAGCGCCAGGCCGGAAGCTGTCGCCTGACTCAGCACTACACCGACAATGTCAGTGGTCTGGCCCATGTGCTCACTGATCGCCGCCTTGAGCTTGTCGAACTTCCAGAAACCCTCCGACAAACCGAACTTCGATTGCGCCCATGGCAACGCGGTGTGCTGCAACCAATCGAGCATCTGCGGCGCCAGCTCATATAAACGAAACAACTGCTTGGCGAGCATTGGCACCAACACCAGCAGCAGCGTAGTGAAAATCAGGGTGAACAGCGCGAACACCGCGATCACGCCCCACGTGCGTGAAAGACCGGCCTTCTCCAGCCGATCCACCAGCGGGTCGAACAGATAGGCCAACAGCAACGCCACCAGAAACGGCGTCAGAATCGGATGCAACAACCAGATAAACGCGCAGAACAGAACCACTGCACCCAACCAGAACCAGCGCCGCGTATCGGCCATGAACCACTCCATTGCTTCTATATAAAGAAAGAAAAATCTACCAGCGGAAACGCAACTGCGGTGTCGGTGCGGGGGTTGGCGTTATGGCAGCGGCAGCGCCGCCAGCCGCCGGTTGAGCAGGTGTAACGGGGGCTGGGGCCGGTGTTGGTGCCGCTGCAACCTCTTGCAACTTCGCCAACGATAATTGCGCCCGCAATTGATCAGCACTGCCATTGACCCGATACAGAATCCGGTCGCCATCGACACTTTGCGGACGCCCACCGAAGGGTTCCAGCAATCGCCCAAGCGTCGCATAACGCTCCAGATTCATCCCCTGCACTTCCAGCAACTGTTGCGATGAAGCCCCAGGCTTGGCGACGAATCGCGGCGCCAGGCGTTCGTTGACCGCCAACATCACCGCATCCGCCACAGCGGCCTGATCCGCGCCTTGAACGCTACCCGCCTCTTTCTGGTCACCCAGCCACAGACGCCACTTGGCCTGCCACTGACCACCCTCTTCACGGGCATGCACCGCCAGCACAGCGTCGGCATTGTAACGTTCCGATGCCGCGCGCAGCGGTGCCGGATCAGCACTTTCAAGATTCGGTGCCGTAGCGACGCCCTGCTCACCCAAATCCGCCAGCGGCAGACGCAGCGGCAAGCCACGGTGCTGAGCGGCTCGGCGCAACGGCGTCGCATTGGCCTGACCATCGCCCACCAGGCTTGAGCCCTCTGTGGATTCGTTCAACCACCAACCCAGAATCGACGGCCGATTGGCACCCCACATGGCCAGCCCGGCGCGGCGCAAGGCCTGCTCGGTGGTCGCCGGATCGAAATCGACCTTCAACACTTCCGGCGGCCCCGCCTCAAAACCGTACTGACTGATGATTTGCTGCGGGTCTTTGCGAATCGCCGCCAGCCCCGGACTTTGCGCCGCCTTCGGATCGCCGGTCAGTCGCAATACCAGCGTATCCAACGCACGCTGAGTCGCTTGATCGCGCTCCTCCTGCGTCTGGCTGCTGACAGGCTCGCGCACTACATAAAGGCCTTTCACCGTTTCGGCCTGACTGACGAGACTGACCAATGACAAACAACCTGCAAACAAGAATTTACAAAAACGCATGGAAGATTCCTGACGACAAGGGCGGGTGGAACAGACCGCATGAAGACGATCGAGCAAGGCTGTGACCATCGCTCGGCGCAAAACATTCACACGTCCCAGGTAAGTTTACGCACTGTCATAACGATAGACGGTTAATGACGATACCCTGCGCGAGCGAGCAGGATGCTACTGACACGGGGCAATTTCGTTTTTTTTAGGCAGATATGCCCCTGCTGTCGGCGTGAGGATGGCCGCTGCCTCTCAAGCCTGATAAAATCGCGCGCCTTCGCAGACCGGCAACAGCCGGGCACCCTCGAAATTCGCGTGAGGCAATCGCCCCCCGTCGAATTCGGCGTCCCCGCTGAACTCGGTCGTTACCCCTGAATCCCCCCTAAAGGCCTGGATCATGAGCAAGCAACCCTCCCTGAGCTACAAGGACGCCGGTGTAGACATCGACGCCGGTGAAGCATTGGTCGAACGCATCAAGAGCGTCGCCAAGCGCACTGCGCGCCCGGAAGTCATGGGCGGCCTGGGCGGTTTTGGCGCCCTCTGCGAAATCCCGGCCGGCTACAAGCAGCCTGTGCTGGTTTCCGGTACTGACGGCGTCGGCACCAAGCTGCGCCTGGCACTGAACCTGAACAAGCACGACAGCATCGGCATCGACCTGGTCGCCATGTGCGTCAACGACCTGGTGGTGTGCGGCGCAGAGCCGCTGTTCTTCCTCGACTACTACGCCACCGGCAAACTGAACGTCGACACCGCCGCCCAGGTTGTGACCGGCATCGGCGCAGGCTGCGAGCTGTCCGGCTGCTCCCTGGTCGGCGGCGAAACCGCTGAAATGCCAGGCATGTACGAAGGCGAAGACTACGACCTGGCCGGCTTCTGCGTCGGCGTCGTGGAAAAATCCGAAATCATCGACGGTTCCAAAGTCGCTGCTGGCGACGCCCTGCTCGCCCTGCCGTCTTCCGGCCCGCACTCCAACGGCTACTCGCTGATCCGCAAGATCATCGAAGTGTCCGGTGCAGACATCGAAAACACCCAGCTCGACGGCAAGCCGCTGACCGACCTGCTGATGGCCCCGACCCGCATCTACGTGAAGCCGCTGCTCAAGCTGATCAAGGAAACCGGCGCCGTCAAAGCCATGGCCCACATCACCGGTGGCGGCCTGCTGGACAACATCCCGCGCGTTCTGCCAAAAGGCGCACAAGCGGTGGTTGACGTGGCGAGCTGGACCCGTCCGGCGGTGTTCGACTGGCTGCAAGAGAAAGGCAACGTCGACGAAAACGAAATGCACCGCGTACTGAACTGCGGTGTCGGCATGGTCATCTGCGTCGCTCAAGAGCACGTCGAAACTGCCCTGAACGTTTTGCGCGAAGCCGGCGAGCAGCCATGGGTCATCGGTCAGATCTCCACCGCTGCCGAAGGCGCAGCTCAGGTCGAACTGAAGAACCTCAAGGCTCATTGATGTCCCAGACCTGTGATGTGGTGGTGCTGTTGTCCGGCACCGGCAGTAACTTGCAGGCCTTGATCGACAGCACGCGGACCGGCGACAGCCCGGCCCGCATCGCTGCGGTGATTTCCAACCGCGCCGACGCCTACGGCCTGCAACGCGCCAGTGACGCGGGTATCGCCACCCGCTCGCTGGATCACAAGGCTTTCGATGGCCGCGAGGCCTTCGATGCCGCGTTGATCGAACTGATCGACGCCTTCAACCCCAAACTCGTGGTACTGGCCGGTTTCATGCGCATCCTCAGCGCTGATTTCGTGCGTCACTTCCAGGGTCGCCTGCTCAACATCCATCCTTCGCTGCTACCCAAATACAAAGGGTTACACACTCATCAGCGAGCGCTGGAGGCCGGCGACGCCGAACACGGTTGCTCCGTGCACTTCGTCACCGAGGAACTCGATGGCGGACCACTGGTCGTACAGGCAGTAATACCGGTAGAGTTGCATGACTCGCCGCAAAGCCTGGCGCAGCGGGTCCACGTTCAGGAACACCTGATCTACCCGATGGCCGTACACTGGTTTGCCGAAGGCCGGTTATCACTCGGTGATCAAGGTGCTTTACTGGATGGACAGTTACTCGCGGCCAGCGGCCACTTGATTCGAACCTAGGAGATTTTATGCGTCGCGCCCTGCTCTTCGCTTGCGCTCTGCTCGCCCTGCCCTTTGCGCAGGCTGCAGACCTTCAACCGTTCTCCGCCAGCTACACCGCCGACTGGAAGCAGCTGCCCATGAGCGGCACCGCCGAACGCAGCCTGACCAAGGAAGCCAACGGCATCTGGAAGCTCACCTTCAAGGCGTCGATGATGATCGCCAGCCTGTCCGAAGAAAGCACCCTGACCGTCGACAAGGACACCCTGCTGCCACAGTCCTACCACTTCGAACGCGGTGGTCTGGGCAAAGCCAAGAAGGCTGATCTGGACTTCGACTGGGCCGCCAAAAAGGTAACCGGTACTGATCGTGGCGACGCCGTGAATATCCCGCTGAACCGCGGCATGCTCGACAAATCCACTTATCAGCTTGCTCTTCAGCATGACGTCGCCGCCGGCAAGAAGAGCATGAGCTATCAGGTCGTGGATGATGGCGAAGTCGATACCTACGACTTCCGCGTGCTCGGTTCGGAAAAAGTCGACACCAAGGCTGGCCAGATCGATGCAATCAAGGTCGAGCGCGTACGCGACCCGACGCAAAGCAAGCGCATCACTGTGCTGTGGTTCGCCAAGGATTGGGACTATTTGCTGGTCCGCCTGCAACAGGTCGAAACCGACGGCAAGGAGTACAACATCATGCTCCTGGACGGCAAGGTCAACGGCAAGACTGTCAAAGGCAGTTGATCCGAACGTATATAAAGAAGCCCCGCAAATGCGGGGCTTTTTTTGATCAAAAGATCGTCCGAGCGCGGCCCGAACCTTCGGCAGCTCCTACGGGAAGATGCGTTCGCCGCAGGCTGCGATCTTTTAAAAAGGAACGCGCAGCAGGCGTATTGCTCTATACCTTCAAGGTCTTTTTTGATCGAATGATTTTTCCTGCCGCCTGCGAGGTTACCCATGACCGTTACCGTCAATACCGTTTCCGCCGAAGGTTTTCGCCACAGCGTCCAGATCGATGACCACGAACTCTTTGCCGATGTCCCGCAGTCCGCTGGCGGCGATGGTTCGGCGCCGGAGCCGCACGATTACTTCGATGCCGCGCTGGGTGCATGCAAGGCCCTGACCTTGAAGTTGTACGCGAAGAAAAAGGACATTCCGCTGACGGGCGTTGGCGTTGAGGTCAAACGCGACAACAGTGAAGAGCAGAAAGGCAAATATGTCCTCCACGTCAAACTGACCCTCAAGGGTGTGCTCACCGACGCCCAGCGTGATGAGTTGCACCGTGTGGCCGACCGCTGCCCGATTCACAAGCTGATGACCACCAGTGAAGTCAGCATCGAAACCCACCTTTCCGAAGGCGCGTTCAGCCAATAGCGGCAACGGCTGCGCAAGCGGGTTATGCTCGAACGCATCACCCGCTCAGCCTGGAACGCACCATGAACACTCCGCTCGTGATCCGCCCCCGCGCCGAAGATGTCGAAGGCCAGCCGATTCTTCGTCCGCTGCCTTCTGCCAAATGCCGCAATGTCGGGCCCTTCGTGTTTTTCGACCACATGCTCGAAACCGAGTATCCGGCCGGCAAAGGCATGAACATCCGACAGCACCCGCATATCGGGCTGTCGACCCTCACCTACTTGTTCGACGGGCAGATCCAGCACAAGGACAGTCTCGGTTCTGATCAGGTGGTCAATGCTGGCGATGTCAGCTGGATGACCGCCGGCAGCGCCATCGCCCACGTTGAACGCACGCCTCAGCCGCTATGGGACCAAAGTTTCAAGATGCACGGTTTGCAGATCTGGCTGGCGTCCCCGAAAGATCACGAACAAGGCCCGGGGCATTACAGCCATCACCCAGCGACTACGCTCCCGGTCAGCGACAACCTTGGGGTGAAGATCCGCATGATTGCCGGCTCAGGCTTCTGCCTTGAATCGCCGGTGCCGGTGCTTTCTCCTACGCTATACGCGGAACTGAACCTGCAAACGGCGACGACATTGCTGATTCCAACCGAGCATGAAGAACGAGCGCTGTATGTGTTGAGCGGTGAAGCGCAACTGGATGGCGAGGCAGTAGAACCGCATTCTCTGGTTGTTTTGCCTGCCGGAGAGGAAATGACCCTGTTCGCTGAGAGCGACTGTCATGCCGTGCTGTTCGGGGGAGCACCACTGGACGGACCGCGACGGATCAATTGGAATTTCGTGGCGAGCGATCCGGCAGCAATCGATGAAGCGCGCCGTCGCTGGGCGGCCGGGGATTGGCCTACGGTGCCGGGGGAAGTTGAGCGGATTGAATTGCCTTGAGGTTTTAAGCGCCTGTCATTGCCTCATCGCTGGCAAGCCAGCTCCCACAGTTATCGGCTTGTTCGCAAAACTGTGTACGACACAACTCTTGTAGGCGCTGGCTTGCTAGCGATGGCGGTCATGAGGACGCTATCGCCAGCAAGCCGGCTCCTACAGGATTCGATGTTCGGTACTTTTTTTTCAGCCCTTGAACACTTCATCCAGCAAGTTATGCATCGACGTGAATGCCCGTGCGGCAATCTTCGCGTCGTACATCATCATCCCCGGCACATTCGCATGCGGATCGGTGAACGAGTGGAACGCGCCGCCGTAGCTCAGCAACTGCCAATCCACACCCGCCGCATTCATTTCCTCTTCGAAGGCCGGCAGTTGCTCTTTCGGCACTAATGGATCGGAAGCACCGTGCAGTACCAGCACCTTGCCCTTGATGTTTTTCGCATCGGCCGGATTCGGCGTATCGAGGGTGCCGTGGAACGACACCGCCGCCTTTACCGGCGCACCAGTACGGGCGAATTCCAACGCACAGCAACCACCGAAGCAGAAACCGAATGTGGCCAGCTTCGAAGTATCGACGGCCACTTCGCCCTGGTTTTGCAGCTGTTCGAACGCAACCTGCATGCGCTTGCGCAGCAATGGGCGGTCATTCTTCAGCGGCATCATCGCTGCGCCCGCTTCATCGTTGTTCTGAGGGCGAAGCGATTGGCCATAGAGGTCTGCGATCAGTACCACGTAGCCCTTGGCCGCCACCGACTTGGCGATTTCTTCGGCGCCGGCGCTGACACCCATCCAGTTCGGCGCCATCAACAACCCCGGACGCGGGCCTTTTTGGTCAGCATCAAAAGCCAGACGGCTTTCGTAGGACTGGCCATCAATCTGGTAGGCCACGGAACGTACAGTGATTTGGCTCATTTCTGACTCCTGATTTTTAAACACCAGAATGAAAAAACCCGCCGAAGCGGGTTTTTCTACAACGCAGTTAAGCCGACAGCTCAACCAATAGCTTGTTCAGACGACGCACATAAGCCGCCGGATCCTTCAAGCTGTCGCCGGCCGCCAGGGCTGCCTGATCGAAGAGGATGTGCGACAGGTCGCCGAAGCGCTCGTCGCTCTGCTCGCTATCGAGCTTCTCGATCAACGGGTGAGCCGGGTTGAATTCGAAGATCGGCTTCGAATCCGGAACCTTCTGACCGCTGGCTTCGAGGATCTGACGCATTTGCAGACCCAAGTCCTGCTCGCCGATGGCCAGAATCGCCGGGGAATCGGTCAGGCGATGGGAAACCCGTACTTCAGCAACGGATTCGCCCAGCGCGGTTTTCAGACGCTCAACCAGTCCTTCTTTGGACTTGGCGACTTCTTCCGCGGCTTTCTTGTCCTCCTCCGAGTCCAGGTTGCCGAGGTCCAGGTCACCGCGCGCCACATCGACAAAGCTCTTGCCGTCGAAATCGCTGAGGTAGCTCATCAGCCACTCGTCGATACGGTCAGTCAGCAGCAGCACTTCGATGCCTTTCTTGCGGAAGACTTCCAGGTGCGGGCTGTTTTTGACTTGCGCGTAGGTTTCGCCAGTCAGGTAGTAAATCTTGTCCTGACCTTCCTTGGCGCGAGCCAGATATTCGGTCAGACCGACAACCTGTTCGCCGTCTTCACCGTTGGTCGATGCGAAACGCAGCAAGCCAGCAATTTTTTCTTTGTTGGCGAAGTCTTCTGCCGGGCCTTCTTTCATGACCTGGCCGAAGTTTTTCCAGAAGCCTTTGTATTGCTCAGGCTCGTTCTTCGCCAGTTTTTCCAGCATGTCCAGAACGCGCTTGGTCAGCGCCGACTTCATGGAGTCGATGATCGGGTCTTTCTGCAGGATTTCCCGCGACACGTTCAGCGACAAGTCGTTGGAATCGACCACGCCTTTGATGAAACGCAGGTACAGCGGCAGGAACGACTCCGCCTGATCCATGACGAACACGCGTTGCACATACAGCTTCAGGCCTTTCGGCGCTTCACGCTGGTACAGGTCGAACGGAGCACGGGCCGGCACGTACAGCAGCGAGCTGTATTCGAGCTTGCCTTCGACCTTGTTGTGGCTCCAGCTCAGCGGGTTTTCGAAGTCGTGAGCAATGTGCTTGTAGAACTCCTGGTATTCCTCGTCCTTGATCTCGGTACGCGGACGGGTCCACAGGGCGCTGGCGCGGTTGACGGTTTCCCATTCAACAGCCGGCTTCTCTTCGCCTTCAGCGGCTGCCACTTCTTTCGGCAATTCGATCGGCAAAGCGATATGGTCGGAGTACTTCTTGATGATGTTGCGCAGACGCCAGCCATCGGCAAACTCGTCTTCACCGGACTTCAAGTGCAGAACGATGCGAGTGCCGCGCTCGGCTTTCTCGACTGTCGCCACCTCGAAGTCGCCTTCGCCCTTGGACGACCAGTGCACGCCTTCGCTGGCAGCACTGCCGGCACGACGGCTGTACACGTCGACTTTGTCGGCAACGATGAAGGCAGAGTAGAAACCAACACCGAACTGACCGATCAGATGCGAGTCTTTCTTCTGGTCGCCGGTCAGGTGCTTCATGAAGTCGGCGGTGCCAGACTTGGCGATGGTGCCGAGGTGCGTGATCGCATCTTCACGGCTCATGCCGATACCGTTGTCTTCAAGGGTGACGGTTTTAGCGTCTTTGTCGAAGCTCACGCGGATTTTCAGTTCGGCGCCACCTTCCAGCAATTCTGGCTTGGACAGCGCTTCGAAACGTAATTTGTCTACAGCGTCAGAGGCGTTCGAGATCAGTTCGCGAAGGAAAATTTCCTTGTTGGAATACAGCGAATGGATCATGAGGTGCAGCAGTTGCTTCACCTCGGTCTGGAAGCCCAGGGTTTCCTTTTGAGTTTCCACACTCATGGTCATCAAACTCCAATCAGATGGCATAAGCCGCGACCTTGAGGGTCGGCGGCGGGTTGTCATCAGAGTTGGGGGCTGTGTTCAGGATTTCAAGGGCTCATCAAGTTTGAAATGCGCCCGGGCCGTGGCGATGGGTTCCGCTTCGGTACTTTGCCAGGCTGTAATCGCCACGTTTGCCACTCGACGCCCCTGGCGACACACCTGGCACCGAGCCCAGGTATCGCGAAATTGCCCGGCGCGCAGGTAGTCGAGAGAGAAGTCGATAATTTTTGGCACGCCGGGTGAACCGGTAAACACCAGCAGATGAAGTGCGGCGGCCAACTCCATGAAACCGGCAATCACACCACCGTGGATCGCGGGCAATAAAGGGTTACCAATGTTGTCCTTGTTGGCCGGAAGACGAAACAGCAGCTCATCCCCCACGCGTGAGCATTCGACGCCAATCAATTGGGCGTAGGGAATCAGGTCCAACAGCGGGCCGTAGTCCCCCCGCTCATGGGCCTGTTGCAGTTGCTCCTTGAATGACTCGCTCATTTCGCACCTCCGGCGATGGCGCCGCCAAATCCTTTGGTCCCTTTAATGGCTTTGCCCATGCGCATGAAAGTGCCCACCACATGGGCAATGGGTTGCTGGGGATCATCCTGATAGGCGAAGCCGCGGGCGAAAATCACGTCGGTGGTTACCCGGTAGCACTGGGCGAAGCCGTAGACATCCTTATGCGGCTCGGCGGCGTGCATGTAGTCGATGCGCAGGTCGAGGGTGGGGCAGACTTCAAATTCCGGCAACACGCAGAGGGTGGACATGCCGCATGCGGTGTCCATCAGGGTAGTCAGCACACCGCCGTGGATCACACCGGTTTGCGGGTTGCCGACGATCTTCGGGCTGTACGGCAGGATGACCGTTAGTCCGTCGCTGCTGGCGCTATGAACGCGCAATCCAAGTACCTGGCAATGTCTGAGCGCCGAAAGAAATCGTGTCGCGCGCTCAAAAACGGGGTTCTCGGTCATGTGATAAACACTCTTCTTAGTATGCAAAAATCGTATTGGGCGGATTCGTAAAAGTTCCCGTGGGAATAATCTTATATATCTGAACGAATTGAGGAACTTAACCCTAATGGCCATGCTCGAAAGGCCAGTAGATATTTTCCATAAGGAGAAACACCCCATGCGTAAGACTTTAGCTATTGCCTTGATGTTGACCGCTTCCCTCGGTCTCGCTGCCTGCGATAAAAAATCCGAGGACAAAGCTCAAGATGCCAACCAACATGCTGAGCAAGCTCAGCAAGACATGAACAAAGCTCAGGATAAAGTGAACGACGCTGCGAAAGAAAACGCCGAAGCTGCCAAAGCTCAGGCCGAATCGAACGAAGCCGCCGCAAAAGAAGCCGCACCTAAAAACTAAGTCGTTTTTAGCGTGTGAAAAGAAAACCCGCCAAGTGCGGGTTTTCTTTTGTCTGCTGTTTTGTTGCCTTCCCGGCGTTAGAGCAAAATCGTTCTAAAAGTCGGACTAATCATCAATAACAACGAACAGATTAAACCCACCAGCCAAACCAGACTGCGCTGCCAGGCCAGATCTTTCCAGTAACACACCAAGTAGATAATGCGCGCGATCACAAAGATGATCGCCAGCCAATCGATCAGCCATCCCGCCGTTTGCGTGGTATGCGCCATCAGCACACCCACCGCAAACAGTATGAACGCCTCGAAGCTGTTCTGATGCGCCGCCACTGCACGGGCACCAAACCCCGTGAGCTGATCTTGTTGCTGGCGCGGCAGGTGATTGTTGTACCCGCCCTGCTCTTTCATCGCCTTGGTCACAGGCATTCGCGCCACGTAAATCAGCAAGGCACTGATAAACACACACCAGAAAGGAATACTCATCAAACAGCCTCTTTACTCACCTCGGGCAACGGCGCCTCAGTAGGGGTATAGACCATCACATCAAGAACGTCGGAGTGAAACTCGCGACGGTACAAAACCAACACCACACCGGCACTCATCAACATGAACAACCATGGGCTGACAAACCAGGCCAGCATGGTCATGCCGAAGTAATAAGAACGCAGGCCAAAGTTGAACTGGTTGGCGGCCATTGAGATGACACGCGCAGCGCGGGCGGCAAAGGCTTTGCGCTCCTGTTCGGAAACATGTCGCTCGCCGACCATGGGTGCCGAGCCCACCAGGATGGCCGCGAAGTTGTACTGACGCATGCACCAGCTGAAAGTGAAAAACGCATAAACGAACACCAACGCCAGGCACAACAACTTGATCTCCGACATCCCCTGGGACGCCTGTTGCACCATCGGGATATCCGCCAACAACGACACCGCCCGTTCGGAAGCCCCGAGCACCGTGAGAATACCGGCGAGGATAATCAACGTACTGGAGGCGAAGAACGAAGCGTTGCGCTCCAGGTTGCCAATCACGCTGGCATCGGCGATGCGGTTGTCACGCAGCAACATTCGACGCATCCAGTCCTCACGATACAAGTGCAACACACTGGCCAGGCACGCGGTGTCACGGCCTTTCCATGTGGCATAGCGGGTGTAACCGCCCCAGCAGATGACAAACCAGATGGCAGCAAGGATATGGATCAGATTGGCTTGGATGAACGACATGCAGGTCCTTGTGATGTATTTGCGGAATACACAATCCCTGTAGGAGCAAGCTTGCTCGCGATTGCGACGGGTCAGTCAACAGCACTACTGAATATACCGACGCCATCGCGAGCAGGCTCGCTCCCACAAAGGGTTTTGCAGTGCTTCGACGTTAGCCCAAGAAAAAAGACACTGCATCCAGCCCATAAAAAATGCCCCGTATCGATTGATACGGGGCATTTCTGTTTTGCTCACAGGCCCGCTTGTGACGGGCCGGCAACGCTTAAGCCAACGCTTCTTCGCGCTTGCCCAGCAGACGGTCGCAAACCACAGCAACCACCAGGGTCATTACCGACGGCACCAGCCACGCCAGACCCTGCTCGCTCAACGGCAAATGCGCCATTTGGCTCGGCATCCAGTCCGCCAGGCCGGCACCCTTGAGAGCGTCGATCAGGCCGAAGATGAACGACACCAGCATGACCGGACCGAGGATACGACCCTGCTCATGCCAGAAGTCCTTGCAGAAGCTCAGCGCCACCAGAACGATGCATGGCGGGTAGATCGCGGTGAGTACCGGGATCGAGAACGCAATCAGCTTGGTCAGGCCCAGGTTGGACACCAACAGTGAGAATGCGGCGAGGATAATGACCAACGTCTTGTAGGACAGTGGCAGTACACGGCTAAAGTATTCCGCACAGGCACAGGTCAGGCCAACCGCCGTCACCAGGCACGCCAGGGAAATCAGCACCGCGAGGAAACCACTGCCCAGAGAACCGAATGTGTGCTGCACGTAAGCGTGCAATACCGCCGCGCCATTGGTCGCGCCAGCCGCCACTTCATGGCTGCCCGAACCGAGGCGGAACAGGCTGACGTAAACCAGTGCCAGACCTACACCGGCAATCAGCCCGGCGATGATCGCGTAACGGGTAATCAGCGCAGGCGATTCGACACCCCGGGAGCGGATCGCGTTGACGATGACGATGCCGAATACCAGGGCGCCCAGGGTATCCATGGTCAGATAACCATTGATGAAGCCTTGGGAGAACGGTGCAGCAACATACTCAGGCGTTGCATGACCAATGTCACCGGCCGGCAAAGCGAATGCGGCGATACCCAAAACGGCGAGCGCGATGATCTTCAGCGGCGCGAGGAAGCGTCCAACGGTGTCCAGCAAACGCCCCGGATACAGCGAGATGAAGAACACCAGCAGGAAGTACACCGAGCTGTAGAGGAACAGCGCCAACGGGCTCTCGCCGGTCAACGGCGCCAGGCCGACTTCGAAAGATACGGTCGCAGTACGCGGAGTCGCGAACAGCGGGCCGACAGCGAGGTAGCACGCCGCTGCCAGCAGGCCACCGGCGACTTTACCGATCGGGCTGCTCAGCGCGTCCATGGCGCCGCCAACCTTGGCCAGCGCCACTACAGTGATCACTGGCAGACCGACCGCCGTGACCAGAAAGCCCAGCGCCGCCATCCAGACGTGAGGCCCGGACTGCAAACCGACGATAGGCGGGAAGATGATGTTGCCGGCCCCGACGAACAGGGCAAACGTCATAAAACCAAGTGCCAGGATGTCCTGGCCTTTCAACACTTTCATTAAGGAAATACCACACTACTGAATCGGAATTTAGAGAGGGATTTCCCTATGGGTGAGGGAAATGCTGTCGGTCCGTATGGGACCAACCCTTTAAGCGCGTTGCAGCCTTGTGGGCGCGGTCGCAAAAATGGCGCGTAGCCTAACGAATTTGGGCGGCAAACGCACTGTTAAAGGGCGAACTATCCGATACGCGACATTTCTTTGTCGCGTTTACATATCTATATTTCATGAAATGTCCCTGTGGCGAGGGAGCTTGCTACCGCTCGACTGCGAAGCAGGCGTAATGCCAGACAACGCATTTCATCTTTTAAAACGCGGCTGTATGTTTTTGGGGCTGCTTCGCAGCCCAGCGGGAGCAAGCTCCCTCGCCACAAAAAAAAGCCTCATGTGTTTCTCATACACCTGAAACGACAAAGGCCACCCGAAGGTGGCCTTTGTTTGGTGAAGCGTCAGTTAAGCGCGAGGCTTACTTGACAGCCCAACCAGTCAGCTCGGCCAGGGCCTTGCCGATGTCTGCCAGCGAACGCACGGTTTTAACGCCTGCGTCTTGCAGAGCAGCGAATTTCTCGTCTGCAGTGCCTTTGCCGCCAGAGATGATTGCGCCAGCATGGCCCATGCGCTTGCCCGGAGGAGCAGTCACACCAGCGATGTAGGAAACAACCGGCTTGGTCACGTGTGCCTTGATGTAGGCAGCCGCTTCTTCTTCAGCCGAACCGCCGATCTCACCGATCATTACGATCGCTTCGGTCTTCGGGTCTTCCTGGAACAGCTTCAGGATGTCGATGAAGTTCGAACCCGGGATCGGGTCACCACCGATGCCGACGCAAGTCGACTGACCGAAACCGGCGTCAGTAGTTTGCTTCACAGCTTCGTAGGTCAGGGTGCCGGAACGGGAAACGATACCGACCTTGCCTGGCAAGTGAATGTGACCTGGCATGATGCCGATCTTGCATTCGCCTGGGGTGATCACGCCTGGGCAGTTAGGGCCGATCAGGGTGATACCCAGCTCGTCGCACTTAACTTTAGCGTCCAGCATGTCCAGGGTAGGAATGCCTTCGGTGATGCACACGATCAGCTTGATGCCGCCGAAGGCAGCTTCCAGGATCGAGTCTTTGCAGAAAGGAGCCGGAACGTAGATAACGCTGGCGGTGGCGCCAGTGGCAGCTACAGCGTCTTTCACGGTGTTGAACACTGGCAGACCCAGGTGCTCGGTGCCGCCTTTACCAGGAGTTACACCACCAACCATCTTGGTGCCGTACTCGATGGCTTGCTGGGTGTGGAAACTACCTTGCGAACCGGTAATACCCTGGCAGATAACTTTGGTGTCTTTATTGATCAGGACGCTCATTATTTGCCCTCCGCAGCTTTGACAACTTGTTGAGCAGCGTCGGTCAGGCTGGTAGCAGCGATGATGTTCAAACCGCTTTCTGCCAGTACTTTAGCGCCCAGCTCAGCGTTGTTGCCTTCAAGGCGAACAACAACCGGGATTTTCACGCCGACTTCTTTCACTGCACCGATGATGCCTTCGGCAATCATGTCGCAACGAACGATGCCGCCGAAGATGTTAACCAGTACTGCAGCGACGTTGGTGTCGGACAGAATGATTTTGAAAGCTTCGGTAACGCGTTCTTTGGTAGCACCGCCGCCCACGTCGAGGAAGTTGGCTGGTTTGCCGCCATGCAGGTTGACGATGTCCATGGTACCCATGGCCAGGCCAGCACCGTTGACCATGCAACCGATGTTGCCTTCCAGCGCTACGTAGTTCAGTTCGAACTTGGCAGCGTGCGCTTCGCGCGGATCGTCTTGCGACGGATCGTGGAAAGTCTTCAGCTTAGGCTGACGGTACATGGCGTTGGCGTCGATGTTGATCTTGGCGTCGAGGCAGTGCAGATCGCCGTCAGCCTTGATCACCAGCGGGTTCACTTCCAGCAGGGCCAGGTCGTGATCCTTGAACAGTTTGGCCAGACCTACGAAGATCTTGGCGAACTGGGCAACTTGCTTGCCTTCCAGACCCAACTGGAATGCCAGCTCGCGACCCTGGAATGGCTGAGCGCCAACCAGTGGATCGATAGTGGCTTTCAGAATTTTTTCTGGAGTGTCGTGAGCGATTTTCTCGATGTCCACGCCACCTTCGGTGGAAGCCATGAACACGATACGACGGCTCGAACGGTCAACGACAGCGCCCAGGTACAGCTCTTTAGCGATATCAGTGCACGATTCAACCAGGATCTTGGTGACTGGCTGACCATTGGCGTCAGTCTGGTAAGTCACCAGACGCTTGCCCAGCCACTGCTGTGCGAATGCCTTAGCGTCTTCTTTGCTGCGAACCAGCTTAACGCCGCCCGCTTTACCGCGACCACCAGCGTGGACCTGGGCTTTGACAACCCACTCGGTGCCGCCGATTTTGTCGCAAGCTTCTGCTGCTGCTTCCGGGGTGTCTACCGCGTAACCGGTGGAAACTGGCAGGCCGTACTCAGCGAACAGCTGCTTACCCTGATACTCGTGAAGATTCATGCTTATTACCGTCTTCGTTAGGTACTGCGCATTCGGTGCTGCACTTATTGAAGTGCCGCACCACCTGTGACTGCTGCTTGCGTAGCCTTTCCGGACAACCGGTGCAGCTACGCAAGGCTGCGTCCAGCGGACATTCCGCGGTGAGTCTTGCATGCAAGGCTCACGACGGGCCGTACCGCCGTGGTTTCTTATTGTGTCTTAACGCTTCTTGCGGTTGGCGATGTGGATGGCGCCGCCATTCACTGCCAGAGCAGCTTCATGCAAGGCTTCAGACAGGGTCGGATGGGAGAAAACCATCATGCCCAGGTCTTCAGCGCTGGTGCCGAATTCCATACCGATTGCGCCCTGCTGAACCAGTTCGGCAGCGCTTGGGCCGATCACGTGGACGCCCAGTACGCGGTCGGTCTTGGCATCTGCGATGACCTTGACGAAACCGCCGGTATCGTTGGCAGCCATGGCACGGCCAGAGGCTGCGAACGGGAAGGTGCCGACGTTAACTTCAACGCCTTCAGCTTTCAAGGCCTGCTCGGTTTTACCAACCCACGCGATTTCCGGGTGAGTATAAATAACCGAAGGGATCAAATCATAGTTCATCTGGGCTTTGTGGCCCTTGATGCGCTCGACGACCATGATGCCCTCTTCCGAGGCCTTGTGCGCCAGCATCATGCCGCGAACCACGTCACCGATGGCGTAAACGCCCGGTACGGTGGTGGCGCAGTGATCATCAACGTGCACGAAACCGCGCTCGTCCAGGGTCACGCCGCAATCAGCGGACAGCAGATCAGTGGTCACCGGACGGCGACCAACGGCTACGATCAGCTTGTCGAAAGTGATGTTCTGTTCGCCGTTGGCATCGGTGTAGTTCACAACGACTTCGTCGCCGTTCACTTTGGAACCGGTCACGCGAGCGCCCAGCTTGATGTCCAGACCCTGTTTGGTCAGGGTTTTCAGCGCTTCCTTGGAAACGGCAGCGTCAGCGGCCATCAGGAAGGTGTCCAGGGCTTCCAGGACAGTCACTTCTGCACCCAGACGCGACCAGACCGAACCCAGTTCCAGACCGATAACGCCAGCGCCGATCACGCCCAGACGCTTAGGTACGGATTGGAATTCCAGTGCGCCAGTCGAATCGACGATCACATTCTGGTCGACCGGAGCCGGTGGAATGTCGATCGGACGCGAACCTGGAGCCAGGATGACGTTTTCGGCTTCGATGATTTCTACCGAACCGTCAGGCTTGGTGACTTCAACTTTCTTGCCAGCCAGCAGCTTGCCGTGACCCTCGATGGAGGTCACGCCGTTGGCTTTGAACAGGGTCGCAACGCCAGAGGTCAGGCCTTTGACGATGGTGGCTTTACGGCCAACCATTGCACCCACGTCCATGGTCACGCCAGCGTGATTGATACCGTGGATCGCGAAGCCTTCTTTCGCTTCCTTGTATTTCCAGGAGCTGTCCAGCAGCGCCTTGGATGGAATGCAGCCGACGTTCAGGCAAGTACCGCCCAGAGCCAGTTTGCCTTCCTTGTCGGTGTACTTCTCGATGCAGGCAGTGGAGAGACCCAGCTGCGCGGCCTTGATGGCAGCAACGTAACCGCCAGGGCCCGCACCGATCACTACTACGTCAAATTTCTGCGACATTAAAAAAATCCTCTTTAGCGAAAAGCTTCAAGCCGCAAGCTGCAAGCCAAGCTGCGGGTTTTCCGACAGCTCGAGCTTGCAGCTCATGGCTGCTTCTATCAGATATCCAGCAGCAAACGAGCCGGATCTTCCAGCAGGTTCTTGATGGTCACCAGGAAGGTCACAGCTTCTTTGCCATCGATCAGACGGTGATCGTAGGACAGAGCCAGGTACATCATCGGACGGATAACGACCTGACCGTTGATCGCCATAGGACGCTGCAGAATGTTGTGCATGCCCAGGATAGCGGCTTGCGGCGGGTTGACGATCGGGGTCGACATCATCGAACCGAAAGTACCACCGTTGGTGATGGTGAAAGTACCACCGGTCATTTCGTCCATCGACAGCTTACCGTCGCGGGCTTTCTTGCCGAAGGTGGCGATGCCGCCTTCGATTTCAGCCAGGCTCATCAGTTCGGCGTTACGCAGAACCGGTACGACCAGGCCGCGATCGCTGGAAACCGCAACGCCGACGTCAGCGTAGCCGTGGTAAACGATGTCGCCGCCGTCGATCGAGGCGTTGACAGCCGGGAAGCGTTTCAGCGCTTCGGTGGCCGCTTTCACGAAGAACGACATGAAGCCCAGGCGCACGCCATTGTGGGACTTCTCGAACAGATCCTTGTACTTCGAACGCAGGGCCATGACTTCGGTCATGTCGACTTCGTTGAAAGTAGTCAGCATCGCCATGTTCGACTGAGCTTCAACCAGACGCTTGGCCACGGTGGCGCGAACGCGGGTCATCGGTACGCGCTTCTCGATGCGGTCGCCAGCGGCGAACACAGGAGCGGCGGCCGAAGGAGCAGCAGCCTTGGCAGGCGCGGCAGCCGGAGCGGCTTTCTTGGCAGCAACAGCTGCAACCACGTCTTCCTTGGTCACACGACCGCCTTTGCCAGTGCCGGCAACGGAAGCGATGTTGATGCCGTTTTCTTCAGCCAGCTTGCGAGCAGCCGGTGCAGCAACAGGATCGTCTTCGCCTTCGGCAGCTGGAGCAGCAGCTTGTGCAGCGGCCGGAGCAGCAGCAGCGGCAGCCGGGGCAGCAGCAGCGCCGCCCGCTTCGATGGAGCCCAGGACTTCGTCGGACAGAACGGTGTCGCCTTCGTTCTTGACGATAGCGCCCAGCACGCCGTCAGCAGTGGCCAACACTTCCAGCACAACCTTGTCGGTTTCGATGTCGACGATCAGGTCATCACGCTTTACAGCGTCGCCCGGTTGTTTGTGCCAGGTGGCAACGGTGCCGTCGGCAACCGATTCCGGGAAAGTGGGGGCTTTGATTTCGATAGCCATTATCTGTGGGTCCTTAAATTCGGTTTCAGGTGCGCGAAGGCGTTAAACAGTAAAGGCGTCTTGCAGCAGTTTTTCCTGCTGCTCAGCGTGCATCGATGCATAACCGCATGCGGGTGCAGCAGAAGCCTCACGGCCCGCGTACTCGAGTACGAGAGACTTGTCGAGGTTGCTGATGCTGCGACGCATGTGGTGTTGGCTGCAGTACCACGCACCCTGGTTCATCGGCTCTTCCTGACACCAAACGGCATGCTTGACGTTGGTATAAGGAGCCAGGACTTCTTTCAAGTCGTCCTCAGGGAATGGGTACAGCTGCTCGATACGCACGATGGCGATGTCATCACGACCTTCGGCACGGCGTTTTTCCAGCAGGTCGTAGTAGACCTTGCCGCTACACAGGACAACGCGCTCGACCTTGGACGGGTCTTGAGCATCGATTTCCGGGATCACGGTCTGGAACGAACCTTCGGCCAGATCTTCCAGGGTCGAAATGGCCAGTTTATGACGCAGCAGCGACTTCGGAGTCAGAACGATCAATGGCTTGCGCAGTGGGCGAATCACCTGACGGCGCAGCAAGTGATAAATCTGAGCCGGCGTTGTCGGTACGGCTACCTGAATGTTGTGCTCGGCGCACAGTTGCAGGTAACGCTCGAGACGAGCCGACGAGTGCTCCGGACCCTGACCTTCATAACCGTGCGGCAGCAGCATGGTCAGACCGCAGAGACGGCCCCACTTGTGCTCGCCACTGGTGATGAACTGGTCAATAACGACCTGGGCGCCGTTGGCGAAGTCGCCGAACTGGGCTTCCCAGATAACCAGCGCATCAGGCGTGGTGGTCGAATAACCGTACTCGAACGCCAGTACCGCTTCTTCGGACAGGAACGAGTCGTACAGGTCGAAACGTGGCTGACCGTCGTACAGGTTCTGCAACGGGATGTAGGTGCCCGCGTCTTTCTGGTTGTGCAACACGGCATGACGGTGCGAGAACGTACCGCGGCCGATGTCCTGGCCGGTCATGCGGATCGGGTGACCTTCGAACGCCAGGGTCGCGTACGCCATGGTTTCGGCGTAACCCCAGTTGATCGGCAGGCCGCCGGCTTGCATCTTCTGACGGTCTTCGTAGATTTTCGAGACCTGGCGCTGTACCACGAAGCCTTCCGGGATTTCCAGCAGCTTGGCGGACAGTTCCTGCAAGGTCTTGAGGTCGAAGCGAGTGTCGTGACGCGCGGTCCAGGCGTGGCCCAGATACGGACGCCAGTCCACGAACAACTCTTTGTTCGGCTCTTTGACCAGGCTTTTCACTACGTGCAGACCGTTGTCCAGCGCGTTGCGGTATTCGTCGACTTTCGCCTGAACACGCTCTGCGTCGATGACACCGCTCTGGGTCAGACGATCGGCATACAGCTCACGGGTGGTGCGCTGTTTGGTGATCTGCTGATACATGATCGGCTGGGTGCCACTTGGCTCGTCGGCCTCGTTGTGGCCGCGACGACGGTAGCAGACCAGGTCGATCACCACGTCACGCTTGAACTGCATGCGGTAGTCGATGGCCAGTTGGGTCACGAACAATACGGCTTCCGGATCATCACCATTCACATGGAGGATCGGCGCCTGGATCATTTTCGCGACGTCGGTGGCGTACTCGGTGGAACGCGAGTCCAGCGGGTTGCTGATGGTGAAACCAACCTGGTTGTTGATCACGATGTGCACGGTACCGCCGGTCTTGAAACCGCGGGTTTGCGACATCTGGAAGGTTTCCATCACCACGCCTTGACCGGCGAATGCCGCGTCACCGTGGATGGAGATCGGCAGAACCTTCTCACCGGTAGGGTCGTTACGACGATCCTGACGGGCACGGACCGAACCCTCGACCACTGGAGAAACGATTTCCAGGTGGGACGGGTTGAAAGCCATGGCCAGGTGAACTTCACCGCCGGTGGTCATGACGTTGGACGAGAAGCCCTGGTGGTATTTAACGTCACCGGAACCCAGCTCGACCTTCTTCTTGCCTTCGAACTCGTCGAACAGCTCGCGCGGGTTCTTGCCGAAGGTGTTGACCAGCACGTTCAGACGGCCACGGTGGGCCATGCCGATGACGATTTCCTTGGTGCCGTAGGAACCGGAACGCTGGATCAATTCGTCGAGCATCGGAATCAGGCTCTCGCCGCCTTCCAGACCGAAACGCTTGGTGCCCGGGTATTTGGTGCCCAGGTATTTTTCCAGGCCTTCACCGGCAGTGACGCGCTCGAGCAAGTGACCCTTGATGTCGGCCGAGTACGTCGGACGGCCGCGCACGCTTTCCAGACGCTGCTGGAACCACTGGCGCTGCTCGGAATCGGTGATGTGCGTAAATTCAGCGCCGATGGTGCGGCAATATGTCTGCTGCAACGCTTCGTGAATTTCGCGTAGGCTCGCTTCCTCTTTGCCGATGAACAGGTCGCCGGCACGGAAGGTCGTATCAAGATCGGCATTGGTCAAGCCGTAATGATTGATTGACAGGTCTGCAGGTGCAGGACGCTGCCACAGCCCCAGCGGGTCAAGCTGGGCTGCCTGGTGGCCACGCATACGGTAGGCCTGGATCAATCGCAGCACTTCAACTTGCTTCTTCTCGTGCTCACTGCTCACGCTGCCGGCGGAAACCGGTTGGGCGCGGCGCTGGTTCTTTGCCAGCAAGACGAAATGATCGCGAATTGTGGAGTGCGAAACATCGGTGGCAGTGTTGCCGTCAGCAGGCAACTTCTGGAAGTAGGTGCGCCACTCTTCTGGCACAGCGTTAGGGTCGTGCAGGTAGAGCTCGTAGAGCTCTTCCACATAGGCAGCGTTACTACCGGATAGGTAGGCGCTGTTCCACATGCGCTGCATCACGCTTTCTTGCATGCTTGGTCACCCTCGGTTAGGGGAACACCACCGGCGTCGACACCGAGCAAACTTGCAGAAGTCCGAATGCAGCGACTAAAACAAGCCACTAGGATCACACTGATAGTCCGGGTACCAGCCCGGATGCCCCTGCTTGTCTCATTTCTTCAAAATAAGAGCTGCAGCCTTTTAAGCTGCTGCTCAGGTTAAAACTACGGCGCCGGTTGAAGCCTGCGCCGCAGCATCTACGGGTACAGCGGTTACAGCAGCTGAATCACACGCCGCTCGAGAGCAACATGTTACGGATGTGACCGATGGCCTTAGTCGGGTTCAGGCCTTTCGGACATACGTTGACGCAGTTCATGATCCCGCGGCAGCGGAATACGCTGAACGGGTCATCCAGCGAAGCCAGACGCTCGGACGTCTTGGTATCACGGCTGTCTGCCAGGAAGCGGTACGCTTGCAGCAGGGCAGCTGGACCCAGGAACTTGTCCGGGTTCCACCAGAAGGACGGGCAAGAGGTCGAGCAGCAAGCGCACAGGATGCACTCGTACAGACCGTCGAGCTTTTCACGCTCTTCAGGGGACTGCAGACGCTCGATGGCCGGAGCCGGAGTATCGTTCTGCAGGTAAGGCTTAACCTTCTCGTATTGCTTGTAGAAGATGCTCATATCGACGACCAGGTCACGGATAACCGGCAAACCTGGCAGAGGACGAACGATCAACTTGTTACCTTTTACAACGGCGGACAGCGGCGTGACGCACGCCAGGCCGTTTTTGCCGTTGATGTTCATGCCGTCGGAACCGCAAACACCTTCACGGCAAGAGCGACGATAGGAGAAACCCTCGTCCTGCTCTTTGATCAGGGCCAGCACGTCCAGCACCATCAGGTCTTTACCACCGGTATCAACCTGGAATTCCTGCATGAACGGCGCGGCGTCCTGATCAGGGTTGTAACGATAAACGCTGACTTGCAACATGGCGGCCACCCTTAATAAGTCCGAATCTTAGGTTCAAAAGTCGGAACCGTCTTCGGCGAGAAGTTCACGGCACGCTTGGCCACGCGCTTCTCACCCGGGAAGTACAGGGTGTGGCACAGCCAGTTTTCGTCGTCACGATCTTCGAAGTCTTCACGGGCGTGAGCGCCGCGGGACTCTTTACGTACTTCGGCAGCGATGGCGGTAGCTTCGGCCACTTCCAGCAGGTTCTGCAGTTCCAGAGCTTCGATACGCGCAGTGTTGAACGCCTGCGACTTGTCGTTGATCTTGACGTTGGCGATGCGCTTGCGCAGATCAGCCAGCTGGGCAATACCCTTCTGCATGTATTCGCCAGTACGGAATACACCGAAGTAGTTCTGCATGCAGTTTTGCAGTTCGCGACGCAGGGTTGCCACGTCTTCGCCATCGGTACGCTCGTTCAGAGCGGACAGACGCGCCAGGGCCGCAGTGATATCGGCGTCGGTGGCGTCGTCGTATTCGATACCGTCGGTCAGCGCCTTTTCCAGGTGCAGGCCGGCAGCACGGCCGAAGACCACCAGGTCGAGCAGCGAGTTGCCGCCCAGACGGTTGGCACCGTGAACCGATACGCAAGCCACTTCGCCTACAGCGAACAGACCAGGGATGATGGTATCTACGCCTTCGGCGTTCTGAGTGATCGCCTGACCATGAATGTTGGTGGCAACGCCGCCCATCATGTAGTGGCAGGTCGGAACAACCGGAACCGGGGCAACAACCGGGTCAACGTGAGCAAACGTCTTCGACAGTTCGCAGATGCCTGGCAGACGGCTGTGCAACACTTCCTCGCCCAAATGGTCGAGTTTCAGCATTACGTGGTCGCCATTCGGGCCACAGCCGTTACCGGCGATGATTTCTTTAACCATCGAACGGGCAACAACGTCACGACCCGCCAGGTCTTTCGCGTTCGGAGCATAACGCTCCATGAAACGCTCGCCGTGCTTGTTGATCAGGTATCCACCTTCACCACGGCAACCTTCTGTTACCAGTACACCGGCGCCGGCGATGCCGGTCGGGTGGAACTGCCACATTTCGATGTCTTGTACCGGTACGCCAGCACGCAGAGCCATGCCGACGCCGTCACCGGTGTTGATCAGGGCGTTGGTGGTGGACGCATAGATACGACCTGCACCGCCGGTGGCCAGAACAGTAGCCTTGGCACGGATGTAGGTGGTTTCGCCGGTTTCGATGCAGATGGCGATCACGCCGACGAAGTCGCCTTGACCGTTTTTCACCAGATCAACAGCGTAGTACTCGTTCAGGAACGTAGTACCGGCTTTCAGGTTGCCCTGATAAAGGGTGTGCAGCAGGGCGTGACCGGTACGGTCGGACGCTGCGCAGGTACGAGCAGCCTGGCCGCCTTTACCGTAGTCCTTGGACTGACCGCCGAACGGACGCTGGTAGATGCGGCCTTGTTCGGTACGGGAGAACGGCAGACCCATGTGGTCCAGTTCGAAAACTGCAGCCGGGCCTTCCTGACACATGTATTCGATAGCGTCCTGGTCACCGATGTAGTCGGAACCCTTGACGGTATCGTACATGTGCCAGCGCCAGTCATCGTTCGGGTCAGCGGACGCGATCGCGCAGGTGATGCCACCCTGTGCCGATACGGTGTGCGAACGAGTCGGGAAAACCTTGGTGATTACGGCAGTCTTGTGACCACCTTGTGCCAGTTGCAGCGCTGCGCGCATGCCGGCACCGCCACCACCAATAATGATGGCGTCGAAAGAAATCGTTGGAATGTTAGCCATGACTCAGATACCCCAGAGAATCTGCACACCCCAGACGAAGTAAGCGAACATCGCAACGCCGCATACTGCCTGGAAAAGGAAACGTATTGCAGTCGCGGACTTGCCGAACGCCATTGGCGTCAGGTAGTCGGTCGCGATGGTCCACATGCCGACCCAGGCGTGAGCGCCGAGGGCAACGAGGGCCAGGAGACTGAAGATACGCATCCAGTTATTGGCGAACAGTTCATGCCATTGGGCGTACTCGAGGCCAGGGTGGGCCACGACGTATCCGATCAGGAAAATGAAGTAAGCCGCGAGAACGACCGCAGACACACGTTGCGCCATCCAGTCATAGAGGCCCGAACGCGACAGGTTCGTGACGTTAGTTACCATATCCAAACTCCTGCCAGAACGATTACCACCACGGAAACGGCGATAACGATTTTCGAGCCCAGCTTGCCGCCTTCCAGCGTCTCACCGATGCCCATGTCCATGATCAAATGGCGCACACCGGCAACCAAGTGATACAGCAGAGCGGACAGGATGCCCCAAATCACTAGCTTGGCTAGCGGACTGGTCAGACACGCTTTCACCTGACCGAAGCCTTCCTCGGAGCTCAGCGACTTGTCCAATGCGTAAAGCATGATGGCAAGGCACACGAAGAGGATGACACCGGAGATACGGTGAAGAATGGACGTGTAAGCAGTGACTGGGAGTTTGATGGTCCTTAGGTCTAGGTTTACAGGTCGTTGGCTTTTCACGGCTTTTTTTTCACACTGAAGAGCCCCTAACAATCAGGGCAAAGTTGTTGGGGAGTGCACTGGTCAGGTAACCACCACCCAGGGAGGCGACCCCCAATAAAGCAAGCCCAAAAGCCCTTGGCGGTCGGCTGCCGAGTATAGACAGTTAGGCTACTAATGACAACGCAAAGACCTCACCCAAACAGCTGATTGCACAACTGACATAAAAGGCGTAAATGGCAGGCAATTTCGAGAAAAAAGTGCGGTTAAAGCCTTCTGGAGCAAGACTTTAGGCAAATTGACATTCGAATTTATCTCACTATAGTGGTGCGGGCCCTGCGTGGGGGGTCTGTCTGATGATTTCAAGCATAAATAGGAGGCCACATGGCTGACAAAAAAGCGCAGTTGATCATCGAGGGCGCAGCCCCCGTCGAGCTGCCCATTTTAACCGGCACCGTTGGTCCCGATGTTATCGATGTTCGGGGTCTGACGGCCACGGGCCGCTTCACCTTTGACCCTGGTTTCATGTCGACCGCTTCCTGCGAGTCGAAGATCACCTATATTGACGGTGACAACGGCATTTTGTTGCACCGGGGTTACCCGATCGAACAGCTGGCTGAAAAGTCGGACTATCTGGAAACCTGCTATCTGCTGCTCAACGGCGAACTGCCGACCGCAGAGCAGAAGGCCCAGTTCGTCAGCACCGTGAAGAACCACACCATGGTTCACGAGCAGCTGAAGACTTTCTTCAACGGCTTCCGTCGTGACGCCCACCCGATGGCTGTCATGTGCGGCGTAGTCGGCGCCCTTTCGGCGTTCTACCACGACTCCCTCGACATCAATAACCCGCAGCATCGCGAAATCTCCGCGATCCGCCTGGTTGCCAAAATGCCGACCCTGGCAGCGATGGTTTACAAGTACTCCATGGGCCAACCCATGATGTACCCGCGCAACGACCTGACGTACGCGGAAAACTTCCTGCACATGATGTTCAACACCCCGTGCGAGATCAAACCGATCAGCCCGGTGCTCGCCAAGGCCATGGACCGGATTTTCATCCTCCACGCCGACCACGAGCAGAACGCATCGACCTCTACCGTTCGTCTGGCGGGCTCTTCGGGTGCCAACCCGTTCGCCTGTATCGCCGCCGGTATCGCTGCACTGTGGGGCCCTGCCCACGGCGGCGCGAACGAAGCTGTTCTGACCATGCTTGACGAAATTGGCGATGTTTCGAACATCGACAAGTACATCGCCAAGGCCAAGGACAAGAACGATCCGTTCAAACTGATGGGCTTCGGTCACCGCGTTTACAAAAACCGCGACCCACGCGCCACCGTAATGAAGCAGACCTGCGACGAAGTGTTGAAGGAACTGGGCATCAACAACGATCCGCAACTCGAACTGGCCATGCGCCTGGAAGAGATCGCCCTGACCGACCCGTACTTCATCGAACGCTCGCTGTACCCGAACGTCGACTTCTACTCGGGGATCATCCTCAAGGCGATCGGCATTCCAACCAGCATGTTCACCGTGATCTTCGCCCTGGCGCGGACCGTTGGCTGGATCTCCCACTGGAAAGAAATGCTCTCCAGCCCGTACAAGATTGGCCGTCCACGCCAGCTGTACACTGGCTACGAGTCGCGTGACATCACCAAGCTGGAAGACCGCAAGTAAGAGTTCTCTTGCTATAGCGTGTTGAGTTGCACCGGAAACGGCCTCCTGCTTTATATAAAGAGCAGGAGGCCGTTTTTGTTTGTGCTGCTTTTGATCTTGCTGTTGCTTTGGCTTTTGCTTTACCCGCCCCTTCGGGAGGCTGAGTGGAGGTGTTCATCCGGGGAGTGGCGCGCAGCGCCGTTCGACGCAGTCGAACACGCTGCATGTAGGTCGTAGCGAAGCAGACCGGAGGGCAGTGCCCCCGGATGAATACCGGAGCGAAGGAACGCCGAGCCTTAGCGAGGGGCCGGACGCTCGGGGCGAGCCTTTTTTTGCTTACTTTTTTTTGGCGCTTGAAAAAAAAGTGAGTCGCCGTAAGGGCGAAACCATAGGTGGCCGTTACCGCAGGAATGGATATGTACACCATAAAAAAACCACCGCCTGATACAAAGCAATCGCGAGCAGGCTCGCTCCCACAGTAGATCGAGTCCTCCCGCCAAATTCAGGTCGATTACCGCCCAATAAAAAATGCCCCGATCTCTCGACCGGGGCACCTTGTACAACTGCGTTACTTATATAAAAGCTTCAAGCCTTAGTGCGAAACCGCCCCACTCGCCCCAAGACCTGTCTGCGAACGAACAAACTGCGGGAAGAACAGCGCCCGCTCGTTATCAGCCGCAGTCGACTTGTCGGTGATCGAGAAGAACCAGATCCCGACAAAAGCAATGATCATCGAGAACAGCGCCGGGTACTCGTACGGGAAGATAGCCTTCTCGTGATGCAGGATCTGCACCCAGATGGTCGGACCGAGCACCATCAAGCCAACGGCACTGATCAAGCCCAGCCAGCCGCCGATCATCGCACCGCGAGTGGTCAGCTTTTTCCAGTACATGGAAAGCAGCAGGACCGGGAAGTTGCAGCTCGCCGCGATGGAGAACGCCAGGCCCACCATGAACGCAATGTTCTGGCTTTCGAACAGGATGCCCAGGCCGATAGCCAGCACCGCCAAAGCGATGGTGGTGATTTTCGAGACGCGGATTTCATCCTTCTCGTTGGCCTTGCCCTTCTTGATCACGCTGGCGTACAGGTCATGGGACACCGCCGAAGCACCGGCCAGGGTCAGACCGGCAACCACTGCCAGGATGGTCGCGAACGCTACCGCCGAGATGAAGCCCAGGAAGATACTGCCACCGACCGCGTTGGCCAGGTGCACCGCCGCCATGTTGTTGCCACCCAACAGCGCGCCAGCCGCATCTTTGAACGCAGGGTTGGTGCTGACAAGCAGGATCGCGCCGAAGCCGATGATGAAGGTCAGGATGTAGAAGTAGCCAATGAAGCCGGTAGCGTACAGCACGCTCTTGCGAGCTTCTTTCGCGTCACTCACGGTGAAGAAGCGCATCAGGATGTGCGGCAGGCCAGCAGTACCGAACATCAGTGCCAGACCAAGGGAGAACGCCGAAATCGGATCTTTCACCAGACCGCCCGGGCTCATGATCGCTTCACCTTTCGGGTGAACCTTGATCGCCTCGGAGAACAGTGCGTTGAAGTCGAAGTTGACGTGCTTCATGACCATCAGCGCCATGAAGGAAGCGCCGGACAGCAGCAGGACAGCCTTGATGATCTGCACCCAAGTGGTCGCCAGCATGCCGCCGAACAACACGTACATGCACATCAGGATACCGACCAGGATTACCGCAACGTGGTAGTCGAGACCGAACAGCAGCTGGATCAGCTTGCCGGCACCGACCATTTGCGCGATCAGGTAGAACGCCACCACCACCAGCGAACCGCAGGCGGACAGCGAGCGGATCTGGGTTTGCCCAAGGCGATAGGACGCCACGTCGGCAAAGGTGTATTTACCCAGGTTACGCAGGCGCTCGGCGATCAGGAACAGAATGATCGGCCAGCCCACCAGGAAGCCGATCGAGTAGATCAGGCCGTCGTAGCCGGAGGTGAACACCAGCGCGGAAATACCCAGGAAAGACGCCGCAGACATGTAGTCACCGGCAATCGCCAGACCGTTCTGGAAACCGGTGATCTTGCCGCCCGCCGCGTAGTAGTCGGAGGCCGACTTGTTTTTCTTGGACGCCCAGTAAGTGATGCACAGGGTCGCACCAACGAATGCGACGAACATCAGAATCGCGGACACGTTAAGCGGTTGCTTCTGCACGGCGCCGGTCAGGGCGTCAGCCGCCCAGGCGCCCGGTGCGAAGGCTGCGATGCTCAATAGAGCCATTAGACGCCGGATCATTGCTGAGCCTCCTTGAGAATCGCATTGTTCAGGTCGTCGAATTCGCCGTTGGCGCGTCGCACGTAGATACCGGTCAGTATGAAGGCCGAAACAATCAGCCCGACACCGATCGGTATGCCCCAGGTAATCGATGACTCAGGGCTGATTTTCGCCCCCAGTACATGCGGCCCGTAAGCAATCAAAAGGATGAATCCGGAGTAAAGCCCTAGCATGATCGCCGAAAGAATCCAGGCGAATCGTTCCCTCTTGCTAACCAGCTCCTTGAAGCGCGGGCTGTTTTGAATCGAGAGGTAAATGCTGTCGTTCATTGTTTTTATCCTCGCAGCACAGATTTAGTTGGAACGGTATCCACTCTATGCGGCTGCGGGGCAGGTTCCAGACGACCTTAGTCTTAGAACCACATGACGTATTTGCCAATTATCAGCAGGAAACAATTTCCCGACCTTCCACATGACTGTAGGAGCTGCCACAGGCTGCGATTTTTTGATCTGGCTTTTTAAAGCGAAGATCAAAAAATCGCAGCCTGCGGCAGCTCCTACAGGGTCAAGCGCGGTGCCTGTTATTTGATCCAGTCAGCCACACGCTCCGGGTGTTTGGCGACCCAATCCTTCGCCGCTGCATCAGGCTTGGCGCCTTCCTGGATCGCCAGCATGACTTCGCCGATTTCGTCTTTCGAAGCCCACTGGAAGTTCTTCAGGAACTTGGCCACTTCGGGTGCCTTGGTGGCCAGTTCTTTGCTGCCGATGCTGTTCACGGTTTCAGCCGCGCCATACACGCCTTTCGGATCGTCGAGGAAGCGCAGTTTCCACTTGGCGAACATCCAGTGCGGCACCCAACCGGTGACGGCAATGGATTCGTTTTTCTTTTCGGCACGGGTCAGCTCGGCAATCATGCCGGCGCCGGAACTGGCCTTGAGTTGATAGCCGGTCAGGTCGTAATCCTTGATGGCCTGCTCGGTCTTGATCATCACGCCTGAACCGGCGTCAATGCCAACGATGCGTTTTTTGAAGCTGTCATCGGTTTTCAGGTCTTCAAGCGACTTGGCCTTGACGTAGTCCGGCACGATCAAGCCGATTTTCGCATCCTTGAAGTTAGGGCCGAAGTCGACGACCTGGTCTTTGTTCTTGGCCCAGTAATCGCCGTGGGTCACCGGCAGCCAGGCCGACAGCATGGCGTCCAGTTTACCGGTGGCCACGCCCTGCCACATGATCCCGGTAGCGACGGCTTGCAGCTTCACGTCGTATCCGAGTTTCTGCTTGATTACTTCAGCCGCAACGTGAGTGGTCGCAACGCTGTCGGACCAGCCGTCAACGTAACCGATGCTCAGGGTTTTGTTCTCGGCATTGGCGAATGTGGAGCCAATCGCAAGCACCAGAGCGGCACCTGCGCCTAAAAGTCGTCGCATCTTCATCGTTACTTCCCCGAAAGTGCTGCGCTCGACGGATGCCGAGTCGCGTCAACGTATAGTTATGGTGCACAGCGCCCCCATCACGCCCCACCCGCAAACTCGATCATCAGCGCGATTTATCAACGAGGGTACTGACGCCTCCGATAATCAACCTGACGCCCATGGCGACCTGCTCTGCCAGCGACCTCAAGGCATCGAGAAACGACATCAGAACGCCATGAGTCAGCAACAGCGCCAACGCACCGGCCGATCCGCCCGAACTTTGCATGTCAAAATCATGCAGCGCACCAAGCGCGGGACAAATGCAGGTAACATGCGCCGCTTTGCTCCCAGACGGCCTGATCATGCCCGCGACATCGCGCTTTCCTTTTTCTGCTTATCTATTCGCCTGCCTCCTGGGGCTGTTTGCCCTCGGCGGGTTCTGGTACGGCCTCGGTAAACCGGTGATTCTGCCGGACGCCGCCAGCGCCACGCACAAGCTGCAATGTGCCTCCTATACCCCGTTCGACAAGGACCAATCGCCGTTCGACGTGCCGTTCAACTTGCGCCCCGAGCGCATGGACGCCGACCTTGGGTTGCTGTCGAAAAGTTTCGAGTGCATTCGCACCTACTCCATGACCGGCCTCGAAGCCCTGCCCGACCTGGCGCGAAAACACGGTTTGAAGTTGATGATCGGCGCTTGGGTCAACAGCAATCCGGTGGACACCGCGAAGGAAGTCGACCTGCTGATTGCGTCGGCCAACGCCAACGCCGACGTGGTGACCGCCGTCATCGTCGGCAACGAAACACTGCTGCGCAAGGAAGTCACCGGCGCACAATTGGCGAAGCTGATTAATAAAGTCAAAAGCCAGGTCAAACAGCCTGTCACTTATGCCGACGTCTGGGAGTTCTGGCTCAAGCATCCTGAAATCGCACCGGCCGTGGATTTCCTGACTATCCATTTGCTGCCGTACTGGGAAGATGATCCGTCGAACATCGACGCGGCGCTGCAACATGTGGCGGAAGTGCGCCAGGTGTTCGGCAACAAGTTCGCACCCAAGGACGTGATGATCGGCGAAACCGGCTGGCCGAGCGAAGGCCGCCAGCGTGAAACTGCGCTGCCGAGCCGGGTCAACGAAGCTAAATTCATTCGTGGATTTGTCGCCATGGCCGAGCAGCAAGGCTGGCACTACAACCTGATCGAAGCCTTCGACCAACCGTGGAAACGCGCCAGCGAAGGTGCCGTCGGCGGTTACTGGGGGCTGTTCGATGCCGACCGACAGGACAAAGGCGTGCTGGCTGGTCCGGTAACAAACGTGCCGTACTGGTCGCAGTGGCTGGTGGTCGGCGGGTTTATCTTCTTTGGCACACTGATTCTCGGTGGACGTGTGCGCAACACTCGCTCCGCGTTGGTTCTACCGCTGCTGGGTGCCTTGGCCGCGTGCTCGATTGGCGCCTGGGGTGATCTGGCGCGGGTCACCACACGCTTTACCAGCGAGTGGCTGTGGGTCGCTTTGCTGACCGCATTGAATGTGTTGGTGCTGGCCCACGCCGCACTGACTTTGAGTCCGCGTACTGGTTGGCGTGGCTGGGCGTTCAATGCGTTGGAACGTCGGGCGGGCTGGATACTGGCAGTGGCCGGTTTTGCTGCTGCGGTGATGATGCTGGAATTGGTGTTCGATCCGCGCTATCGCAGCTTCCCGAGTGTCGCCTTCATCGTGCCGGCACTGGTGTATCTGTGCCGCCCGGTGAGCGTGCCACGTCGGGAAATTGCACTACTGACCTTCATCATCGGTGCCGGCATTGCGCCGCAGTTGTTCCGTGAAGGCTTGCAAAACCAGCAGGCCTGGGGTTGGGCGCTGGTGAGTGTGTTGATGGTGGCCGCGTTGTGGCGGTGTTTGCGGGTTCGCAAAAGGTAAAAATCAAAAGATCGCAGCCTGCGGCAGCTCCTACACTGATCTCTGCAGGAGCTGCCGCAGGCTGCGATCTTTTTCCATCAGGCGCGTCGGCCTTCTCGAACCAACCGCAACCCCGCAATCACCACCGCAAACACCGCCATCGTCGTGTTGTACAACGCCAGCGCCGGAAACCCGAACACCAGTGCCAGCACCGCCAGCCACCACCCTGCCCGGCCCGGCAACACAAAGCCGATCACGGCAGCCGCCAATGCTCCCCAGCCCAATACCTGGAAGTGAATCATCAGGCCCAGACTCGAGCGGACCTGGCATTCCCAGCGACTCGCCTCATCCACGCAGATGCCAACCCATTGCGCATCTTCCATGAAGCCATAACGCGCGCCATAACTGGCGGCCAGCCACAATGGCAGCAAAACAAGCAGCAGAATCACGGGCAAACGGCGGGACATGGAGCACTCCAAAAAGCGAAAAACGGCGGCCAGCTTAATCGCCCGGCAAGCTTACGCAAGCGCTAACAACACTTAACTAGTCATTCAATCACTGCAAAGTGTATCGTCCAGCTACTATTACTTCGAAATTAGGCCTGTTTGGTGCCGATGCGTTGCACTTTGGCGCAAATCCGGTGGTCATAGCCTGCGAACTTTATTCGGCACCTTTTTCTAAGGGATTTAGTCATGCTCCGATCCTTGCGCTTCGCCGCCATGTTTGGCGGCCTTATATTGAGTGCGTCCGCACTGGCGGTCGATATCGACGCCGACAGTTATGGCTATCCCTTGACCAACCCGTTTGAGGCGACCATTGCCACGACGCCGCCGGACCTGCGTCCGGAGTTGCCGCTGGACGATGACATCGAACAGTCGGACCGCAGCCTAACCTTGCGACCGGAGCGGGCCTTCGAATTGCCGGACAACTTTTGGGCGGTAAAGAAACTCACCTACCGTATCGCCACTCAGGATAAACCCGCACCGCTGATCTTCCTGATCGCCGGCACCGGCGCGCGTTATGACAGCAGCCTCAACGAATACCTGAAAAAGCTCTACTACAAGGCCGGCTATCACGTGGTGCAGCTGTCGTCGCCCACCAGCTTCGACTTCGTCAGCTCCGCCTCACGCTTTGCCACGCCCGGCATCACCAAGGACGACGCCGAAGACATGTACCGTGTGATGCAGGCCGTGCGGGCGCAAAACCCGAAACTGCCGGTCACCGATTACTACCTGACGGGCTACAGCCTGGGTGCACTGGATGCAGCATTCGTCGCGCATCTGGACGAAACCCGCCGCAGCTTCAACTTCAAGAAAGTGCTGTTGCTCAACCCTCCGGTCAACCTCTACACCTCGATCACCAACCTGGACAGACTGGTCCAGACCGAGGTCAAGGGCATCAACAACTCCACCACCTTCTATGAGTTGGTGCTGAACAAACTGACCCGCTACTTCCAGCAGAAGGGCTACATCGATCTCAACGACGCACTGCTCTACGACTTCCAGCACTCCAAGCAGCACCTGACCAATGAACAGATGGCCATGTTGATCGGCACCTCGTTCCGCTTTTCGGCGGCCGATATTGCCTTCACCTCGGACCTGATCAATCGTCGTGGCCTGATCACGCCACCGAAAACGCCCATTACCGAAGGCACCAGCCTCACGCCGTACCTCAAGCGTGCGCTGCAGTGCGATTTCGACTGCTACATCACCGAACAAGTAATCCCGATGTGGCGCGCCCGTACCGATGGCGGCAGCCTGCTGCAACTGATTGACCAAGTGAGCCTGTATGCGTTGGAGGATTACCTGCACAACAGCCCGAAAATCGCCGTCATGCACAACGCCGACGACGTGATTCTCGGCCCGGGCGACCTCGGTTTCCTGCGCAAGACTTTCGGCAATCGCCTGACCGTTTACCCGCTGGGCGGCCACTGCGGCAACCTTAACTACCGCGTCAACAGCGACGCCATGCTGGAGTTCTTCCGTGGCTAAATACCTCCTGCTTATCGCCGCGTTACTCTGTGCAGGCGTGGCCAACGCCGACAACAGCAAGGCCAATGCTCCGGTGGTCGTCGACAGTGACGGCTTCAAGGAGCCACTGAGCAAACTCAAATTCAACCCGGGCCTGGATCAGCGCGAATTCGAACGCTCGACGCTCAGCGCCCTGAACGTCTACGACCCGCTGGAAGAGTGGAACCGCCGTGTTTACCACTTCAACTACCGGTTCGACCAATGGGTGTTCCTTCCGGTGGTCGACGGTTATCGCTACATCACGCCGAGCTTCTTGCGCACCGGTGTCAGCAACTTTTTCAACAACCTCGGCGACGTACCGAACCTGCTGAACAGCCTGTTGCAGTTCAAAGGCCAGCGTTCGTTGGAAATCACCGGTCGACTGTTGCTCAACACCACCATCGGCATCGCCGGTCTGTGGGACCCGGCCACCGCCATGGGCCTGCCGCGCCAGAGCGAAGACTTCGGCCAGACCCTTGGCTTCTATGGTGTTCCGGGCGGCGCCTACTTCGTGCTGCCGATCCTCGGCCCGTCGAACCTGCGTGATACCGGCGGCCTGCTGGTGGATTACAGCGCCGAGAATGCGATCAACTTCCTCAACGTGGCCGAAGTCAGCTCCAACCATCCGGAAGTCTGGATCCTGCGTGGCATCGACAAGCGCTACCAGACCAGTTTCCGCTACGGCCAGCTGAACTCGCCGTTCGAGTACGAGAAGGTGCGTTACGTGTACACAGAGTCACGCAAGTTGCAGATTGCCGAGTAATTTCGGCGGCAACAAAAAAGGCCATTCGATGCGAATCGAATGGCCTTTTTCATACCTTGTAGAAATCACCTGTAGGAGCTGGCTTGCCAGCGATGGCGTTCGTAAGAACCACGCAAGACTCAAGCCCCATCGCCAGCAAGCCGGCTCCTACAATTTTTAGCCTTTGATCGCGCGCCAGATCTTGCTGACAACCATCACCACCGCCAACACCACCGCCCCTGCCACAATCCCCGCCACCCCATTAAGTAACGTCGGCACGATGAATCCGGCACCGCCCGCCCCTGCGCTGACACTTTCAATCCAGTGATGCACCACCGGTACGCCGTGGGTGAGAATCCCGCCACCGACCAGGAACATCGCCGCCGTGCCGATTACCGACAGGCTTTTCATCATGTACGGCGCCGCGCGCAAAATCCCGCTGCCGATGCTTTTGGCCACTTGCCCAGGCTTCTGGGTCAGCCACAGGCCCAGGTCATCGAGCTTGACGATGCCCGCCACCAGCCCATAAACGCCGATGGTCATGACGATCGCGATACCCGAGAGCACCACGACTTGTTGGGTCAGCGCCGAGTCGGCCACGACGCCGAGGGTGATCGCGATGATTTCCGCCGAGAGAATGAAATCGGTGCGAATGGCACCCTTGATCTTTTCTTTTTCAAACGCCACCAGATCGACCGCCGGATCCGCCACTGCCTCGACCAATTCGGCATGTTCGGCCTGATCTTCAGCCTTGCTGTGCAGGAACTTGTGAGCGAGTTTCTCGAAGCCCTCGAAACACAGGTAAGCGCCGCCGAGCATCAACAAGGGCGTGACCAGCCACGGAATGAACGCGCTGATGGCCAATGCCGACGGCACCAGGATCAGCTTGTTGATAAATGAGCCCTTGGCGACCGCCCAGACCACCGGGATTTCCCGCTCGGCGCGCACACCGCTGACCTGCTGGGCATTGAGCGCCAGATCATCGCCGAGCACGCCGGCAGTCTTCTTGGCGGCCATTTTGGTCATCAACGCCACATCGTCCAGCACGGCGGCGATGTCGTCGATCAGCACCAGCAAACTGCTTCCTGCCATGAATCGGGTTCCTTCTTGAATGAATGCCGTGCAGCATAGCGCGGCCGAGCGCCGCACGGCGCATTCTTGAGCGCTGCCGAAGGCCGGTGATACCATGCGCAACCGCCAGAACAGGCAAGGAACCACCTGGTTTATGAGCACTATCCGCGAGCGCAACAAACAACTGATCCTGCGTGCCGCCAGTGAAGAATTTGCCGACAAGGGCTTCGCTGCGACCAAAACCAGCGATATCGCAGCCAAGGCGGGATTGCCCAAGCCGAATGTCTACTACTACTTCAAATCCAAGGAAAACCTCTACCGCGAGGTCCTGGAAAGTATCATCGAGCCAATCCTGCAGGCATCGACGCCGTTCAACCCGGACGGCGTGCCCAGTGAAGTGCTGAGCGGCTACATCCGCTCGAAAATCCGCATCTCCCGCGACTTGCCGTTCGCCTCCAAAGTGTTCGCCAGCGAAATCATGCACGGCGCCCCGCACCTGAGCACCGACCTGGTCGATCAGCTCAACGGCCAGGCCAAGCACAACATCGACTGCATCCAGACCTGGATCGACCGCGGCCAGATCGCCCCGATCGACCCCAATCACCTGATGTTCAGCATCTGGGCCGCCACCCAGACCTACGCCGACTTCGACTGGCAAATCAGCGCCATCACCGGCAAGGCCAAGCTCGATGAAGAGGACTATGAAGCGGCGGCGCAGACGATTATTCGGTTGGTGTTGAAGGGGTGTGAGGCGGACTGATACACCGCGGTGCGGCTTTTCGCGAGCAGCCTCACTCCTACATTGAAATGCGTTCCCTGTAGGAGTGAGCCTGCTCGCGAGGAAGGCCACTCGGTTCCAGCTCAAACCCAAACTGCATCCCACAACGGATAGTCGCCAAGCTTATCCACCAGTCCAGCCCGCAAAGGGTTGGCCACCACGTACCGAGCCATCTTCACCAAATCCTCCTCCCGCCGCAGTGCCCGGTCATGAAAGCCTCTCTGCCAGAAAAAGTTGCTTTGACCGTTAACCTGCCTAACCGCCTTGGTACTCATTGACTTGGTCTTTTGCATCAGCTCACTCAAAGATCCCTGCTGCAATTCAATCAACCAGTGAAAGTGGTCGGGCATGACAACCCATGCCAATGAATGCGCCAGCCCAAGATTCTGTGCATTTCGAAACTGATCGACCACTAACCTGCCCAAGGTGAAATCCCTGAAAGCCGGGGTCCTGTGAAGAGTGTTGGTGGTTAACAGATAGATTCGATTGGCTTCGGCATAGCGTCCGACTCGCAATCGGTGTGCAGCAGGTAGATCGGGCATTCCTTTGCCTCCCAAGATCAGGTCATGAGAAGGCTAGCTCTGCGGATTCAAGTGGGTAGGGCAAACCTTTGGCGAGATGTGTCTGGTAGATTGCTATCGCGAGCAGGCTCACTCCTACAGGGGATTTGTGGTGTTCAGACATTTTGTGTCCAACCCCGATCCTTGTAGGAGTGAGCCTGCTCGCGATGACATTAGATCGGGCGACGCAGATCAAGCCACAACCCCAGCATCCGCCCTCAACCCCAACGCCTCGATCGCATTGATCGCGCACTGTTCATCAACATCCGACAAATCCCCGCTGATCCCCACCGCTCCCAGCACATTTCCATCCTGATCCCGAATCAGCACACCGCCCGGTGCCGGCACCACGCTGCCCTGCCCCAGGCTGTTCAACGCCGCGATGAATGCCGGGCGTTGTTGGGCGTCCAGGGCCAGCAGGCGTGAGCCTTTGCCCAAGGCGATGGCGCCCCAGGCTTTGCCGATGGCGACGTGCGGGCGCAGCAGGCTGGCGCCGTCTTCGCGTTGCAGGGTGATCAGGTGCCCGCCGGCATCCAGTACCGCGATGGTCAGCGGTGCTGCGCCGATTGCACGCCCCGCGGTGATGGCCTCGTTGACCAGGTTGACTGCGACTTTCAAGGTTAAAGCGCTCATGGTGCCGTCCTCATTTTGTTTTTCGGAAAGCCGTTGGGCTGCGCGTTTGTGCCGCAGCCCGATGCAACAAATAGAACACAATGAGTTATTTTTTTGTATACAATAATTCTCGAAAAGCGTCACATGCGACGAAAAGCCACAGCAGATAGGGCTTCAGACGAATGAAACGAGCGCTTGAGAAAATGGATTGACCTGCGCCGTCCGCCGTGAATACACTCTGCGCAAAGCCACTTGTATACAATTACAAAACGTAAGAGGCACAAAACCATGAGCAAAATGAGAGCAATCGAAGCCGCCGTTCTGGTGATGCGCCGTGAAGGGGTTGATACCGCTTTTGGCATCCCAGGTGCCGCCATCAACCCGCTGTACTCCGCCCTGCAAAAGGTCGGCGGCATCGATCACGTCCTCGCTCGCCACGTTGAAGGCGCGTCGCACATGGCCGAGGGTTACACCCGCACCAAGGCCGGCAACATTGGCGTGTGCATCGGCACTTCCGGCCCGGCCGGTACTGACATGGTCACCGGGCTCTACAGCGCCTCGGCCGACTCGATTCCAATCCTCTGCATCACAGGGCAAGCACCCCGCGCCCGTATGCACAAGGAAGACTTCCAGGCTGTCGACATCACCAGCATCGTCAAGCCGGTGACCAAGTGGGCGACCACGGTACTGGAACCGGGCCAAGTGCCTTACGCGTTTCAGAAAGCGTTCTTTGAAATGCGCTCCGGCCGCCCAGGCCCGGTGCTGATCGACCTGCCGTTCGACGTGCAGATGGCCGAAATCGAATTCGACATCGACGCTTACCAGCCACTGCCGCTGGCCAAGCCGACCGCCAGCCGCGTTCAAGTCGAGAAAGCTCTGGCCTTGCTCGATCAAGCCGAGCGCCCATTGCTGGTGGCCGGTGGCGGCATCATCAATGCCGACGCCAGCGATTTGCTGGTCGAGTTCGCCGAGCTGACCGGTATTCCGGTTATCCCGACCCTGATGGGCTGGGGCACCATTCCCGACGATCACCCGCTGATGGTGGGCATGGTCGGCCTGCAAACTTCGCATCGTTATGGCAACGCCACCCTGTTGAAATCCGACGTGGTGCTGGGTATCGGTAACCGTTGGGCCAACCGTCACACCGGTTCGGTTGACGTGTATACCGAAGGCCGCAAGTTCATTCACGTCGACATCGAAGGCACGCAGATCGGCCGTGTGTTCACCCCGGACCTGGGCATCGTGTCCGACGCCGCTGCCGCGCTGACCGTGTTCATCGAAGTCGCTCGTGAATGGCAAGCCGCCGGCAAGCTGAAAAACCGCAGTGCCTGGCTGCAAGACTGCCAGCAGCGCAAAGCCAGCCTGCAGCGCAAGACTCACTTCGACAACGTGCCGGTCAAGCCTCAGCGCGTTTACGAAGAGATGAACCAGGTGTTCGGCAAAGACACTTGCTACGTCAGCACCATCGGTTTGTCGCAGATTGCCGGCGCGCAGTTCCTGCACGTCTACAAGCCGCGTCACTGGATCAACTGCGGTCAGGCCGGCCCGTTGGGCTGGACCATTCCGGCGGCGCTGGGCGTGGTCAAGGCTGATCCGAACCGTAAAGTCGTGGCCCTGTCGGGGGACTATGACTTCCAGTTCATGATCGAAGAATTGGCAGTGGGCGCGCAGTTCAAGCTGCCGTACATTCACGTTGTGGTGAACAACTCGTACTTGGGGCTGATCCGTCAGGCGCAGCGCGGTTTCGAAATGGACTACTGCGTGCAGCTGTCCTTCGATAACCTCAACGCGCCGGAACTCAACGGTTACGGTGTTGACCACGTCGCGGTGGCCGAAGGCCTCGGTTGCAAGGCGCTGCGTGTGTTCGAACCGGCCCAGATCCAGCCTGCCCTGCGCAAGGCCCAGGAGCTGATCGAAGAGTTCAAGGTTCCGGTGATCGTCGAGATTATCCTGGAACGCGTGACCAACATTTCCATGGGTACCGAGATCAACGCCGTCAACGAATTCGAAGACCTGGCGCTGGTCGGCAACGACGCACCGACGGCGATTTCGTTGCTTGATTAACGGTTGATCGCTCCCTTTTGTGGGAGCGAGCCTGTGTGGCGAGGGAGCTTGCTCCCGCTGGGACGCGAAGCGGCCCCAAAAGCTTTGCGACTGCTTCGCAGCCGAGCGGGAGCAAGCTCCCTCGCCACACAGCTCGCTCCTACAGGGGAACTCATACAAATTCTGGAGACCACCATGCCGCGTTTCGCAGCCAACCTGTCCATGCTGTTCACCGAACAGGACTTCCTCGCCCGTTTCGAAGCGGCCGCCAAGGCCGGTTTCAGTGGTGTCGAGTACCTGTTCCCCTACGACTTCAGCTCGGCCGAAATCAAGGCCAAGCTCGACGCCAACGGTCTGACCCAAGTGCTGTTCAACCTGCCGGCCGGTGACTGGGCCAAGGGCGAGCGCGGTATCGCGTGCCTGCCGGACCGGGTTGAAGAATTCCGCGCGGGTGTCGATCTGGCGATTGCTTACGCGCAAGTGCTGGGCAACACCCAGGTCAACTGCCTGGCCGGCATCCGCCCACAAGGCGTCGACGATGCCACCGTGGAAAAAACCTTCGTTGCCAACCTCAAGTACGCGGCCGACAAGCTGCAAGCGGCGGGTATCAAACTGGTGATGGAAGCGATCAACACCCGTGACATCCCGGGCTTCTACCTGAACAACACGGCGCAAGCCCTGTCGATTCGCGAGCAGGTCGGCAGCGCCAATCTGTTCCTGCAATACGACATCTATCACATGCAAATCATGGAAGGCGATCTGGCCCGCACCCTGCAATCGCATCTGGGCGAGATCAACCATGTGCAGCTCGCGGACAACCCGGGGCGCAACGAGCCAGGTACCGGTGAAATCAACTACCGCTTCCTGTTCGAACACCTTGACCGTATTGGTTATCAAGGTTGGGTTGGCTGCGAATACAAACCGCTGACCACCACCGAAGCAGGCCTGGGCTGGCTGAAAACCCATAACGCAATCTGATAATGACACCGGCTTATTGTGGCGAGGGAGCTTGCTCCCGCTCGGCTGCGAAGCAGTCGTAAACCTGCGAAACGGTTTGGCTTGATGCACCGCAGTGAATGGCTTTAGGGGGGCTTCGCCCCCCAGCGGGAGCAAGCTCCCTCGCCACAAGGTGTGCCAGGTTCATTAATTGGCAACACAAAAACAAGAGGATTTTCTCATGGCTAAAATCGGATTTATCGGCACCGGCATCATGGGCCACCCAATGGCGGCGAACCTGCAGAAAGCCGGTCACAGCCTGTTCCTTTCGCAACACCACGACGCCGCGCCTGCCGACCTGATCGCCGCTGGCGCAGTCGCCCTGGCGAACCCGAAAGAAGTCGCGCAAGAAGCCGAATTCATCATCGTCATGGTCCCGGATACCCCGCAGGTCGATGACGTGCTGTTCCGCGCCGATGGTATTGCGGCCGGTGTTGGCAAAGGCAAAGTCGTGATCGACATGAGCTCGATCTCGCCAACCGCCACCAAAGCCTTCGCCGCCAAGATCAACGAAAAAGGTGCGCAGTACCTCGACGCGCCAGTGTCCGGCGGTGAAGTCGGCGCCAAGGCTGCCAGCCTGAGCATCATGGTCGGCGGTGATGCCGATGCCTTCGAACGCGCCCTGCCGCTGTTCCAGGCGATGGGCAAGAACATCACCCTGGTCGGTGGTAACGGCGACGGTCAGACCGCGAAAGTGGCCAACCAGATCATCGTGGCGCTGAACATTCAGGCGGTGGCCGAAGCCCTGCTGTTCGCTTCGAAAAACGGTGCCGATCCTGCCAAGGTCCGTGAAGCGCTGATGGGCGGTTTTGCTTCGTCGAAGATCCTCGAAGTGCACGGCGAGCGCATGATCAAGGGCACCTTCGATCCAGGCTTCCGCATCAGCCTGCACCAGAAGGACCTGAACCTGGCCCTGCAAGGCGCCAAGGAGCTGAACATCAATTTGCCGAACACCGCCAACACCCAGCAAGTGTTCAGCACCTGCGCGGCCATCGGCGGCAGCAACTGGGACCACTCGGCGCTGATCAAGGGCCTGGAACACATGGCGAATTTCTCGATTCGCGATAAATAACATTCGCCGCAATACCTGTGGGAGCTGGCTTGCCAGCGATGGCATCGCCTCGATCTACCTGAACGAGCGCGGCGCCTGAATCGCTGGCAAGCCAGCTCCCACAGGACCGGCGTCGCTACACCTGCTGTCGTCTTATCCCAATAACAAGAATTCCGGGAGCCCGCCATGTCGGTCGATCCGCAACAATTCCTGCGCGAGCTGTTCGCCACAGCCATCGACGCGGCCCATCCGCAGCAAGTCCTCGAAGCCCATTTGCCTGCCGACCGCAGCGGCCGTGTGATCGTCATCGGCGCCGGTAAAGCCGCAGCCGCCATGGCCCAAGTGGTGGAGCGTTGCTGGCAGGGTGAAGTATCCGGTCTGGTAGTGACCCGTTACGGTCACGGCGCCCCGTGCGAAAAAATCGAAGTGGTCGAAGCCGCGCATCCGGTGCCTGATGCTGCCGGTCAGGCCGTTGCCAAGCGTGTCTTTGAACTGGTCAGCGACCTCACGGAAAACGACCGTGTGATCTTCCTGCTTTCCGGCGGCGGCTCGGCCCTGCTGGCATTGCCGGCCGAAGGCATCACCCTGGCCGACAAGCAATCGATCAACAAAGCCCTGCTCAAATCCGGCGCGACCATCGGCGAGATGAACTGCGTGCGCAAGCACCTCTCGGCGATCAAGGGCGGACGTCTGGGCAAAGCCTGCTGGCCTGCCACTGTTTATACCTATGCGATTTCCGATGTGCCGGGCGACCTCGCCACGGTCATCGCCTCCGGCCCCACCGTGGCCGACCCGAGTACCTTGGCCGAAGCGCTGGCGATCCTCAAGCGCTACAACATCGAAATACCGGCCTCCGTGCGCAACTGGTTGCAAAGCCCGGAATCGGAGACGGTCAAACCCGGCGATCCGAGCCTGGCCCGCAGTCATTTCCAATTGATCGCCCGTCCGCAGCAATCCCTCGAAGCGGCGGCGGTGAAATGCCGTCAGGCCGGTTTCAGCCCGTTGATCCTCGGCGACCTGGAAGGCGAATCCCGCGAAGTAGCCAAAGTCCACGCCGGTATCGCCCGCCAAGTGGTGCTACATGGACAGCCGTTGCCGGCGCCGTGCGTGATTCTCTCCGGCGGCGAAACCACCGTGACCGTGCGCGGCAATGGCCGCGGCGGACGCAACGCCGAGTTCCTGCTCAGCCTGACCGACAGCCTCAAGGGCCTGCCTGGCGTTTATGCGCTGGCCGGTGACACCGATGGCATCGACGGCTCCGAAGACAACGCCGGCGCGATCATGACCCCGGACAGCTACGCCCGCGCCGCCGCCCTCGGTTTGAGCGCCAGCGACGAGTTGGACAACAACAATGGCTACGGCTATTTCGAGGCGCTGGATGCACTGATCGTTACCGAGCCGACCCGCACCAACGTCAACGACTTCCGCGCCATTCTGATCCTCGAGAGCCCTAAACATGACGCCTGATAAAAAGGTCAAAATCCTCGCCACCCTCGGCCCGGCCACCAACGGGATCGACGACATCCGCGAGCTGGTGCAGGCCGGGGTCAACATCTTCCGCCTGAACTTCAGCCACGGCGATCACGCCGACCATGCCAAGCGCTATCAGTGGATCCGTGAAGTCGAACGCCAGCTGAATTATCCGCTGGGCATTCTGATGGACCTGCAAGGCCCGAAGCTGCGGGTCGGCAAGTTCGCCGAGGGCAAGGTGCAGTTGCATCGCGGCCAGGCTTTGCGCCTGGACCTCGACGCCACGCCGGGCGATGAGCGCCGGGTCAACCTGCCGCACCCGGAAATCATCGCCGCGCTGGAGCCGGGCATGGACCTGCTGCTCGACGACGGCAAGCTGCGCCTGCGTGTGGTCACCAAATACGCCGACGCCATCGACACCACCGTGCTCAACGGCGGCGAACTCTCGGACCGCAAAGGCGTGAACGTGCCGCAAGCAGTGCTCGACCTCAGCCCGCTGACCGCCAAGGATCGTCGCGATTTGAGCTTTGGTCTGGAACTGGGTGTGGACTGGGTGGCGCTGTCGTTTGTGCAGCGTCCGGACGACATCCGCGAAGCCCGCACGCTGATCGGCGACAAAGCGTTTTTGATGGCCAAGATCGAGAAGCCATCGGCCGTTGAGCAACTGCGCGAGATCGCTGAGTTGAGCGATGCAATCATGGTGGCTCGCGGTGATTTGGGCGTGGAAGTGCCCGCCGAAAGCGTGCCGCAGATCCAGAAAAACATCATCAGCACCTGCCGCCAACTTGGCAAACCGGTGGTGGTGGCGACGCAGATGCTGGAGTCCATGCGCTTCTCACCGGCTCCAACCCGCGCCGAGGTAACCGATGTGGCCAACGCCGTGGCCGAAGGTGCGGACGCGGTGATGCTGTCGGCGGAAACCGCGTCCGGCGAATACCCGCTCGAAGCCGTGCAGATGATGAGCAAGATCATCCGCCAAGTGGAAAACGGACCGGACTATCAAACCCAACTGGACGTCAGCCGACCGAAAGCCGAGGCCACGGTTTCCGATGCCATCAGTTGCGCGATTCGCCGCATCAGCAACGTGCTGCCGGTGGCGGTGCTGGTGAACTACAGCGAGTCAGGCACATCGAGCCTGCGTGCGGCACGGGAACGGCCGACCGTGCCGATCCTCAATCTCACGCCGAACCTGCAAACCGCGCGTCGCCTGACTGTGGCGTGGGGTGTGCACTCGGTGGTCAATGACCGCCTGCGTCAGGTCGATGAAGTGTGTTCCACAGCGTTGGAAATTGCCCAGGCCCAGGGCATGGCGCAGCGTGGCGATACGTTGTTGATCACCGCGGGTGTGCCGTTTGGACAGCCGGGGTCGACTAACTCACTGCGTATCGAGACGTTGATTTAACAAACATTATTTGTGGCGAGGGAGCTTGCTCCCGCTCGGCTGCGCAGCAGTCGTCGCTTTGATGACGGGTTCCACAGAGAAACCGCGTTCAGCGAATTAGGGCTGCTTCGCACCCCAGCGGGAGCAAGCTCCCTCGCCACAGAGTTTGTGCAAGACCTTGGATTTCCCACTGCCCTAGACTTCATCATGCCTGCCAACCATTTCAACACCCACTGCCCCGACTGGGCGGAAGCTTTGCTCAACGGCTTCAGCCAGATATTCCTCCAGCGTCATCCGCTGTTCGGTCTTTTGTGCCTGCTCGCCATCCTGTGTACCGCGCCTGCCTTGCTCGGCGGTGCACTGCTCGGCGGTGTCGCCGGGTTGCTCACCGCGCAGCGTCGTGGCTATGCCAAGGCCGATCGCCAGGCCGGGCTTTTCAGCTACAACGGCGTCTTGCTCGGACTGTTGCTGAGCCTTTATTTTCCCTGGTCGGCGATGATGCCGCCGCTGATTCTGGCTGCCGGCGGCCTGAGTGCGATGATCACGCAACAGTGGCTCAAACGCGTGCGGGTCAGCCAATACCTACCGGCCTACACCGCGCCCTTCGTCGTGCTGAGCTGGTTGCTGCTGTGCTTCGCAACCCCCTCGACCCAGGCGCATATGATCGAAGTCAGCACACTGAACATGCTTGCCGCACCACTCAAAGGGCTCGGCCAGGTGATGTTCCTCGGTCATCCGCTGGCCGGTGCGTTAATTGCCGCCGGTTTGCTGATCGCCGATCGTCGCGCGTTCTGCTGGGCGTTGTTGGCGTCTGTCGCGGGCATGGGTTGGAGCCTGCTGCACCACGACTTCTATACCGCATTGCTCGGCCTCGGTGGCTACAACGCCGTGCTCGCCGCCCTCGCCCTCAGCTCGCAACGCCAGCAGCCATGGCTGCCGCTGGTCGGCATTGCCTTGGCGCTGTTGCTGACGCCGATGTTTGCCGCCATCGGTCTGCCCACGCTGACCGCACCGTTCATTCTTGCCTGCTGGCTGGTTCGCAGTGCTGTGCAAATGTTTGCCAAGGCCACGGTCACCCGTACGCCTTGCACTCTGGAGGAGAATCAACCTAGGCTGCGCTGATCATTGAGTCAGGCGTTATCCATGGACAGCAGCAAAAACTGGCGTGAAGAGCTTTACGTCATGATTTTCCAGAGCGACACCAAGGCGGGTCGGCGTTTCGACGGCATTCTGCTGTTGATCATCCTCGCCAGCCTGGTGATCGTGATGCTCGACAGCATCGACAGCATCGACAGCATTCACAAAAACTACGCCGATGTACTCGCCTACATCGAGTGGGGTTTTACCGTCATTTTCCTCGGCGAATACATTCTTCGGCTGTATTGCTCGCCCAAGCCTTTGCGCTACGCCTTCAGTTTTTACGGGCTGGTGGATTTGCTGGCGATCGTGCCCGGGATCCTCGCGCTGTATTACGCTGATGCGCAGTATTTGCTGATTATCCGGATCATCCGGATGCTGCGGATTTTCCGCGTGCTCAAGCTCAGCCCTTACCTGAAACAAGCCAATTACCTGATGTCCGCCCTGCGCGGCAGCAAGCAGAAGATCGTGGTGTTTCTGGTCAGCGTCTGCACGCTGGTTACGGTGTTCGGCACGTTGATGTATGTGATCGAAGGCCCGGAACATGGCTTTACCAGCATCCCCAAAGGCATCTATTGGGCTATCGTGACCCTGACCACCGTGGGCTTCGGCGACATCGTGCCGAAGACTCCGCTGGGTCAGGTGATTTCGTCGCTGGTGATGATCACCGGTTACTCGATCATCGCCGTGCCCACCGGGATTTTCACCGCCGAACTGGCCAACGCCATGCGCGGCGAACAACTGCAACACGACTGCCCGGTGTGCCGCAAAAGCAACCACGAACATGGCGCCGCTTTCTGTTCCCGTTGCGGCAATGCCCTGTTCAAAAAACTGGAATAAGCAAAGTGCTTTTTAATCTTTAAAGGACTATGCGAGCCCGGCTATAGTCGCTGGCAAAATGGTATCGCTTTCAACACACAAAACCCGTAGGAGCTGCCGCAGGCTGCGATCTTTTGATCTTGCTCTTGAAAATCAAAATCAAAAGAACGCAGCCTGCGGCAGCTCCCACACAACAGAACAAGGAATTCGCAGTGAAAAAAATCTTTGGCGCTTCACTTCTGGCCGCTGGCCTCGCCCTGTCCAGCATGGCTCAGGCCGCACCGACCCTGCTCAACGTTTCCTACGACGTGATGCGCGATTTCTACAAGGACTACAACACTGCGTTCCAAAAGCACTGGCAAGCCGAGCACAACGAAAACATCACCCTGCAGATGTCCTTCGGCGGTTCGAGCAAACAGGCGCGCTCGGTCATCGACGGCCTGCCGGCTGACGTGATCACCATGAACATGGCCACCGACATCAACGCCCTGGCGGACAACGGCAAACTGATCCCGGACAACTGGGTCACCCGCCTGCCAAACAACAGCGCGCCATTCACTTCGGCTACCGTGTTCATCGTCCGCAAAGGCAACCCGAAAGCGCTGAAAGACTGGCCTGACCTGCTCAAGGACGGCGTGCAAGTCATCGTGCCGAACCCGAAAACTTCGGGTAACGGTCGCTACACCTACCTGTCGGCCTGGGGCTACGTGCTGAAAAACGGCGGCGACGAAAACAAGGCTAAGGACTTCGTCGGCAAGCTGTTCAAGCAAGCGCCGGTGCTGGATACCGGTGGTCGCGCCGCTACGACGACCTTCATGACCAACCAGATCGGCGACGTGCTGGTGACCTTCGAGAACGAAGCTGAAATGATCGCCCGCGAGTTCGGCCGTGATCAGTTCGAAGTGATCTACCCAAGCGTCTCCGCCGAAGCTGAGCCGCCGGTGTCGGTGGTCGACAAAACCGTCGACAAGAAAGGCACCCGCGCCGCCGCCGAGGAATATCTGAAGTATCTGTGGTCGCCGGAAGGCCAGGAAATCGCCGCCGCCAACTACCTGCGTCCGCGTGACCCGGCCGTGCTGGCCAAGTACACCGACCGCTTCCCGAAAGTCGAATTCCTGTCGGTAGAGAAGACCTTCGGCGACTGGCGCACCGTGCAGAAGACCCACTTCAATGATGGCGGGATTTTCGATCAGATTTATGCGCAGTAAATATAAGGCTGAGAAAAACGTAACCTTCTGTAGGAGCCGGCTTGCTGGCGATTGCGATTCGTCAGGCGACAACTGTGTCGACTGTACGTACGAGATCGCCAGCAAGCCGGCTCCTACAGGTTTAGCGCTCGCGATCAGCTCAAATTGCCGCAAAAGATAGCCTGATGGCCATCCGCCGGACTTTCCCGCACCACTAACGCATAACCGCCCGCCCGAAGTGTTTCCACGGCTACCGGTGCGCTTTTCCAGAAATATTGCATCGATGCCTGCGAATAAAACCGCGCATTCGGTCCTTCGTTCATGTCATAGGCCGGTTTCGAACCCAGGCTCGCGCAACTACCCGGATAGATGTAGGCCATCAAACGGCCTGGCAATGCGCTGCCCATGGACTCGCCACTGACCGCGAACCAGAACACCGTTGAATGCCCGTCGGGCATCATGATGGGCCGGGCGATATTCCCGGCATTAATGGAAGTAGCGTTCAAGGGAATGTTGGTGACCTGATTGTCAGGCACTGTCGAACACCCGGAGATGCACCCAATCGCTACCACCAACGCCAGCGAAGATACGATTTTCATCGTGGAACTCCCGCTTAACAAGGACGCGTTGAAGTGATTCCCCCTGTAGAGTCTAGCGTTCAGGGGATTACGGGCGGTTCTTCGGATGGTCGGTCATGGTGGTTTTGACTGTGTCCTGTAGGAGCTGCCGCAGGCTCGGGCCACGTTCGGACGATCTTTTGATCTTGATCTTTTAAAGTCAAAAGATCGCAGCCTCGTTGCACTCGACAGCTCCTACAGGGGTACGGCGTTACATCGGGGGGGTGACGCCGTCCTTACCCGCCGAAATGGACTGCGCGGTAAGCGTACCGTCCGCGCTTTGGGTCACGAACGTGACGATTTTCACGCCGACCTTGAGCAAGCTGCGATCGCCAGGCACCAGGTTGACGATTGGCACGTCTTCCGGCACCAGGATTTTCTGTTGGCCGCCCTTGTAGTTGACGGTCAGCACCCGGCCATTGCTCACCACCAGATCCCCGACGCTGCCGTTGGTCATGCTGCTGCCCTTGACCAGGTCGAAAGGCCGATGACCGTCGCCACTGCCGGCCAGCTCCGGCGGGAAAACGTGGACTTCCAGCGCCTTGAGGGTGCCATCCTCTTGAGGAATGGCGGCGGAACCAATGTAGCTGCCGGGCTTGATGTCTTCGATATTGGCCAGGGTGACGGCGCGGACTTTGGTGTCCTTGGTCAGGTTGATGACCACGTTTTCGCCGCTGGTGGCGTGCACTTTCAGCACGTCTGGATTGACGCCGGTGATCTCGCCGCGCACACCGATGCGCATGCCCGGCGCTTCCTGAGCCTGGGCCATGCCTGCGGTAAAGAGGCTGACCAGCGTAGCAACCGAAACACCGCGAATCAGGTGACGAACCATCGTTTTCATGGAGTAGCCTTCCTGTCAGGAAACGTGAAGTGCGAACATAAGCACGCTATCGAACAAGATGTAAGTGAATGTATCATCGATCCCTGAAGTTCTGACGCGACGGCCATCGGCCGACGGCACGCACGTTCGTCACTCATTCCGCAATGGAATGACTGCTATCACTCCAATCCCACTTCCGCCGTTTCAGTCAGCCCTTTAGCCTGCGCGCATTCCCATCTGTTCAGCGAGACACGTTATGAACCCAGCGACTCAGGTGCCCCACGGCACCGCGACAATGACCCGAGGCATGGTGCTGCTGTTCGCCTTCTGCTGCGGCGCCATCGTGGCCAACATCTACTACGCCCAACCGATCATCGGCCTGATCGCGCCAGACATCGGCCTGACCAACACCATGGCCAGCCTGATCGTTTCACTGACCCAGATCGGTTACGCGCTGGGCCTGTTTTTCCTGGTGCCGCTGGGGGATTTACTGGAGAACCGGCGTTTGATGATCATCACCACGCTGGTGGCGATAGCCAGCTTGTTGGGCGCCGCGTTTACCGATCAGCCGAATGTGTTTTTGCTGATTTCGTTGTTGGTCGGATTCAGTTCGGTGTCGGTGCAAATCCTCATCCCGCTGGCGGCACACCTGGCGCCGGAAGAATCTCGCGGTCGGGTGGTCGGCGGGATCATGGGCGGTTTGCTGTTGGGGATTCTGCTGGCGCGGCCGGTGTCCAGCGTCATCGCCGACCACTTCGGCTGGCGCGCAATGTTTGTGATTGCGGCCGTGTTGATGGCGGCTATCAGCATCGTGCTGGCCCTGACGATTCCCAAGCGCCAGCCTGATCACAGTGCTTCCTATGGCCAACTGCTGGGTTCGCTTTGGACCCTGTTGCGTAAACAACCGGTCCTGCGTCAGCGCGCGTTTTACCAAGGTTGCCTGTTCGCCACGTTCAGCCTGTTCTGGACCGCGGTGCCGTTGGAACTGGCGCGCAATCACGGCTTGTCGCAATCGCAGATCGCCATTTTCGCGCTGGTCGGGGCCATCGGCGCCATCGCTGCGCCCATCGCCGGTCGACTGGCCGATGCCGGCCACACACGCATCGCTTCGTTGCTGGCCCTGCTGTTTGCCAGCCTGAGCTTCCTGCCGGCGTTCATCCATCCAGCCTACAGCGTCATCGGCCTGGCGGTGACAGGTGTCGTACTCGATTTCTGCGTGCAAATGAACATGGTCCTCGGCCAACGCGCGGTCTACGCCCTCGACGCAAAAAGCCGCAGCCGCCTGAATGCGCTGTACATGACCAGCATCTTTATCGGCGGCGCGTTCGGCTCGTCGGTGGCCAGCGCGGTATATGAACACGGTGGCTGGTTGTGGATCGTGATCGTCGGCAGTGCGTTTCCACTGTTGGCGCTGTTGCGGTTTTTGAGTGTTTCAGAGAAACCATCGTTGGCGACGGCATAAGAAGCCAAAAGCATCGCGAGCAGGCTCGCTCCCACAGGTCTGATACGAACCTGTGGGAGCGAAGGCGATTAAGCTGACGCGACTCAGTGTCGAACCAGCTTCTCCATCGCCGCATCCGCCAAAAAAGACGAACGACTTTTGACGTTGTGCTCGCGAACGTAACGGTCGATACGCTGGATCACGTACCCAGGCAACGTCACATTGACCTTCTCGGTCTTGCCCATATAGGGCGAGATGTCGATTTCCAGCATGCCCCAGCCCATCCCGATGTAGTCGGGATTGCCGAGATGTTCAGCCGTCGACGTTGGCATCGGAATATCCCGGCCTTCGGCCGCGATTTCCTGCAGCAATAGGTGGGCAATTTCCACGGCGGCGTTATAGGCATCTTCAAACGTATCCCCGGCGGTTGCCGCACCGGGAATATCGGGGATCTGAATACCGATGGCGGTGTTCTCGTCGCCCCACTCGATACAGATGGGATATTGCATTATGGATCTCCTGCGTAACTGGCGGGCGGGCAAAATAGCCCGGCGCGCCTCCTGATGCTCTTGACCGTCCCGATCGGTAAATCCTTTTTCGGATGGGGGGACGGGAATCGTGTGTGGGTTGTATCGGTGAGTGAAGATGTGATGACTGCCCGTGATTCGATCCAGCACCCAACCAGCCTCTTCCAGCTCCTTGATCAATAGCCTGCTCTGCACCAACAGCCTCCTTGCTACGGTCAAACAAAAATAACTCTAGAGTTATCTTTACTCAAGCACAGAAATACCGATCACGACGTCCGGTTGTTTTACAGAGTGTGATTCGTTACGCCGGGATCGACCCGGATTACACTCAACGGCCACGCGGACAGCGCTAATCCTTTGTAGGAGCGAGCCTGCTCCTACAATGGCCCAGCGCCAACTTTCAGAATTGAAAAAGGACCTACGATGGACCGTCTCGCCGCAATGGAAACTTTCGTCTACGTGGTGGAAACAGGTTCATTTTCTGCTGCCGCACGACGCCTGAATATCGGCCAGCCCGCCGTTTCGAAAGCCATCGCGCAGCTTGAGGCGCGGCTTGCGGTTCGGCTGTTGTTGCGTTCGACCCGTGGCCTCACGCCCACCGAAGCCGGGCTGGCATTTTTTGAACGAGCCAAACGCGCCATCGAAGAATCCGACGAAGCTGACAACGCCGCTCGCGGCGCCGCCAGTGGACTGAGTGGCAACCTGCGCATTTGCGCCGCCGTGACCTTCGGCCGACTGCACATCGTGCCGCATCTGGGGCCGTTTCTCGAACAGAACCCGGAACTGAACATCGACCTGATGCTCGATGATCGCAACATCAATCTCGTCGAAGAAGGCGTCGACCTTGCCCTGCGCTTGGGCGCCCTGAGTGACTCTGGCCTCACCGCGCGCAAGATTGCCGAATGCCGGCGCGTAGTACTCGGTACACCCGCTTACTTTGCCAAACACGGCGAGCCCACCTGCCCCGCCGATCTGAGCGAACATCAGGCAATCATCTACAGCCTGGGCGGCAGCGCCAATGGGCCGTTCAAGAAGGCCGATGAAGAACAGCCCGTGATCATCAACGGTCGCATCCGCGTCAGTGCGGCCGAGGGTCTGCGTGCTGCGGTGCTCACCGACCAGGGGCTGGCCTTGGCGTCGGAGTGGATGTTTGCTCCAGAACTCGCCAACGGTACTGTCAGGGAAGCCATGCGGGATTGGACGCTGCCGAATCAAGACCTGTGGGCCGTGTTTCCAACCGGTAGAATGGCCAGTGCCAAGGCTCGGGCGTTCGTGGAGTATGTGCAGGGGTTGCTGACGAAAGAGGTCTGAAATTTCGATTATTTCGTTTATTGCGATTTTCGATTAATTCGAATAGCCTGCCGACATCGATTATTCAGAATATTGGAAACCGTCATGTCGACAGTCATTCATCCACCGACCAACCTGCCCGTAGAACGCGAAGTAAAGGCCGCTATCGAGGGGCAAAGAGCCCTGGCTGCCTATCTCGCCACTCAACTGGAAACCCAGCGCATCCAGATTTTCGACGAGCAGAACGAAGCTCACAGCGTCGAACTGCCCACGTCTGCGTTGCGCTTGCTCGTCGACATCCTGGCAGAGCTTGCAGCGGGCAACGCCGTCAAAGTGGTTCCGGTTCACGCCGAACTGACCACGCAGGAAGCAGCCGACCTGCTCAATGTCTCACGTCCCCACCTGATCAAACTGCTCGAATCCGGCGAATTGTCTTACCACAAAACCGGCAAGCACCGACGTGTGCGTTTTGCCGACTTGATGGACTATAAAAACCGGCGCGATGCAGCCAGCGAACAGGCAATGACGCTCCTCGCCGAGCAGGCACAAGCGTTAAGGACAGGATACGAGTGAGGCACTCCTCTTTTACCGCTGTATATGACGCATGTGTGCTTTACCCCGCGCCCTTGAGGGATTTTCTGATGTGGCTAGCGCTCTCCGGCCGTTTCAGGGCGCGATGGTCCATGGAGATCCATAACGAATGGAAACGCAACCTTCTGAAAAACCGTCCCGACCTGACTGCTACACAACTGGAACGCACCTCCGAGCTGATGGATCTGGCCATACCTGACGCTTGCGTCACCGGTTACGAAATGCTGATTGAAGGACTGTCCCTGCCCGATAACGATGATCGACATGTCCTCGCAGCCGCGATTCGCTGCAATGCCAGTGTCATCGTGACGTTCAATCAGAAAGACTTTCCCAGTGCAGCACTGGCTCCTCTTGGAATCGAGGCTCAGCACCCTGACGAGTTCGTCGTCAATCTTTTTGGCCTGGATCCGGCAGCCGTGATCTCAGCGGCCGAACGGCAACGCAAACAATTAAAAACACCTCCGATGGATGTCAGCACCTATCTCGATCTTTTGTCGCGCCAAAAGTTGGTTCAGTCGGTCAAAGCGCTGAACGAATACCGAGCGATGCTTTAGCTGCAGACGCGCCAGCCGCTACAGCACACACCCATCAAACCCCACACTGACATTACCCGGCAGCTCACCGCGATGCTCCATCAACCACGCATCCAGCGTATGCCCGACATGCGTCAACACCGCCGAAGCCGGTTGTAACTCGCCAATGCACTGCAACGCCAGGTTCAGATCATTATGGTTGCGCGGCGCCTGTGGCTGCGGGGGCATGGAGCAGTCGAGCACCAGCACATCCAGCGGCTGGCGTTGCAGAAACTCCGTGGTGACCGGTGGCAGGCCGACGGTGTCCGTCAGGTAAGCGATATGCCGCCCCTCGCCTTCCAGCAAATAACCGAGGGTCGGTTTGGAGTGCAGCAGAGGCAGCGCGGTCACGCTCAACGTCCCGATGGTTCGGGTTTCGAAAGCCTCGAACGGTTGGCTGAAATCGAGAATGCCGGGATGTTTGTAGACGTCAGCCAACCCTTCCGGGTCCACGGGCCCATGAACCGGAATCACCAGTCCCTGGCCCCAGCGCAGGTGCAGCAATCCTTGGGCATGATCGGCGTGATAGTGGGTCTGGAAAATGCCGTTGAAGCTGCGCGGGGGAAAGCGTTCGGTGAGGTTTGGCAGACCACTGTCGATCAGCCAGCGCTGATCAGCGCATTCGATCAGCGCGCAGCACGGTTGTCGGCGCCAGCGGTCATCGGTGTGCGCCCGAACGCAGGCCGGGCATTCGCAACCGTAGACCGGCACTTGTCTCGCATCACCGGTGCCCAGCAGTGTCAGGCGCATGCGGCTGGCTCTTCAATGCAGGCCAATAGCCGTTCGACCGTGCGTTCGATCGGTCCGGAGTTGTCGAGCAAATGCACATCCGAATTGTCAGCCAGCAGATTTTCACTGAATCGCGCATTGCGCGCCAATCGCTGATCAATCTCCGCGACGGACTCACGCCCGCGCGCCAACAGTCGCTCGCGCAACACGGCTTGATCCACCGTCAGCAACAACACCAGCACATGCGGATAGCGCTCACGTGTTTGCTTCAGATGCCCGCGCGAACCATTGACCAACACGTCCTGACCCGCCGCCAGCCAATCATCGATTTCCAGCGGGATGCCATAGGCCAGACCATTGGCGTGCCAGCTCAGGGCAAACGCGCCCTGAGCTTCCATCCCGGCAAACCGCTCCGGGCTGACGCCTTGCGCCGCTTCACCCACCGCTTCCGCCGAGCGGGTGATGACCCGCCGCACGATGCGGCAACCGCGCTCGGCCAACCGCGCTCGTGCGGCATCCAGCAGGCTGTCCTTGCCCGAACCTGAAGGCCCGATGAGATAGATCAACCTGCCCGCCATCAAAACACCCTCTTCGCTTGTCGCCAGACTTGTTGGACCACCGGCAGGCCGTCCAGGCTCCGTGCTTGCAGCAGATCCGCACGCAAGCCCGGTGCAATTTCACCACGATCACTCAACCCGGCAGCCCTGGCCGGGGCGAGGCTGACCATGCGCACCGCTGCGGCCAGGCCGATGCGGTTATTCTGGGCCGCCAGCGCAAATGCGGCTTGCAGCAGACTCGACGGATAGTAGTCACTGGACAGGATGTCCAGCAGCCCTTCTGCCGCCAGATCAGCGGCGGCCACGTTACCCGAGTGCGAACCGCCGCGCACGATGTTCGGTGCGCCCATCAACACCTTCATGCCCTGCTCCCGGCAACCGCGCGCCGCCTCGACGGTGGTCGGGAATTCGGCGATGGTCATGCCGTAGCGAGCCGATTCCTCGACATGGGCCAGGGTCGCGTCGTCATGGCTGGCCACTGACAGGCCGCGCGCCAGGCAATGCTCGACAATCGCCGCGCGATAGCGGTCGCTGTATTCCCGGGAGTTGGCCATCTGCAAGGTAATGAATTCGTCCATCTGGGTCGTGGTCAGGTGGTATTTGCCCATGTAGTACTCACGGTACTTGGACTCCAGCACGAATTGGCGCTGACCCGGCGAATGGTCCATCACCGACACCAGTTGCACCAACGGATGCTCTACCAGATCGCGGAACACAGTCAGAGTGTCCGGGTGGCACAGTTCGCAGCGCAAGTGCAGACGGTGCTCGGCGCGGGTCAGCCCGGCGTCGGAGGCGCTGGAGATTGCTTCGAGCATCGCCGGCAATTTCTGCATGCGGTTGCCCTTGGGGTTAACGTCGCCGATGGACACGGCGTCGAACACCGTGGTGATGCCAGCCGCGATGATCTGCGCGTCATGGCTGAGCACGGCCGAGCGCGACGGCCAGTCCACGCCGGGGCGCGGGGTCATGTGCTTTTCCAGGTTGTCGGTGTGCAATTCCACCAGGCCGGGCAGCAGATAATCACCGTTGAGATCCTGAGCCTGAGGCAAGCGACTCGGGCCTTCGGCGACCTCCGCGATCAAGCCGTCACGCAGCACCACGGTGCCGTAGAACACACGATCGGCGGTGACCAGTTGGGCATTGCTGAGGATCTGTTCAACGGGCATCGGCGTATTCCTCTTGGCTTGCAACGGCAGGCGTCATGTCCAGATGGCGGTCGGCAACCGCCTCACGGGCGACCCGGTCATGGAAGATGCCGATCAGCGCGGCACCCGCTTCCTTGGCTTCGTTCATCAGTTCCAGCACCACCTGACGATTGTTGTCGTCCAGCGAAGCGGTCGGTTCGTCGAGCAACATTACCGGCCACGCCACCATGAAGCCGCGGGCGATGTTGACCCGCTGCTGCTCGCCCCCGGAGAAGGTGCCGGGCGCCAGTTGCCACAGGCGTTGCGGAATGTTCAGGCGCGTGAGCAGCAATTCGGCGCGCGATTGCGCCAGCTGTTTCGACCACCCCCGGGCCAGCGCTGGCTCCATCACCACGTCCAGGCACGCCACTCGCGGAATCACCCGGAGAAACTGGCTGACGTATCCGAGGGTGCGTTGGCGCACTTGCAGAATGTCCCGAGGCTCGGCGCCCACCAATTCCAGCCACTGGCCGTCGTGCTGCACGCGGATGCTGCCGCCCGCTGGCAGATAGTTGCCATACAACGTGCGCAGCAAGGTGCTTTTTCCGGCGCCGGACTGGCCGTGCAGCACCAGGCATTCTCCGCCCGCCACACTGAAATCCACACCACGCAGCACGTTGAGGACCACGCCGTTCTGCTGATGCAGGGTGAAGGTTTTCGAGAGGTCACGGACCTCGATCAAGGTATTCATCGCTCGGTTTCCACAGTTGGACGGGGCTTCACGGCTGCAACACCGAAGACACCAGCAGTTGCGAATAAGGGTGTTGTGGATCGTCGAGGATCTGGTCGGTCAGGCCGGTTTCCACCACCCGCGAGCGGCGCATCACCATCAAGCGATCGGCCAGCAGACGCGCCACCGCCAGGTCGTGGGTGACGATCACCACCGCCAGATCCAGTTCACGCACCAACCCGCGCAACAGATCGAGCAAGCGCGCCTGCACCGACACATCAAGGCCACCGGTCGGCTCGTCCATGTACACCAGCCGCGGACTCGACACCAGATTGCGGGCGATTTGCAGGCGTTGCTGCATGCCGCCGGAGAAGGTCCGCGGCAAGTCGTCGATGCGCTGCGGATCGATTTCCACCTGACTCAGCCAGTCGAGTCCGGCACCGCGCAGTTGCTGATAATTGCGCACGCCTTGGGCCATCAAGCGCTCGCCGATGTTGGCCCCGGCGGACACGCCCATGCGCAAACCATCACGCGGGTTCTGCTCGACGAAACCCCATTCGGTGCGCAGCAAGGTGCGGCGCTCGGCTTCGCTGGCGCTGTACAGGTCCAGCCATTGGTCCTGTTTGTCGCGGTAACCGATGCGGCCGTTTTGCGGCGGAAGGCGTCCGCTGAGCAGCGAGAGCAAGGTGGATTTGCCCGAGCCGGACTCGCCGACAATCCCCAGCACTTCACCCGGGTACAAATCGAAACTGACGTCCTGACAGCCCTTCTCCGGTCCATACAACAGCGACAAATCACGCACTTGCAACAAAGGCTCGGTGGACACGGACAGTTGGTTTTTCAGCGCCTGGTTCATTGGCCCTGCTCCTGCTGGCTGACGCGCTGGGCGCAGTAATAGGTGTCGGAACAGACGAAGCTCTGGGTGCCGGCATCGTCGAGAATCAGCTCGTCGAGGAACGATTCACGGCTGCCGCAAATGGCGCAGCACTCTTCCCACTTCTGCGCTTCGAACGGATGATCCTCGAAGTCGAGGCTGGTGACTTTGGTGTACGGCGGCACCGCGTACAGACGCTTTTCGCGACCGGCGCCGAACAGCATCAGCGCCGGGCTCATGTCGAGTTTCGGGTTGTCGAATTTAGGGATCGGCGACGGGTCCATCACGTAGCGCTCATCGACCATCACCGGGTAGGCATAGGCCGTGGCGATGTGGCCGAAGGTGGCGATGTCTTCGTAGAGTTTGACGTGCATCACCCCGTAATCGTTGAGGGCGTGCATGGTCCGGGTCTCGGTTTCCGACGGCTCGATGAAGCGCAGCGGCTCGGGAATCGGCACTTGGTAAACCATGATCTGGTCGGCGTGCAGCGGCGTTTCCGGGATGCGGTGACGGGTCTGGATCACCGTCGCGTCCGGGGTACTTTCAGTGGTCGCGACACCCGCCGTGCGAGCGAAGAAACGGCGGATCGACACGGCGTTGGTGGTGTCGTCCGCACCTTGGTCGATGACCTTGAGCACGTCATCGTCGCCGAGGATCGCAGCGGTCAATTGCATGCCGCCGGTACCCCAGCCGTAAGGCAGCGGCATTTCGCGACCACCGAACGGCACCTGGTAACCGGGGATCGCCACGGCCTTGAGCAAGGCGCGACGGATCATGCGCTTGGTCTGTTCATCGAGGTAGGCGAAGTTGTACGCCGCGTCTCGTACCGGCGCCTGGGTCATATCATTCATGGCTTTGCCCCTCGGCGGGTTTGCGCAGTTTGCGGATCAGTTCCAGTTCGGCCTGGAAGTCCACGTAGTGAGGTAATTTCAGGTGCGAAACAAAACCGGCGGCCTCGACGTTGTCGCAGTGCATCAGCACGAACTCTTCCTGCTGCGCCGGGGATTCGATCTCTTCGTTGAACTCCTTGGCGCGCAACGCACGGTCGACCAGCGCCATGCCCATGGCCTTGCGCTCGGCGTGCCCGAAGGCCAGACCGTAGCCACGGGTGAACTGCGCCAGCTCCGTTGCGGAGCCGACGAACTGGTTGACCATCTCGCACTCGGTGACTTCGATGCTGCCCAGATTGATCGGGAAACCCAGCTCTTCAGGCTCGATCCACACCTCGACTTCGCCGATACGAATCTCCCCGGCAAACGGGTGATTGCGCCCGTAACCGCGCTGGGTCGAATAGCCCAGCGCCAACAGGAAACCTTCATCACCACGGGCCAACGCTTGCAGGCGTTCGGCGCGGCTGGCGGGCAGTTCCAGCGGATCGCGGGTGATGTCGGCTACGGTTTCATTGTTGTCGGTTTCGTTCTTGATCAAGCCTTCCTGGGCCAGCAGACCAAGGACTCGCGGGCATGGTTCGAGGCGGGCGTTCGCGGTTGTTTGCGGTCCCGGATATTCGCCTTCGGCAAGCAAGGCAAAATCCAGCAGACGATGGGTGTAATCGAAGGTCGGCCCCAGCAGTTGCCCGCCCGGCACGTCCTTGAAGGTTGCCGACAAGCGCCGGCTGAGCTGCATGTTCGAAGTATCGATCGGCAGACTCGGGCTGAAGCGCGGCAACGTGGTGCGGTAAGCGCGCAGCAGGAAGATCGCTTCCACCAGATCCCCCGCCGCTTGCTTGATCGCCAGCGCAGCCAGTTGTTCGTCGTACAGCGAGCCTTCGCTCATCACCCGCGCCACTGCCAGCGGCAGTTGCTGACGAATCTGCTCGACGCCGAGCTCAGTGACCGAGGTATCGCCCCGGCGTTTTTTCGCCAGCAAACGATGGGCATTGTCGATGGCCTGTTCGCCACCCTTGACGGCTACGTACATCAGACGCGCTCCTGTGCGATGCGGGTGCTGCGTGGCAGACCGATCAGCTCATGGTCGGCGGTGAAAAACAGGTCCAGTCCCCGCGGGAATTCGTTGCGCCGTTCGCGTTCAGTCCAGAAGCCCTCGGCCACTGGCAGCGCCACGCCGTGTTCGGTTTCGATTCCCGGCCCGCGCCACATCAGCCCTGCTCCGCCGTCGAGAGTTGGCAGCTGAACCAGCAGCGTGCAGGACTGATCGGGGTAGCGATCGTTGCCGTGATCGAAGCCGCTCAGGTCGAGCAAATCGTCGGCGGCAAGCAAGGCGAATCGCGCGGCCTCTCTGTTTGCGGTGAGCGGGCAGCCACAGTGGAACGTCAGGTTGGCGCGGATCTGCGGCGTGTCGAAGGACGGTGCCAGCCACAGTGGCGTGTCGACATCCAGCAGCGCGAGACACAAGGCGTAGGTCGCAGGCTCCAGCCCTTCGAGGCTCGGCGAGGCTTGCAGGGTCTGGATCAGACCGGGGCCGGCCAAGGCTTTCAGTGCCGCGCGAAAACCGCGTTGGGCATCCAGCACCGGGTCGGCGAACGCCGGTTGCAACAGCTGTGCGCTCATCAGTTTTCTCCTCGCACGAGGGTGAAGAATTCCACTTTGGTGGCGGCGGTTTCCGCCTCTTTTTGCGCCCGACGTTCGGCCTGAATGGCCGCCAGTGGCGTGATCATTTCCGCCAACCAGTGACGCTGTTGCACACCCTGCAAATGCGCGTCGGCCAAGGCGGCGAGTTCTGCGTGGACCTTGTCGCGCCCGGCCAGATAGCTGTGGCCGGTACGGCCATCAGCCAGGCGCACCACGCAACGGGTCACGCTCATTTCGCCAACGTTGAACGGCGCACCGTTGCCGCCCATGCGGCCACGCACCAGGGTCATGCCGATTTCCGGGGCGCGAATCAGTTGGTACTCGGCGTCGCGCAACGCCGCTTCATGAGGCTGTAATTCGCTGCGACGGGCGCGGGCCAGCACGCCGATCCAGTGCTGGCGTTCGGTGTGAGGAACGGGGTTTTGCATGGAGTTCTCCATCAGGTGACGACCTGGTACTGGAAGCGATCCGAACGGCTGGTGGACTGCGCCAGCTCCACCGCACGGCCATCTCGATCACGGGAAAGGGTGAACACACTCAGCGCCGGCAAATGCCGGGGCATCATCAACAACGCGGCTTCTTCGCGGTTCGGCAGACGTGCGCCGATCAGGCTCTGGGTGCGGGTCAGCGGCAGGTCTCGCTCACTGAGGTACTGGCGCAAAGAGCCGCCGTTGTAGTCCGCCAGCAACGGCGCGTGACTGGCGCAGTAGCGATGGCGAATCAAGCTGACGGGTTGGCCGTCGAGCTTGCGCAGGGTTTGCAATTCGATCATTGGCGCCATCTCGCTCAGGCCCAGGTGCTGGGCTTCTTCACGGCTGGCGAAGCAGTAGCGACGCTTGAGCAACACCGCCTCGACGCCCAAACCCTGGGCCGACAGCGACTGGCTGTAGGCACTGTCGGCGGCCATCGGATAAATCAGTGGCCGTTCCAGGACTTGCGTGCCTTTGCCCTGGCGGCGTAACAGGCTGCCTTCGAACACCAGTTCATCGATGGCACGACGCAGGGTGTGGCGGTTGACGCCGAAGCGTTCAGCCAACTGCACCTCGGCCGGCAGGAAATCTCCGGCGCGGTAATCACCCAGTTCACGGCGCAGGATGTCGGCGAGTTCGCGGTACACCGGTTCATCTTGTCTAGACAACTGCATGCTTTAAAAAAAGCGCCCGCAGGCACCCCTCCGAAAATCAGATGAACTGCTTGCGCAGGCGTTGCGAGAGGATGTCGATCAGGCTGACAACGACGATGATCACCAGCAGCACGGCGCAGGTCTGGACAAACTGGAAGGCGCGGATGTTCTCCCAGAGGATCACGCCGATCCCGCCGGCACCGACCATGCCCACCACCGTCGCCGAGCGCACGTTGGCCTCGAAACGGTACAGCGCGTACGAAACCCACAGCGGCATCACTTGCGGAATCACGCCGTAGATCACCTCTTGCAGCGCGCTGGCACCGGTAGCGCGAACGCCTTCGACCGGGCCTGGATCAATCGCCTCGACCGCTTCGGCGAACAGCTTGGCGAGTACGCCGGTGGTGCTGATCCACAGCGCGAGAACGCCGGCAAACGGACCGAGGCCGACCGCCACCACGAACAACATGGCGAAGACCATTTCATTGATCGAACGGAACGCGTCCATCACCCGACGCAGCGGTTGATGAATCCACCAAGGAGTGATGTTTTCCGAGCAGAGGATGCCCAGCGGCACCGAGCAGACAATCGCCAGCACCGTGCCCCACAGGGCGATTTGTACGGTGACGATCATTTCCTTGAGGTAGGCGCGCCATTCATGGAAGTCAGGCGGGAAGAAATCAGCGGCGAACGTCGCCATGTTTCCCGAGTCGCGGTACAGCGCCATCGGATTCATTTCAGCGCCGTGCCAGGCCCAGGCCAGCAGGACCAGAAACAGGCCCCAACCGGCGTACTGCGGCCAGGTTCGTTTGCCGACGGCTTCAGCGTGGAGAGTGGTCATGAGGGTTCTCTAAATTGCGTTACGCAGAACCTGTAGGAGCGAGCCTGCTCGCGATGGTCGTAAACGATGACGCGGGAAACCGGGAGAAATGCGGTGTCCCTACGTTCATCGCGAGCAGGCTCGCTCCTACAGGGGTTAGCCGTTGGCTGCGGATTTTTTGTCGCCGGTTTTGTCGAGCAAGGTGATGCGCTCTTGCAGCTTCGCCAGCTCAGCATCGATATCGGCGAGCTTCTTGGCCTTGTCTCCCGCTTCAAGCTTGGTGTCGGCAATGATCGTTGTGCGCTGCTTGAACAGTTCCAGCTGACGAATCGGCAGCAACTGGTCGTCGCTCGACTTGAGGAACTTGCCCAGTTGCATACCCGCAAGCACGGCCTTCTGGGCCTCGGTGTCGCCATAGCTGAAGATGAAATCGCGGATCTTCTGCTTCTCGCTGTCGCTCAGCGCCTTGCTCCACACCAGCGGGTCGGCGGGGATCAGCGGCGACTTCCAGATCACTTTCAGCAGCGCGGCTTTATCCGGTTGGGTAACTTCCAGACGATCCCAGCTTTCGGTGTTGAAGGTCGCCACGTCCAGTTGACCCTTGGCCACGCTCAGCGCGTTGACTTCATGGCTGGAGTTGAGGGTGCGCTTGAACGCGGTGGCGGCGTCGACGTTGTTCTTGGCGAACACGTAGTAGCCCGGCACCAGATAGCCCGAAGTGGAGTTAGGGTCGCCGTTGCCGAAGGTCAGGTTCTTGGCGTTTTTCAACATGTCTTCAACGGAGTTGATCGGGCTGTCCTTGCGCGCGATCAACACACTCCAGTAGCCGGCGGCGCCACTGGCGGCTGCGGTCTGGGCGAAAATTTCACCGTTGGAACGGTCCACAGCTTCGATGGCAGCCTTGTTGCCCAGCCACGCGACATCGACCTTGTTGAAGCGCATGCCCTGGATCAGGCCAGCGTAGTCGGAGGCAAACGTGGCGTTGATTTTCAGGCCGGTCTGCTTCTGCATGTCATCCAGGAACGGCTGCCAGATGCTCTTGAGGTTCTGCGAGGACTCGGTGGACATGATGCCGAAGTTGATGGCTTTTTCTTCAGCCTGGGCGGTGCCCATGACGCAACTGGCGAGCAGTGCTGCACCAGCAAAAACGCGACCGATACGGTTCAACATGGAAAGTCTTCCTGAGGGTGAACGGTTGGGAATTGACGGATGTTTTATGCGCGGGCCATTACCAGCCGGGGCGTGGCTTCGTTGGCGCGGATGTGGTCGGAACACATCAGGCTGGTGTCGATGTCGGCACCATACAAATCGTTGAGGAACTGGCCGCTCAGCTCGGCGGCACGACCATCGAAATGGATGCGCCCGCCCTTGAGCGCCACGGCACGCGGGCAATAGCGGGTGGCGTAGTCGACTTGATGCAGGGTAACCACCACGGTCTTGCCGTCGCGGCGGTTGATGTCGGCGAGGATTTCCATGACTTTGCGTGCCGATTCCGGGTCGAGGGAGGCGATCGGCTCATCCGCCAAAATCACTTCGGCTCGTTGGGTCAGTGCACGGGCAATGGCCACGCGTTGCTGCTGACCACCGGAAAGGGTCGACGCTCGTTGCGCCGCCAGATCAGCCAGGCCGACACGGTCCAGGGATTCCATGGCGAACTGTTTTTCTTCGGCATTGAACAGGCTTAAATTGCCACGCCAGCGCGGCATGCGGCCCAGGCAACCGAGCAGCACGTTGTCGAGCACGCTCAGGCGGTTGACCAGGTTGAATTGCTGAAAGATGTAGCCGATGTCCGCCCGCAGGCGCCGCACCTTGCCATTCAAACGACCGGACGCCTGCACCTCACGGCCCAACACCTTGACGCTGCCGCCGTTGTTTTTGTCGCAACAGGCCAGGCCCGCGAGGTGGCGCAGCAAGGTGGATTTGCCGGAGCCGGACGCGCCGATCAGCGCGACCATCTCACCGGCCGCGATGGTCAGCTCGAGGTCGACCAAAGCGGTTTTACGCGCAAAGGTCTTGTTCAGATGATCGACATGGATAGCTGCGTTCATGGGCTTCTCTGTCTGGTTGAACAGCCGTCCGTGGCTGCATTTGAGTTCAACAGACTTTAGGCACGGGCTGTGTCAGCCCTATGACTCGCACATGTCACTGGATTAACTATTTGATGAAGGTTTTGTGAATGGTTGAGCTGGCCATTCGCCCGGTTGGTCCTTGTTTGCACAGCCCTTTGATCACCAGAGATCCTTGTGGGAGCTAGCTTGCCAGCGATGGCATGGCGCCCTGACAGTCGACCAATGTTCCTCCTGATGTCCACGTTCCTCTGTGGGAGCTGGCTTGCCAGCGATTGCGGCCTGACAGCCAACCAATTTCTTTCAGGTGTACATATCCATTCCTGCGGTAACGACCTCTTAGGGTTCCGCCCTTACGGCGGGTCACTTGGAAAAGCCCCAAGTAACCAAGGGCTTTGCCCCTGTCGTTCGGTGCCTCGCTAATGCTCGGCATGCCCTCGCTCCGGTCCTGCTCCGTGGGCCCGCCGCCATCGGCCATCCATGGCCGGGGGCGGCTAAACCGGCATCCATGCCGGTTTGCCCACTGCGCAGAACCTCCACTCGGCCTCTCGAGGGGGCGTAAACCGCAACAACTCCGCGAGGCGAGCTAACGCTCGACCTCGTTGTTGGATGGTGTACGCGTTCACTGTAGGAGCCGGCTCCTACAGCGCAGGCACAAAAAAGGCGACCCCGAAGGTCGCCTTTTGCATCACTGCCCGAATTGCCGTCCCAAACCACCCGGCACCCCGTGGATATCCGTCTCTTCCCACGGACCTTTCGGACTGATCGACCGGCTCCAGCCATTATCCCAACGGTAATACGTGCGCTGGCGATAGAACGTGTTCGGCTGGTCATCCAGCACATACACACCCATCTTCGCATCCCAATGACTATTGCCCCCCGGCGGCGGCGCGAAACTCGCGGAAGTGCGCGGTAGCGGTTTAGCTGGCTTGGCCGGAGTCGTCGGCTTGCTCGGTACCGTCGATGGCGCCGGTTTGGTGCTCGGCTGCGAGGGCGGAATCGGCGGTGGGGTCTGTTGCTCGGGTGGCCGTTGGACCGCACAAGCGCTCAGCCCCAAAACAACGCTGAGCAAGGTGATACGAGCGATGGCGGTCATGATGGCGTTCCTGTTATTTATCCGGGCTGTCGATGGTCAGTGTTTGCGGCGCGGTGGTGCTGCTGGCCAAGGGCTGGCTGCGACCGATCCACTCGCCTGCCGTCGGTTGGCCGGCGCGGGAGATGCGCGCAACCAGTTGGACTTCAGGGAAGTTCGACAGTTTCAACTGCGGCATCATTGCGTCGGCATCGCCCAGTTCGACCGTCGCCGGCAGGTCCGCCACGGTCAGCCGTTTGGCCGCCAGCGGCGCGGGTGGGCCGGAGGTGGCGCGGGCGAAGATAAACACGCTATCGCCCGGCTGGACCTTGGCTTTCAGCTCCGCCGCCAGATCCACCCGAACCTTGAGCAGTGCTGCCGGTTTGGCCGCCGGTGCCTCGGCCACTTTGCCACCGCTGGCCACCAGTTTCTCGGTGGCGCGGATAATGCCGCCCTGCAACGCGACACGGGATTGGTCCTCGGGCGGTAGTTGCTCCAGCAGGCGGTTCCAGTAATCGATCGCTTCCTGATAACGCTGCCCTTCGAAGGCGGCGATGCCCAACAGGCCAAGGCTGGTGACTTCTTTCGGATCAGCTTTCAGCGCCTGGTCAGTCAAGGCCTGAACCTTGTCCGACCACTTCTTGCCATCGGCGAAGTATTGCGCCTGAGCCCATTGGCCGAGCAGTTCCGGCTGACGCCCGGCCAGGTTCACGGTGCGTTCGAAAATCTTCGCCGCGTCGGCGGGACGATCCTGAGTCATGTAAGTGCGACCGAGGAAATACAGCGCTTCAGCGGAATCCGGCTGCGCCGCGACCGCCCGCTCCAGACGCCGGGTCATTTCTTCCATCGACTGCGGCGCCTGGGAGAATTCGCGGGTCAGCTCAACCTTGTCGCTAGCGCCGAAATGCAGGTACAAGCCCAGGCCCAACACCGGCACCAGGACCGCTGCCAGCAACGGCGCCGGCTTGCCCAGGCGCGAAACCCGTGGCGCCGCAACGCCTTCGGTGTCGGCGAGCAATTCACGGGCGGCTTCGGCGCGGCCGGCGTCCATCTGCGCGGCATCGAGAACGCCCTCTTCGCGCTGAACCTGCAACTCGGCCACGCGCTCCTGATACAGCGCCACGTTCAGGGCAGTACGATCCTCTTCGAGCTGGGCGCGACGGCTACGCAGAATGGGGATCAACAAAAAACTCAGGGCAACCAGTAGCAGCAAACCTGCAGCGAGCCAGAAATCAATCATTCTTGGTTTTTATCCAACAGTTGGTCGAGGCGCTCGCGCTCCTCGGCAGAAAGCGAGTCCGGGGTGTCGGTGCGTTGCGCGCGACGACGACGGACGATCACCGCGATGACCACAAAACCACCGAGCAGCAGTCCGGCCGGGCCGAACCAGAGCAACGCGGTTTTGGCGTTGAGAGCGGGTTTGTAGCGGACGAAATCGCCGTAGCGATCCACCATGAAGTCGATGATCTGCTGGTTGTCCTTGCCCTCGCCCAACATGCGGAAAATCTCTTTGCGCAGGTCGGCTGCGATCGGCGCGTTGGAGTCGGCGATGTCCTGGTTCTGGCACTTGGGGCAACGCAGCTCCTTGGTCAGCTCGCGAAAACGCTCGCGATCGCCCTCCTTGGCGAACTCGTAGGTGTCGATGGCCGCGTGAGCCACGCCAGCCATGCTCAGTCCCAGGACAACAGCGGCGATCCAGCGCTTCATGGCTTGGCCTCGTCGACCAGCGCCTGATACTTCGCCGCCAGTTTTTCACGCCAGACTTGCTCGTCAATCACGCCGACGAACTTGTCGCGGATGATGCCTTTGGCGTCGATGAAGAAGGTTTCCGGCGCGCCGTACACGCCGAGGTTCAAGCCCAGGGTGCCAGCGTCGTCGCGGATGTCGAGTTGATACGGATTGTGGAATTCCGCCAGCCACTTCAAGGCATCGGCGTTGATGTCCTTGTAGTTGATGCCGTAGATCACCACGCCCTTCTCGGCCAGTTTGTTCAGCACCGGGTGCTCGACCCGGCAGGAAATGCACCAGGTGCCCCAAACGTTGACCAGCGCCGGTTTACCGACGATGTCAGCGCGGGTCAGGGTCTTGTCGCCCTGCACCGCGGGCAGGGAAAACTCCGGGAACGGTTTGCCGATCATCGCCGAAGGCAACTCGGCCGGGTCCAGGTACAGCCCGCGATAAAGGAAAACAGCGACCACCAGAAAAATCGCCAGTGGCAGCAGCATCAACCAACGTCTCATGCAGTCGCTCCAGACATGCCCAGTGCCTCACGCACGCGGCTTTTCACCTTGACTCGATATCGGCCATCCAGCGCCGCCAGCAACCCGCCGAGACCAGTGAGCAAACCGCCGAACCAGATCCAGCGCACGAACGGCTTCACATGCACGCGCACGGCCCAGGCGCCATCGCCCAGCGGTTCACCGAGGGCGACGTAAAGGTCACGGGTGAAACCGGCGTCGATCCCGGCTTCGGTCATCACCGAGTTCTGCACGGTGTACAGGCGTTTTTCCGGGTGCAGCACGCTGATTTCCTTGCCGTCGCGGATCACTCGAATGGTGCCCTTGTCGGAGGTGAAGTTCGGGCCTTCGAAGTGTTTGGCGCCTTCGAAGACGAATTGGTAACCGCCCAGGGCCATGGATTCGCCCGGCGACAGGCGCAGATCGCGCTCGGCGCTGTTCTGGCTCGACAGCACCACGCCGAGGGCGCAGACCGCGATGCCCAGGTGCGCCACCTGCATGCCCCAATAGCTGCGGGTCAGGGTCGGCAAACCTTTAATCAGCCCTTTGTGGCGAGTCTTGTCGAAGATGTCACGCACGCCGGCCAGCAATACCCAGGCGGCAAGCATGAACGTCGCCAGCACCGCCCAGTTGAAATCGCCGTAGGCGACGCCGGCCACCACTGCCAATGCAGCGCTGCCAAGCAGCACCGGGGTCAACATGCTCAGCAGCCATTTCACCGGGGTATCTTTCCAGCGCACGATCACGCCGACCGCCATCACCATCATCAGCAATGCCATCAACGGAATGAACAGCGCGTTGAAGTACGGCGGGCCGACCGACAGCTTGGCGCCGGTCATCGCATCCAGAATCAATGGGTACAAAGTGCCAAGCAGAATCATCGAAGCCGCCACCACCAGCACCAGGTTGTTGCCCAGCAGCAGGGTTTCCCGGGACCAGAGGTTGAAGCCGACCTGGCTCTTGACCACCGGTGCGCGCAGGGCGAACAGCGTCAACGAACCGCCGACCACAAACAGCAGGAAAATCAGGATGAACACGCCGCGCTCCGGGTCCGACGCAAAGGCATGCACCGAGGTCAGCACGCCGGAACGCACGAGGAAGGTCCCCAGCAGGCTCAGCGAGAACGCAGCAATGGCCAGCAACACGGTCCAGCTCTTGAACACGCCACGTTTTTCCGTGACCGCCAGGGAGTGAATCAACGCGGTGCCCACCAGCCAAGGCATGAAGGAAGCATTTTCCACCGGGTCCCAGAACCACCAGCCGCCCCAGCCGAGTTCGTAGTAAGCCCACCACGAACCGAGGGTGATGCCGATGCCGAGGAACGCCCAGGCGACGATGGTCCACGGACGCGACCAACGGGCCCACGCCGCATCGAGACGACCGCCCATCAACGCGGCGATGGCAAACGCGAACGCCACCGAGAACCCGACGTAGCCCATGTACAGCATCGGCGGGTGAACGATCAGGCCGATGTCTTGCAGCAGCGGATTAAGGTCGGCGCCATCGCTCGGCACTTGCGGCAGGATGCGTTTGAACGGGTTCGAGGTGAGGATCAGGAACAGCAGGAAACCGGTGCTGATCATGCCCATCACTGCCAGTACGCGGGCGAGCATGACTTGCGGTAACTGCCGGGAGAACACCGACACGGCGAAGGTCCAGCCGCCGAGGATCAGGGCCCACAGCAACAGCGAACCTTCGTGCGCGCCCCACACGGCGCTGAACTTGTAGTACCACGGCAAGGCGCTGTTGGAGTTGTTGGCCACATAAGCGACGGAAAAATCGTCGGCCATGAACGCGTAGGTCAGGCAGCCGAAGGCAAACAGCAGGAAGGTGAACTGGCCCCACGCGGCCGGTTGCGCCAGGCTCATCCACAAGCGGTCGCCGCGCCAGGCGCCGAGCAACGGCACCACGGCTTGCACCAGCGCAAAACACAGCGCCAGGATCATGGCCAAGTGGCCGAGTTCAGGAATAAATATGCCGGAAGTCATGGATCAACCCTCCTTCGCAGGTGTTGGAGCGGATTGACCACTGTCTTTCAGCGCTTTGGTCACTTCCGGTGGCATGTACTTTTCATCGTGCTTGGCCAGCACTTCGTCGGCCACCACCACGCCGTCGGCGTTGAGCTTGCCGAGGGCGACGATGCCCTGCCCTTCGCGGAACAGATCCGGGAGGATGCCGCGATAGGTGATGGTCACGGATTTGTTGAAGTCGGTGACGACAAACTTCACGTCCAGCGAATCGCCGGAACGCTGCAAGGAACCAGCCTCAACCATGCCACCGGCACGGATGCGTGTGTCTTGCGGCGCTTCACCGTTGGCGATCTGGGTCGGCGTGTAAAACAGATTGATGTTCTGCTGCAGGGCGCTCAGGGCCAGGCCGACGGCAGCGCCGACCCCGACCAGAATCGCCAGAATGATGATAAGACGCTTTTTACGCAGGGGATTCACTTGCCGTTCTCCCGGCGCAGACGACGCGCCTCTTGTTGCAGATACCGCTTGCGGGCCAGGATCGGCGCCGCCACGTTGAGGGCCAGCACCGCCAGACAGATGCCGTAGGCCGACCAGACATACAGGCCATGATGGCCCATGGCGATGAAGTCGCCGAATGAAGCAAAACTCATCGAGCGACCTCCAGGCTGTTTTCCACTTCGGCTTTCACCCAGCTTGCCCGCGCTTCGCGCTTGAGCACTTCAAGACGCATGCGCAGCAACAGCACCGCGCCGAAGAAACAGTAGAAACCCAGCGCCGTCAGCAGCAATGGCAGCCACATCTCGGCGGGCATCGTCGGCTTTTCCGTGAGGGTAAACGTCGCGCCCTGGTGCAGGGTGTTCCACCACTCCACCGAGTACTTGATGATCGGGATGTTGATCACGCCGACAATCGCCAGCACCGCGCAAGCCTTGGCCGCGCTGTCACGATTGCTGATGGCGTTGCCCAGCGCAATGAGACCGAAGTACAAAAACAGCAGAATCAGCATGGAAGTCAGTCGGGCATCCCAGACCCACCACGAGCCCCAGGTCGGTTTGCCCCAGATGGCGCCGGTGACCAGCGCCACGGCGGTCATCCACGCGCCGATGGGCGCCGCGCATTGCAGCGCGACGTCGGCCAGTTTCATTTTCCACACCAGCCCGACGACACCGCACACCGCCAGCATCACGTAGATGGACTGCGCCAGCATCGCGGCCGGAACGTGAATATAAATGATGCGAAAGCTGTTGCCCTGCTGGTAGTCCGGCGGCGCGAAGGCCAGGCCCCAGACCACGCCAATGGTGATCAGCAACACGGCGGCGATACTCAGCCACGGCAGCATTTTGCCGCTGATCCCGTAAAACCATTTGGGCGAGCCGAGCTTATGAAACCAGGTCCAGTTCATTACTGTTTCCATCACGGTTGCTGTTCGATATTACGAAGCAGCCAAAGGGTCTTTGCTGATCAAATTTTGATCAGACCTCATTATTCGCCGACGCTGATCTTCAGGCCAGCAGCTATTGCAAAGGGTGTCAGGGTTATCGCCAGGGCGGTCAGGCTACCAAGCCACAGCAGATAACCGGTGGCCGGCATGCCTTGCAAGGCTGCCTGCAAGGCGCCACTGCCAAGAATCAACACCGGGATGTACAACGGCAGGATCAGCAACGCCAGCAACAGGCCACCGCGCTTCAAACCGACCGTCAGGGCTGCGCCCACCGCACCGAGCAAGCTCAGCACCGGTGTACCCAGCAACAAAGAAAGCAGCAACACCGGCAGACAAGCGGCAGGCAAACCGAGCATCAACGCCAGCAAGGGTGCGAGCAAAACCAGGGCTAGGCCGGAGAAGGCCCAGTGTGCCAGCACCTTGGCCAAAACCAGAAGAGCCAGGGGGTGCGGCGAAAGGACCCACTGTTCCAGCGATCCGTCTTCGAAATCACTGCGGAAAAGCCCGTCCAGCGAGAGCAAAACCGATAAAAGGGCTGCCACCCAGACCAGTCCCGGAGACAAGGTTTGCAACAATTGAGACTCGGGCCCGACCGCCAACGGGAACAGCGAAACCACGATGGCAAAGAAAACCAGCGGATTGGCCAATTCCGCAGGACGGCGGAACAACAGGCGAGCCTCGCGGGCGACCAACAGGCCGAAAACACTCATACGGCCCATTTCCCCAGATCAATGTCGCGATAGCTGGCCGGCATCCGGGTCAGCGTGTGGTGCGTGGTCAACACCACCATGCCACCGCGTTCGCAGTGCGCGGCCAGGTGCTCTTCAAGCTGCGCCACGCCTTGCTTGTCGAGCGCGGTAAACGGCTCATCGAGAATCCACAGCGGCGGGCTGTCCAGATACAAACGGGCCAGTGCCACGCGGCGTTGCTGACCAGCGGAAAGTGTGTGACAGGGAACGTCCTCGAAACCGCGCAGGCCGACCGCCGCAAGCGCCTGCCAGATCGCTTCGTGAGAGGCCGGTTGATGCAGGGCACACAGCCAGCTCAGGTTCTCTTCCGGCGTCAGCAAATCCTTGATCCCGGCGGCATGGCCGATCCACAACAGGTTGCGCGCCAACTCGGTACGCTGCTCGTGCAATGACTGGCCGTTGAGCAACACTTGACCGGCGGTCGGCTGCATCAGCCCCGACAGCAAACGCAACAGGCTGGTTTTGCCACTGCCGTTGGGGCCGCTGATCTGTACCATTTCGCCACTGGCCAGTCGCAAATCGAGATTTTCGAAGAGCAGCCGAAGGTCTCGCTCACAGGCAAGGGCAACGGTTTGCAGGACAGGACTGGTCAAGGGTTCACGGGCCTTATACGGTTCAAGTCGGCTCTGGCGCGGCCGTTAAAGAGATGAAGAATAAATGTATTGCCAGCCCGAACTAGAGAGCTGGGTCAAATAATTGCAATGTTTCCGCCACTCTGTATACAACGCGGCGGCATTATACATGCCATTTCCTACTCCAAAGAGCGCATTTTCCCAAGGTTGTGACCGCGTATGACAGGCGAAATGAACATCCTCCCGCTACCGCAGACCACCCCGGCAAACTCGCGTCCGCTGGCGGTCAGTGGCGAGTTGATCAAGCTGCTGACGCCGGTGGAAGGCCTGATCACCGCCGGTCAGACTGCCAACGCCGAAGTGCTGTCACTCAAGCAGACGGATCAGACCTTTCAACTGTTGCTCAAGGTCACCCTCGAAAGCGGCCGTCAAACCACGGTCCAGGCCAGCAGCAACCAGCCGTTGGCCCAAGGCACCAATTTGGCGGTCACCCAGCCCTCGGCGGGTAACCTGGCAGTCACCGTGCAACAGGCCATCGCCTCCAGCGTTGCCACCCTCACCCGCATCGACACTGCCCAATTGCCGGTCGGCACGCTGCTGCAAGGCAAAGTGCTGACGTCCCAAGTGTTGCCGCAAGTGCCGGGGCAGCCAGCGGTGTTTCGTTCGATGGTGAGTTTGCTCAACTCCGCCCTGAGCGGCAGCACGTTGAGCATCGACAGTCCGCAGCCGTTGCGCATCGGCACTTTATTGAGTGCGCAGGTGCAAGACAGCCAGACGTTGAAATTCGTACCGCTGAGTAACCGTCAGGAACAATTGGCCGTGACTCAACAACTGGTCAGTCAACAAAGCCGCCAAGGCTCGCTGGAGGGTCTGCTCAAACTCCTGCAAAACCTGCCGGCCTCGGACCAGACCTCCGTTGACTTGCGGGCGGTCGCCGACAAATTGCTCGCCGGTTTGCCCGATGTTCAGCAACTGAGCACGCCAAAAGGCCTCGCTTTGGCACTCGCCGGCAGCGGCGCCTTCCTCGAATCGAAACTGCTGACTGGGCAGAACCCGACGCTTGCGCCCGACATGAAAGCGGATCTGCTCAAGGTGATCGCCCAACTGACACCCGGGCTGCCGGCCAATAGCAACCTCAACGCAATCATCGCCGCCAACACCCTGGCCCAGGCGATGCCGAATTTTGTGCGCAACGCCCTTGGCATGCTCGGGCAAGTCAGTGCCAAACCGTCGCCGACCGGTTTCCCGCTGCCCGAACGCCTGCTGCAGAGCGCGGAAGGCGAAGACAACCTTGAGCACCTGTTACGCCTGGCCGCTGCGGCTGTTTCGCGCCTGCAAAGCCATCAGCTGTCGAGCCTGGAACAGACCGGCGTCACCACTGATGGTCGCCTGATGAGCACCTGGCAACTGGAAATCCCGATGCGCAACATGCAGGACATCGTACCGTTGCAGGTCAAGTTCCAACGCGAAGAAGCGCCGGAGAAAGAAGCGCAACAGGACCGCCGCGACGAGCGTGAACCCAAACAGCAACTGTGGCGCGTAGACCTGGCGTTCGACATGGAGCCGTTGGGGCCGCTTCAGGTCCAGGCGCAGTTGATCAAGGGCAGCCTGTCCAGCCAGCTCTGGGCGGAACGGCCTTACACCGCCAGCCTGATCGAAAACAATCTGGCGGCATTGCGCGAACGCCTGCTCGCCTCGGGCCTGAACGTCGGCGATCTCGACTGCCATCACGGTAAACCGCCCGCAGGTCCGCAAACCCGTCTTGAACAACGCTGGGTCGATGAAAACGCATGAACACATCCAACGCCCCGCGCCAGGCCATCGCCCTCAAATACGACGGCACCCACGCCCCTACCCTCACGGCAAAAGGCGATGAAGAACTGGCCGAAGAAATTCTGCGAATAGCCCGCGACTATGAAGTGCCGATCTACGAAAACGCCGAGCTGGTGAAACTGCTGGCGCGCATGGAATTGGGGGACAGTATTCCGGAAGAGTTGTACCGGACGATTGCCGAGATCATTGCGTTTGCGTGGAATCTCAAGGGCAAATTTCCGGCGGGACAGGATCCGGATGCGCCGATGGTCGAGAAGGACATTACTGAGCGTGGGGATGATTATTGAGGTTTCGAAGGCCTTATCGCGATGCGTTGATTTAGAAAGTACGCGTTAAAAATTCCCGGCGGATTTCGGTAGCGGCAAGCCGGTGGCGGGATCTAGTCCTTTTTCGGCGCTGAGTTTTTCGATCAACTCTGCTGATGGAATGATGGGTACAGCGGAGTCACGCTCTCGCTTCCATTGGAAAGTACCGTCCCACTCGGGGAGGGTTGCGGGAGGGAGTGGGACGATGTCATCCAGATCAGGGACTTTTGCCCCGAGGTGTTCGTGGCGTGTCAGGAAATCGCTGATTTTATTGTATCGATCGACGCGTTCGTCATCTTGCTGTAATGCCAAATAATGTAGTTCATTAGAAACTGGTGGTCCTTTGAATGCATTAGCGAGACTGTATGCACTCAGATCGTCACCATTTCGGGTAGCAACCTGATAGCCGTGAAGTGCCTTTTGGTAATGTCCGGTGACTTTCAAGTAGCTTGAGTAATTTCTACCCGCCAATCGATTACCTTGTTCCATAGCACACTTGTACATCGCCAACATAATTCCGGCCGTATTGGGGACATAGGACAGAAGCCTGCCTACGTAATACTGAGCATCCGGGTTCCCCAAGTCGGCTGCTCGACGAAAGTACACTCTGGACGCAGCAACATCCTGTTTGACGCCATAACCCAACTCCAGGTAATGCGCCATGTCGTAGTAAGCGCCGGGAATTCCCATTGCAACATAATATTCGACCAGGTCGATGGTCTCCTTGCCGGCGTCAGGAGAGCTTGCTTGACCGGTAGACAGTAGAAATTGCAGATTAGTCGCGGCCTTGTAATGATCGTGTGCAGCCGCGATACGATAATAGCGGGCGATCGCGTCATAATCTTTCTGTCCTTTACGCGTCTCCAAGTAAAGTCCATACCGATAGAAGATATCCGCATCTGGGTTTAATGTAGACAACGAATCGCGCTCATATACACACTTAAACTCCAAGTCCACCGAGGTGGCATCAGGCGTATGCGCTTCTTTTTTTGAGCAGGCCATTACCATTAAGAAGCTGAAAAATGCCAGTAGCTGCTTTCTCACCCCTACCCTATTATTTAGTACATTTCCCGGCATATTTTCACTCGACAAAAATGACTTACCCATCACCAATTCACTTTCTCCGACTTCCCAACTGGACCCAACCCGTCGGTAAGGTCAGGAGTTCTCGGTGGGTTTTGGCAGCGGCAAGCCCGTGGTGGGATTAAGTCCTTTTTCGGCGCTGAGTTTTTCGATCAGTTCTGCTGATGGAATGATGGGTACAGCGGAGTCACGCTCTCGCTTCCATTGGAAGGTGCCGTCCCACTCGGGGAGGGTTGCGGGAGGGAGTGGGACGATGTCATCCAGGTCGGGGACTTTCGCCCCGAGGTGTTCGTGACGCGTCAAGAAATCGCTGATTTTATTGTATCGATCGACGCGTTCGTCATCTCGTTCAAGAGCAAGGTAATAAAGCCTATCGGAGGCTTGCGGCCCTAGAAATGCATTTGCCAGGCGACTGGCACTACTGGCATCGCCATTCCGAACTGCTACCTGATAACCTTGCAATGACTGTTGGTAAAGCCCAGTAACTTTCGAGTAACTCGAATAATTTCTTCCCGCTAATTTATTGCCTTGTTCCATAGCACATTTGTACATCGACAGCATAATTTCGGATGCATTAGGTACATAGGACAGAAGCCTGCCTACGTAATACTGAGCATCCGGGTTCCCCAAGTCAGCCGCACGCCGAAAGTAGGCCCTGGAGGCAGCAACATCCTGTTTGACGCCATAACCCAACTCCAGGTAGTGCGCCATGTCGTAATAAGCCCCGGGAATGCCTTTGGCCACGAAGTACTCAACTAGATCAATAGTCTCTTTGCTGGAATCAGGAGAGCTGACCTGACCGGTAGACAGCAAATATTGCAAATTAGTCGCGGCTTTGTAATGGTCATGTGCAGCCGCGATACGATAATAGCGGGCTATGTCGCTGTAATCCTTCTGACCTTTGCGCTTTTCCAGATAAAGTCCATACCGATAGAAGATGTCCGCATCCTGATTTAACGCAGGCAAAGAATCGTTCTCATATACACACTTAAATTCCAATCTACTGTAGGCAAAATTTATTTGCGAAGCGTCCGGCATACTTTCTTCCTTTTTTGAACATGCAGCTACCGACAACCATATAAAAAATATAGTCAGTAATTTTTTATTATTTAGTCCCAATTTTTTCTCACTGGACTTTCCTGCAAAAACTCCACCAACGATGCAATTGGGGACTTTAGATCAAGCGAAATTTTATTTTGAATACTCAACATCCTGTTGTCTTTATTTTCATCAATTACATCACCCCATGCATTAAACACCGCACTAATATCACTCCCCGTCGCCCTCCCCCCCGTATGCACCCCAAACAAATGCTCCCGTAACGGCCTAGTAACCGCAGGATCCTCAATACAAATATTCAACTCACTGTCCACCTGCATACTGCGCGTGTTGATGTTCGCGGAGCCCAGCGTGGTAAATACATCGTCGACGATCATCAACTTGCTGTGCACATACACATCCATCCAGTTATCGGGTGGGGAGTCGGGTGCTACCAAGGTGCAAATGTGTACTTTCAGGCCGGGGATTTCTGAGGGGGAGATCACTGCCTGAAGCTTCTCTGGGAGCTCTTTTTCAAGCTGCGCAACCTTGGAGCGAGCCTGCTGATGATTTTCTTTCAACGTCTCGTAGTACTGCGCCGCCGGTGCGTCATGGCCCGTGTCGTGTTTCTCTTTGAACAGGCGGGCATTCACCGCGGCCACGTGTTCGGCTTGTTTGGCTTGGGCTATGTCGGCCAGCAAATCGTCACGCCGCTCAGCCCTGGCGATGCCCGGCATCAGTTCCGGACGGCCCAACTGTTTCAGCATGCGAAATGTATTGACCGAGCCATCACCCATGGCCTCGCTGGTGGAGTTCGTCACAACGAACAAATACACCGGCCCGTCCTTTTCGAGATCGCGCCCCCAGTCCAGAAGATTTTTCACAACGCTTTTGATTTTCTCCGCCAGCGGCGGCCAGCGGAAATACTGGTTCTCGATATAGATGAATTGAGTCGTGTTGTTGACGGCCTGCAGGTAGAGCTTCTCGATGTCTCTCTTGTTTTCCTGACTCTGGGTCCTGAGTATCTGCGCCATGACCGGCGTGCCATGCCCAGGACGCACGCGCAGTTGCCGGGCAATGTGTTGACGAGGCCCCAGCAGGTCAATGCGCGTTTCTTTTTTCCAGGCAGTACAAAAATTGTGATTCAGAAATTCCAGCACCGGGCCCGACACACGGCTGGAAATGTCCTGCCTTGGCGTCTCGCCGTTGCGTCCGAATTGCGGATGATGCCGTTCATGGCTGTGATGATCGTCGTCCCAGTAGGCATCCAGCGTGTTGTGCCCCATCACGAACCCGACGGCAACCTCGGGTTTTTCGTAGTCCACCAGCACCATCTTCTGGTGATGGCTCGGCTCGGCAAACATCGCCACCGAACTCATGACTTTGTTGGTCATGTCGCGATTTTCATCCAGCGCGTTCACCGCCAGGCGCCAGGCAATTTCTGCTCGGTCCAGCAAGCCAAAGTCGCGAGTGACGAATTCAATATTCTTGATGCCCAGGCCGGGATCGTTACCCCACCTCAGCATGCGAAAAAAACGTTGCCCCAACTCCACCGGCCCGGTTTCAGCGCCGGTATAGGCAAGCCGGATCTGGCGATACCACAACTTGTCATACTCGACTTGCGCGTCGTTTCGGTTTTGCCTGAACTTGCCAAACCAATTGGAAACGTTGTCACCCGGGGTCGAATTTTCCGAAGTCTGGGCGACACGCAAGGTGTCGTACCAGCAAAGGATTCGGACTTGAACACCTTCATTGGCTTTCTTGATCAGCAGGTCACCAATGCACAGCGAACTGCTGTCCCCGCGCTTGAAATACATCGAAGGCTGAAAGCCCCAGCAGATTATTTCCACGCTGCTTTTGGCGGCGAGGATGGCGTCATACACCGCGCCGAATGCACGCTCGCCGTTCACCAGAGGTTCGAATGTCGCGGGCACCGGATGGTATTCGGTGTTCTGCACGAACCACGGCAGGTTGAGCGTGCACGAGGTGGTCTTGCTCGTCGCGATGGGGACAGTGATCGAGGGTGCGGTCATCTTCAAGCCTCCGGCTTCGGCGAGTTCAGTTGGGTGTAGGCCTGGCGAAACTGACTGGCGTCATCCGGGGGCGTGATCTCGGAATGTGGCTGGCTCGAATGGCGTTGAAAACCCTGATTCGCCCGTTCGGCGTTGTCCGGATTATCCGTGTAGTCGCCGGCCACCGGCACATCGTACTTGACCCCGTTAGCCAGCTCGATGCGGTAACGGCTGGTGGTCACATGATGATCAACGGCGATTTGGCCGCTGGCATCCATGACGCCGGTCCCCGCCGGTGCGCCATCGGCGAACACCTTGTAAGGCATGCCTGCCCACGGCTGATAACCCGCGGCACTGCTTTGTCCCGCCATCAATGTGAGCGATTGCCTGAGTGAGGCTGTGGGCCACGCCGGGTTGTCGCGGTTGAGTTGCGCCGGGCCGCTGAAGGTTTTTTTCATGCCCTTGACGTCCACGCTGCCGGGCGCGTGGATTTCGATGTTGCCACCTTTGATACGGATGTAGGCACCACCGCTGGTGAGAAGGATTTCATCCTGCGCGGCGATCTCGACGCTACGGGCCGTGGACGTAATGCGCACGCTGTCCTGGGCGGTAAGTTCGATGGAATCGTTCTGCGCCTGTATTTCGATTTTGCCTTTGGCCGCAAACAGTTTGGCGCCTGCGGCCTGGGCGAACAGGCTGATGCTTTGTGCCACGCTGGCCAGTAACGACTGACCACTGGCGAGATTGATGTCTTCGCCAGTCGAGAGCGTCAACTGCTTGCCGCTGTGCAGGTGGGTATTTTGGGGGGTCGCTGTGACGATGTCGGCAGGGGCCGAGGCGATCAACAGCGGCTTGTGGTAGCCAGCCGTCTGGCCCCGCCCGCCGCTACTGATGGCCGCAGCCGTGTCGCCGCCATTGCGCAGTTGCCGGTCGTTGCTCGCCAGGCCCTTGTCTGCGCTGCCGTAGCGCATTTGCGTATCAGCGTTCAGTTGATCAAGGCTGTCGATGCCTCCCGGCATCGGCAAGGCATTGTGTTGCTGAGCCAAGCCGGAGAGTGCCTTGACTCGCTCTTGTGCGTCAGTCAGTTGCTTGCGGACTTCCTGAATATCAAGCTGGCCGCCCTGAGCGTTGTTACGTGGCCATGTGCTGAGATACAACCCCTGTTGTGCACGCAAGGCCCCGTAGGCATCCGTGCGCAACTCAAAACCGCTGCCACGCAAGGCACCACGCTGATTACCTTGCTGGTCGATCAGGTAACCAAGGTTCAGCTGGCTGTGCCCATGACTGCTGTGAATCTGGGTCCGAACCTGTTCGGTGGAGTCGTCCATCACCCACTGGTTGTACCCACGCCCCTGGATTTCCTGGCTTCTATAGCCGCTCATCAAACCACTGGAGTGCCAGGCGGGCTTATGTCCTCCGTAGACCTGGCCCATCACCAAGGGTCGGTCGATGTCATTGTCGAGAAAGGTGATCACAACCTCCTCCCCCGAGCGAGGTACGTTCACACTGCCCCAGCCCTCGCCACTGCTGGCTTGCATCATGCGCAACCAGCATGAGCCCAACTCGCCATCCTTGACCAGCCGGTCCCAATGGAAGCGCACGCAAATCCGGTTAAGGCTGTCGGTAAAGACCTCGCGACCGCTCGGGGTCACGACGACGGCGGTCTGCGGCCCGGGATTGGCAGGTTTCGCATGTTCGAACGGGCTGCGATAGGCAACGTCCAGGCGCTGGGTCTCAAACCGGTTCAGGTAAAACCCTTCGCTATCCAAGGAAGGCGGCGTCCGCCCGTCCTCAGGTTCGAAAGGAGTTTTCAGGCTACCGGGCGGCCGGGGTCGATTTTTGCCTACTGGCAGGTTGCTTTGGGCATAGAACTCGACGGCGATGATCAGGAACTGGCAGTCCTTACCTGCCTTGTATTCGTACAACGGGTGTTGTGTCAGCTCGAAGCCTCGGCCCGGTTGCATGTGTCGCACGCCACCTTGTCCATGGATGCGTCTGGCCGCTGATTCGTCCTGCTCAATCTGCACCCGGCCGAGCCAGTCGCCTCGATCATGATTCTGCCAGGCGTATTGCCCCCGATATTGATAACGCTGGAGATCGGGCGGCGCCGATGCCGCAGACAGAGCGCGGACTTGCGTGAACTGTGCTCGGGCATGAGAGACATAATCGTTGCTGCTGGATTGCACCGTTCCATTGAGCAATCGGACACCGGGGCTCCACTGAGTCACGCTGTCCAGCCGGCCTGCTGCCTGTTGCGTGTGGAACCGCAGGGTCGCAGGGGTAAGCGTCGGCAGATGCAAGATATTGTCGGTAAATACGATGCAGTGGCTGTCCACCTCATGTTCCACATACCAGAACAAACCTTCTTGCTCGCACCAGCGCTGCACGAAATTGGCATCGCTTTCGTTGAACTGGGTCACATAGGACAGCAGCGGATATTCCTGTGACAGCTCAAAGCGATAAGCATCACGCGCTTGGCTGTAGTGCTGGAACACCTGAACGAAGATGTCGGGAAGGCTCACTTCCTGCCAGATCCTGCAATCCATCCGATGCTCCAGCAGACTGAACCAGGGAGCAAAGACCAGTTGCCAGTCCTCGAGAGCGCCGTCACTGCCAAGGTAACGCACGCTTTCTATCCAGCCATGCCGGGGACTCAGACTGCCGTCATCCAGCTTGATGCTCAATTGCACCGCTTGACCGATAAGTTGCTCCGGGTCGAATGCCGTGGATTGGTTGATCACGTCGACCGTGTAACGAGGCACACGCCCCAATCGTTCCTGAGCATGGGCGCGCAGCGCATACAGTTCTTGCCCCTGCGGCGTCGTGATTTGCAACAGGCGCCCGGCCTGGCTCAGCGACGGGTCAACCGAAGCCAGTGCGATGTCAGTAATGGAATTCACGCTTGAAACTCCCTGTTTCAGTTGTGCTTGAAGTTTCAGCCAATCAGCCAACCTTGCGGCTGGTTGAGCTGAGTACGGTCCAGTAACCAGACAACGCAATCAGAGTCCGCACTGGCGATAAGTCCGGCGAAGCCTATTTGCACCCATTGCTCTGTCACAGTCCCAAATCGGGCGCCAATCGGGATGATGCGAATGGGCTGATTGAGATCCAAACGAGGCAAGCAATCCGAGGCGTATTGACGCAACTGGCCGATGCTTTGGCGATCAAGCGCACCCTCACCGATCAGCACATTTACGCGCGTCGGATCGATGCCTGTTCGCTCACCCAGTTTCACCATCATTTGTTCAAATGCCTGAGTGTCGTTGCATCCCTGGGGGCTGTGCGAGCCGTGATCCAGACTGATCGGAGCGAACAGTTTTGGGCGGTCCACGGTCGTTCGTTCCAGCGGTTGCGGCTGACGACACAACAACACCGCGCAAACCGCTTCGCCAGCCACCTCATCTGCCGCACAGGCTGTTACTCGTTCTTCACAGGCCCAGGAATCGACGCTCAGGCACAGGAGAAATTGTGCTGCGGCCCTGCTTCCAGGTAACTCTGCCAGCCACTGCGCTGGCGCTTGCATCTGTAGGTCAAAACCACGTGTGGGCGACAGTTCAGGCGGCCAGAGATACACAACTCGGTCAAACCAGTCGAGGGCACTCAACGCATCTGGAACAAACAACACGACCTGAGTGTTGGACCAGTCGATAGACGCCCGCAACGCTGTTGACCATTGACTCAAAGCTGCGTGGAGAACCTCGCTGCAGCGATTGAGAGCCCCGACTTCTGGTCTACCCGCAGCGGGGGTCGCAAGACGGCTGATGGGTTGACGCAGTCCGCACGCATTGATGAGGCGTGAATCGTGAGTAAAGCCGTCAAACATGCCAGACAGCTCACTGGCGGGTAACGGTGAATCAAATGCCCCACAGGGCAACCAGATCCATGCCCGGACTATGCTGGCGCAGGAGGCGTTGAAATCGGCCGTTGGAAACACTGCCTCAAACTGGAGCTGTCTGTTCTCCTTGGCCAATCGCCGCTCAGAGATGCGATCGTAAATACTTGTGCGGGTTGTCATCTCTAGTCCTTAGAGAACACCGGTGTCCTTTTGCGTAGCAACCAGCGTCGCACCACAGGCGGTTGAATCACCTTCGCGAGCGACCGCTCTGTTGTCGACCTGCAGGGTTTCGTCGCCACTGACAATGGTGCATTCACCATGGGCACAGGAAACGCGATCGCCGAGCCTCGCCACTGCAAGATCATTGATGAAAGTCGAGGGAGAACCCTCAATCACTTGTCCTCCTTCAGAGGTCGGGTCGTTGATCACAATGATGGGGCGCAAGAAGGACGTCCGTGTTTGAAACTGGGCGGCCAGGAGACGCGCCAGAATTGAATGAAGTCGTGGCAGATCGAGAATTCCCAGGATCGATCCCACCAACGCCATCGCATCAGCTCAAAACAGTAAGCAATTGCGACGGCCTAACGTTACTGATGGCAGTAAAGCGTCACAAGTCGGCCCATTCCTTGATTCATGTAGCCCAAGTCCTAGGACGTGTAGCCTGCGTCCTAGGACCGAGTCTGAATGAGGGTTTGGAGTGCGGGGTCACTAAAACGCCGAGAATAAGAAAACGGCAGACGAGGCGGGTTTTGTGATGGATCTCTACCGAACGATTGCCGAGATCATTGCGTTTGCGTGGAATTTGAAAGGCAAGTTCCCGACCGGGCAGGATCCGGATGCACCGATAGTCGAGAAAGACATTACTGAACGCGGGGATGATTATTGAATCGGTGTTGAATGCAAAAAGATCGCAGCCTCATTTTACGAGACAGCTCCTACATTGGAATGGCGTACACCCTGTAGGAGCGGTCTTGTAAAACGAGGCTGCGATCTTTTGATCTTCTCAGTTCTTGTGAAGCTTGCTCATCAACTCCGCCTCAGCCTGGGTCAAGCCGCAAGACTGGGTCAGCTCGTCGACGCTTGCGCCCATCCCGACCAGTCGCGCCGCTTGGGCGAATGACAGGCTGGTGGGGTCGCGCTGTTCCAGCTGAGCCAGTTTGTCCGGCAAGGGCGCGACGATCGAGCGCAGCTCGTGCAGGTCTTCGCCCATGCGCACGTTGCCGTTCTGATAGTCGTCAACGCGCTTGGCCAGGTCCTTGATGCGCTGATCGCGCAGCGCTTCACCCTGGGCCTGTTGCGCGGCGATCTGCTTTTGAGCGCGAATGTACGCCAGAAACATTGCCAGCGTGCCTGCCCAAAACAGGAACAGGACAATGACCGCAACCTCAAGAATCAATCAGATGTTCTCCAGGTCCGACCATTCTTCTTCGCTCATCATCTTGTCCAGTTCGACAAGGATCAGCAGTTCGTTGTTCTTGTTGCACACGCCTTGGATGAACTTGGCGGATTCTTCATTGCCGACGTTCGGCGCGGTTTCGATTTCCGACTGACGCAGGTAAACCACTTCGGCCACGCTGTCGACCATGATCCCGACCACTTGCTTGTCGGCTTCGATGATCACGATGCGGGTGTTGTCGCTGATTTCGGCGTTCATCAGGCCAAAGCGCTGACGGGTGTCGATCACGGTAACCACGTTACCGCGCAGGTTGATGATGCCCAGCACGTAGCTTGGGGCACCCGGCACCGGGGCGATTTCGGTGTAGCGCAGGACTTCCTGAACGCGCATCACGTTGATGCCGTAGGTTTCGTTGTCCAGTTTGAAGGTCACCCATTGCAGGATCGGATCTTCAGAACCCTTTGCTGCCGTTGCCTTGTCATTCATACCCTGACCCCTCAAGAAACCGCCCTAGCGGTGTTGTTCTGTTATGTAGGTTTGTGAGCCGGCTTGCTGCCGCTCATGTGCTTTGCCCCACCGCTGGCGATCAATTCGGCCAGTTCGGAGACGTCGAGCAATGCACACATGTGTTCAATCACCGTGCCCGCCAGCCATGGCCGCTGACCACGGTGGCTGCGCCATTTGATTTCGTTCGGGTCCAGGCGCAACGAGCGGCTGACCTGATGCACCGCCAGCCCCCACTCGTAGCCCTGAACGGAAATGACGTATTGCAGGCCCTGCTTGAAGTCCTCGCGATAACGGTCGGGCATGACCCAACGCGCGGTATCCAGCACCTTAAGGTTGCCCGCCTGGCTCGGCAGGATGCCGAGGAACCATTCCGGCTGGCCGAACAACGGCGTCAGTTCGTGACCGGCCAGAGAATAAATCGAACCCAGGCACACCAGCGGCACCGCCAGGGTCAACCCGGCGACATCGAACAACAGGCATTCGAAGGGTTCGGCAGCCCATGCCGGACGCCCGTCGGTTTGCACCGGCGGTGGCGTGTTGGAGGGCGGCAGATGAACTTCGACAACCGGTGGCACCAAGGTTTGCAGCAAGGGCGCGACGGTTGAAACCGGCGCCAGAATCGGAGCCGGCGCTTCGATCACGGCCAGCGCAATTGGAGCCTCAGGTTCCACCACTGCGGCCACTGGCTCGGCAGCGACCCTGGTCTGTTGTGCATCGCGGGCCTGCTCTTCGAGCACGGCGGCATGGAACTCATCCAGCACCGCCCCGAACTCGATTGTTTCCGGCTGCGACTCGATTTCCGGCGACAGCTCTTCAGTGGCGTCTTGCAGCAAGCTGTCCAGATACGACTGGAGCGCCAGTTGCGGACGCGAGGTGATTTTCACCAACCGACTCATGGACGGCTCCCTGTAGGAGCTGCCGAAGGCTGCGATCTTTTAACAATCTTGGGAATGCCGCAAAGCCAGATCAAAAGATCGTCCGAACGCGGCACCGAACCTGCGGCAGCTCCTACACGGGTCGGGTTCATTTCAGGCCACCTGCGCGACGAGTTGCGCCGCTAGCAGATGCTTGAGCAATGCGCGGTAAGCGAGTACACCACGGCTCTTGCCGTCGAATTGCGAAGGCGTCAGCCCGGCGCGGCTGGCATCGCGCAACCGTGTGTCCACAGGGATGTAGCCCTGCCAGATTTCTTCCGGAAACTTGTCACGCAGGACCCGCAGCGTGCCAAGGGACGCTTGCGTGCGACGATCGAACAGGGTCGGCACGATGGTGAACGGCAGCGCCTGTTTACGTGAGCGGTTGATCATCGCCAGGGTATTGACCATGCGTTCCAGGCCTTTGACCGCCAAGTGTTCGGTCTGCACCGGGATCACCAGTTGCTGGCTCGCCGCCAACGCGTTGACCATCAACACACCAAGCAACGGCGGGCTGTCGATCACCGCGTAATCGAAGTCCTGCCACAACTGCGCGAGGCTCTTGGCAATCACCAGGCCCAGACCACTTTGGCCCGGTGACTGGCGCTCCAGGGTCGCCAGGGCGGTGCTCGACGGCAACAGCGAAATACGTTCGTCACTGGTGGACAGCAGCAACTGACCGGGCAAGCCCTGGGGCACGCTGCCCTTGTGCAGGAACAAGTCGTAGTTGCTGTGTTCCAGGGTGTCCGGGTCATAACCGAAATAGCTGGTCATGGAGCCGTGAGGGTCGAGGTCGACCACGACCACGCGCTTGCCCGCCTCGGCCAGTAACCCGGCTAAAGCGATGGAGGAAGTGGTTTTACCGACACCACCCTTTTGATTGGCGACTGCCCAGACTCTCATTCGAATGATTCCTCCCGGCCGAATGGATCGACCGAGAAATAGCTCAGCGTGTTAATGCGGGTGACGGAGAATTGACGGCGCTCTCTCGTACCGGCGACTTGACCGGGGTCGGTGCAGTTTGTGTGCCAGCACGCTTCAAGGCGGCATCCGGTTGCGCATTGGCCGTTCCGGTACCGGTGAGGCTGCGGCGAACGTCAAGATTGCGCGACACCACCAGCACAACGCGACGGTTGCGCGCGCGGCCCTCGGCGGTGGCGTTATTGGCCACCGGCTGGAATTCGCCATACCCCACCGACGCCAGACGACCGGGGTTCACCCCTTGCATCGCGAGCATGCGCACGATGCTGGCGGAGCGCGCCGACGACAGTTCCCAGTTGGTCGGGTACTGCGCGGTGCGAATCGGTTGATCGTCGGTGAAACCTTCGACGTGGATCGGGTTGTCGAACGGCTTCAGAATCGCCGCCACCTTGTCGATGATATTGAACGCGATGTCGCTGGGCATGGCATCACCGCTGCCGAACAACAGACTGGAGTTGAGCTCGATCTCGACCCACAACTCATTGCCGCGCACGGTCATCTGGTTGGAGCTGATCAAGTCGCCGAACGCCGCGCTGATGTCATCGGCGATGCTTTTCAATGGATCGCTGGCGCCGGCGACACCAGCGTCAACCTGGTCGCTATCTTTGACCAACGGCTTGGCCGGGGTCACGGTCTTCGGTCGTTCCTCGCCAATTGGAATCGGCTGCAAGGAGCGATCGGCGTCGGTGAAAACCCCGATCAGCGCCTGGGAGATGACCTTGTACTTGCCTTCGTTGATCGACGAGATCGAGTACATCACCACGAAAAACGCGAAGAGCAACGTGATGAAGTCGGCATAGGAAACAAGCCAACGTTCATGGTTTACATGTTCTTCATGCTGACGACGACGAGCCATAGTCCATTACCCCCATCAATCCATGAAGCCCTGAAGCTTCAACTCAATAGAGCGAGGGTTTTCACCTTCGGCGATCGACAGGATCCCTTCCAGCAACATTTCGCGATAACGCGACTGACGCAACGCGATGGATTTGAGTTTGGCGGCAATTGGCAACAGCACCAGGTTGGCACTGGCCACGCCGTAGATGGTGGCGACGAAGGCCACTGCAATGCCGCTGCCCAGTTGCGACGGATCACCGAGGTTGCCCATCACGTGAATCAGGCCCATCACCGCACCGATGATGCCGATGGTCGGCGCGTAACCACCCATGCTTTCAAAGACTTTGGCGGCTTCGATGTCGCGACTTTCCTGGGTGTAGAAATCCACTTCGAGAATGCTGCGAATCGCTTCCGGTTCGGCACCGTCCACCAACAATTGCAGGCCTTTGCGCGAGTAGCTGTCAGGTTCTGTGTCGGCCACGCCTTCCAGACCGAGCAAGCCTTCCTTGCGCGCGGTCAGGCTCCAGTTGACGACACGGTCGACGCCACCGGCCAGGTCAATGCGTGGCGGAAACAATATCCACGCCAGAATTTGCATGGCGCGCTTGAAGGCACTCATCGGCGATTGCAGCAATGCCGCGCCAATGGTCCCGCCAAGCACGATCAATGCCGCCGGGCCGTTGGCCAGCGCGCCGAGGTGACCGCCTTCAAGGAAGTTGCCGCCGATGATGGCGACGAACGCCAGGATGATCCCGATAAGGCTTAGAACGTCCATCAGATGCACGCCTCGACCAGATGCCGACCAATGTCATCGAGGCCGTAGATCGCATCGGCGAGCTCGGCTTTGACGATGGCCATCGGCATGCCGTAGATCACGCAGCTGGCTTCATCCTGGGCCCAGATCGAGCTGCCACCCTGCTTGAGCAGGCGCGCGCCTTCGCGACCGTCGGCGCCCATGCCGGTCAACACCACCGCCAGAACTTTGTCACCGTAGGTCTTGGCCGCCGAACCGAAGGTGATGTCCACGCACGGCTTGTAGTTCAAACGCTCGTCGCCCGGCAGGATTTTCACCGCGCCACGGCCGTCGATCATCATTTGCTTGCCACCCGGGGCCAGCAACGCCAGGCCCGGACGCAGGATGTCGCCATCCTCGGCTTCCTTGACGCTGATGCGGCAGAGCTTGTCCAGGCGTTCGGCGAAGGCCTTGGTGAAGGCTGCCGGCATGTGCTGGACCAGCACAATAGGCGCCGGGAAGTTGGCCGGCAACTGGGTCAACACCCGTTGCAGGGCAACCGGACCGCCCGTGGACGTGCCGATGGCGACCAGTTTGTAGGCCTTGCGTTTTGGTGCCGGCGAGGAAGGTGCGTGCGCAGGTGCACGACTCGGAATCGGAGCCGGTGCCGGACGCACAGGCGCGCTGCTGCCATAACTGCTGACACTCGAAGGCGCTGGGGCCGGGGCCGGTGCAGCGACAGGTGTCGGGGCAGCGTAGGCGCTGACACGACGATTACTGCGCGAGATGCTGAGAATCTTCTCGCACAGCAGTTGCTTGACCTTCTCGGGATTGCGCGAGATGTCTTCGAAATTCTTCGGCAGGAAGTCCACCGCGCCGGCATCCAGCGCATCCAGGGTTACCCGGGCGCCTTCATGGGTCAGCGAGGAAAACATCAGGACCGGGGTTGGGCAGCGCTGCATGATGTGCCGCACGGCGGTGATGCCGTCCATCATGGGCATCTCGTAGTCCATGGTGATCACGTCGGGCTTGAGGGCCAGCGCCTGATCGATCGCCTCTTTGCCGTTGGTAGCCGTACCGACGACCTGGATATTCGAATCCGCTGAAAGAATTTCCGAGACGCGGCGGCGAAAAAACCCCGAATCGTCCACCACCAGGACTTTGACTGCCATAAACACTCCGTTAGATGGAGCGAGGCTCAGTCGCCCCGCTCCACCAGAATCAAATACGCCGTGCGGCGTAACGCTTGAGCATGCTCGGAACATCGAGAATCAGTGCAATGCGACCGTCACCGGTGATGGTGGCGCCCGACATGCCCGGGGTTCCCTGGAGCATTTTGCCCAATGGCTTGATGACTACTTCTTCCTGACCCACCAGTTGATCGACGACGAAGCCGATCCGCTGGGTGCCCACCGAAAGGATCACCACATGGCCTTCGCGCTGCTCTTCATGAGCGGCGGAGCTGACCAGCCAGCGCTTGAGGTAGAACAATGGCAGTGCCTTGTCCCGCACGATCACCACTTCCTGGCCGTCCACCACGTTGGTGCGCGACAGGTCGAGGTGGAAGATCTCGTTGACGTTCACCAGCGGGAACGCGAACGCCTGGTTGCCGAGCATCACCATCAGCGTCGGCATGATCGCCAGGGTCAACGGCACCTTGATGACGATCTTCGAACCCTGGCCCTTGGCCGAGTAGATGTTGATCGAACCGTTAAGCTGGGAAATCTTGGTTTTCACCACGTCCATGCCCACGCCACGACCCGACACGTCGGAGATCTCGGTCTTGGTCGAGAAGCCTGGCGCGAAGATCAGGTTGTAGCATTCGGTGTCGCTCAGGCGGTCAGCCGCATCCTTGTCCATCACACCGCGTTTTACCGCGATGGAGCGCAAGACATTCGGGTCCATGCCTTTGCCGTCGTCGGAGATCGACAACAGGATGTGATCGCCTTCCTGCTCGGCAGCGAGGATCACCTTGCCACCGCGGGACTTGCCCGAGGCTTCGCGTTCTTCCGGCGACTCGATGCCGTGGTCGACCGCGTTGCGCACCAAGTGGACCAGCGGATCGGCCAGCGCCTCGACGAGGTTCTTGTCGAGGTCGGTTTCTTCGCCGACCAGTTCCAGGTTGATCTCTTTCTTGAGCTGGCGAGCCAGGTCGCGAACCAGACGCGGGAAGCGTCCGAAGACCTTCTTGATCGGTTGCATCCGGGTCTTCATGACCGCGGTCTGCAGGTCGGCCGTGACCACGTCGAGGTTCGACACGGCCTTGGACATGGCCTCATCGGCGCTGTTGGCACCCAGGCGCACCAGGCGGTTACGCACCAGAACCAGCTCGCCGACCATGTTCATGATTTCGTCGAGACGCGCGGTATCGACCCGCACAGTGGTTTCGGCTTCGCTGACCGGTTTTTCCGCAGGCGCCGATGCCGGAGCACGGGCCGGAGCCGGTGCCGCAGCAGGTTTCGGTGCTTCAGCTTTAGGCTCAGGCGCCTTGGCCACGGGTTTCGGCACAGCCGCCTTCGCGACCGGGGCAGCAACGGAAGCATTGCCGCCGGTTGCACTGCCGACTTCGAACTTGCCTTTGCCGTGCAACTCGTCGAGCAATGCTTCGAATTCGTTATCGGTGATCAGATCGCTGCCCGCCGCGGCGGCGGTGGGTGCCGCAGGTGTCGGCACCGAAGCAATGGCCGATTCCAGCGCATCGACAGCAAAGTTGCCTTTGCCATGAAGCTGGTCGAGCAGTGCTTCGAATTCGTCGTCAGTAATGTCGGAGCTGTCGCCTGGTGCTTTCGGGGCTTCAGGCGCGACAGGTGCAGCAGACGCGGCCACCGCGTCAACGGCGAACTGACCTTTACCGTGCAACTGGTCGAGTAACGACTCGAACTCTGCATCGGTGATTTCGTCGCTGGACGCCGCATCGCTGGCAGGCGCAGGCGTTGGAGCAGCCGCCGGCGCCTCGGCCTGGGCCTTGACGGCGTTCAGCGAGTCCAGCAGTTGTTCGAATTCATTGTCGGTGATGTCACCCGATTCGCTTTCGGCAACAGGTGCTTCAACCTCGGCGACAGGCGCAGGAGCGGCTTCGTCAGCCGATTGCGGTTCAGCCAGACGGGCCAGCGCCGCGAGTAACTCCGGCGTCGCGGCCGTGATCGGGCTGCGCTCGCGGACTTCGCTGAACATGCTGTTCACCGCGTCCAGTGCTTCGAGAACCACGTCCATCAATTCCGAGTCGACGCGACGTTCGCCCTTGCGCAGGATGTCGAAAACGTTCTCGGCGATGTGACAGCACTCCACCAGCTCGTTGAGCTGGAGGAAGCCGGCGCCCCCTTTTACAGTGTGAAAACCGCGAAAAATTGCATTGAGCAAATCCGCATCATCCGGACGGCTTTCCAGCTCGACCAGTTGCTCGGACAGTTGCTCTAGAATCTCGCCGGCCTCAACCAGGAAATCCTGAAGGATCTCTTCATCGGCGCCGAAGCTCATTAAGGGTGTGCTCCTACAGGTCTAAAAACCCAAAAAACCTAAAATTCTAAAACTCTAAAATCCCAGGCTGGATAACAAATCGTCCACATCGTCCTGACCGGACACAACGTCTTCTCTTTTATCGGCATGAATCTGCGGACCTTCACCCTGAGAGAGATGTTTTTGTGGATCTTTTTCTGCAAGCATCGCTTCACGGTCATGTTCGATGCCCGCGAAGCGGTCCACCTGACTGGCCATGAGCACGAGCTTGAGCAAATTGCTTTCGACTTCGGTGACCAGTTGGGTCACTCGCTTGATCACTTGACCGGTGAGGTCCTGGTAATCCTGGGCGAGCAGAATGTCGTTGAGGTTGCTCGACACCGCGCGATTGTCTGCGCTGCTGCGTGCCAGGAAGCCGTCGACTCGCCGGGCCAGTTCGCGGAACTCTTCAGCGCCGACTTCGCGGCGCATGAACCGCCCCCAATCCGTGCTCAACGCCTGGGCTTCGTCAGCCAGGCTGTTGACCAGCGGCGTGGCGTTTTCCACCAGGTCCATGGTGCGATTGGCGGCCGCCTCGGTCAGTTTGACCACATACCCCAGACGCTCGGTGGCGTCGGTGATTTGCGACACTTCCTCGGCTTGCGGCATGTTCGGGTCAATCTGGAAATTGACGATCGCGCTATGCAGCTCGCGGGTGAGCTTGCCCACTTCCTGATACAGGCCGCGGTCACGGGTCTGGTTGAGCTCATGGATCAATTGCACAGCATCGCCAAACCTGCCTTTTTCAAGGCTCGCGACCAGTTCGACGGCGTGTTTTTTCAGGGTCGATTCAAAATCGCCCTGGGATGATTCGTTATGCCCCATAGCTCCCCCGTGGCGCAGTTCAACCGATGCGTTCGAAAATCTTCTCGATTTTTTCTTTCAACGCCTGGGCCGTGAAGGGTTTGACCACATAGCCGTTAACACCGGCCTGGGCCGCTTCGATGATCTGTTCGCGCTTGGCTTCAGCGGTCACCATCAGCACTGGCAAATGCTTGAGTTTTTCATCGGCACGCACGTGGCGCAGCAGATCGATACCGGTCATGCCAGGCATGTTCCAGTCCGTTACCAGAAAGTCGATGCTCCCGCTGTTGAGAACCGGAATGGCAGTGGTGCCATCGTCAGCCTCGACCGTGTTGGTGAACCCAAGGTCACGCAACAGGTTTTTTATGATCCGCCGCATCGTTGAGAAGTCATCAACGATGAGGATTTTCATGTTCTTGTCCAATTCGACCTCCAAGCAGACTAAAACGCGCCCAGCACCTGGACGCGCCATTTCAATCAATCTGGCAAAGCACTCGATGACTGTCTGGAGTACAACGGATCGAGACCGGCGCGGTTCAACACCCCACCAGCCACGTCGCAGTGCCCCCACACTGCCTTCAGCGCGCTCGCCACTCTCCCAAACGCCCCCGCAAACGGGCCGCGCACTGGCTGTGTAACTGGCTGACCCGAGATTCGCTGACTCCCAGGACCTCACCGATTTCCTTGAGATTCAACTCTTCGTCGTAGTACAGCGCCAACACCAGTCGCTCACGCTCCGGCAAATTGGCAATCGCGTCCGCCAGCGCTGCCTGGAAGCGTTCATCTTCCAGATCGCGTGACGGCTCGAGATGAGCACTCGCGCCATCCTCGTGCAGCCCTTCGTGTTCGCCGTCCTGCAACAGATCGTCGAAACTGAACAAGCGGCTGCCCAGGGTGTCGTTCAAAATCCCGTAATAATCGTCGAGACTCAATTGGAGTTCGGCCGCAACTTCATGATCTTTAGCGTCACGGCCGGTTTTAGCTTCAATCGAGCGAATGGCGTCGCTGACCATCCGGGTATTGCGGTGGACCGAACGTGGCGCCCAATCCCCTTTGCGCACTTCATCGAGCATCGCGCCGCGGATTCGAATGCCCGCGTACGTCTCGAAACTCGCGCCTTTGCTGGCGTCATATTTTGTTGATACTTCAAGCAGGCCGATCATCCCGGCCTGGATCAGGTCTTCGACCTGGACACTGGCTGGCAGGCGTGCCAGCAAATGGTAGGCAATGCGTTTGACCAGTGGCGCGTAACGCTCGATCAGCTCGTACTGCGCGTCACGCGCCGACTTCTTGTAGAGGTTGTAACCGCTGGCGGTCATAGCACGGGTCCTGCCGTTTGTTGCACGAGGCGCTCGACGAAAAACTCCAGGTGCCCGCGCGGGTTGGCAGGCAGCGGCCAGGTATCGACCTTTTGCGCGATGGCCTTGAACGCCAGCGAACACTTGGAACGCGGGAACGCTTCGTAGACCGCGCGCTGCTTCTGCACGGCCTTGCGCACGCTTTCGTCGTATGGCACGGCGCCGACGTATTGCAGGGCGACGTCGAGGAAGCGGTCCGTAACTTTGGTCAGTTTGGCGAACAGATTGCGGCCTTCCTGCGGGCTCTGGGCCATGTTGGCCAGGACGCGGAAACGATTCATGCCGTAATCGCGGTTGAGCAATTTGATCAGTGCGTAGGCGTCCGTGATCGAAGTCGGCTCGTCGCAGACCACCAGCAACACTTCCTGCGCTGCACGTACAAAACTGACTACCGAGTCACCAATACCCGCAGCGGTGTCAATCACCAGTACGTCGAGGTTGTCGCCGATGTCGCTGAAGGCCTGGATCAGGCCGGCGTGTTGCGCCGGGCTCAAATGAACCATGCTCTGGGTGCCGGACGCCGCCGGAACAATGCGGATGCCGCCCGGCCCTTGCAACAGGACGTCGCGCAGCTCGCAGCGGCCTTCGATCACGTCGGCCAGAGTACGTTTGGGTGTCAGCCCTAGCAGAACGTCGACGTTCGCCAGGCCCAGGTCGGCGTCCAGCAACATGACGCGCCGGCCAAGCTCAGCCAAAGCCAGGGACAAGTTCACTGACACGTTAGTCTTCCCGACGCCACCTTTGCCGCCGGTCACCGCGATCACCTGTACGGGATGCATGCTGCCCATGTTATTTCTTTACCTTGTCTTGCATAGACGGAGGCCACATTACTGGCTGCGCGTTCACAAACGGAACAATGCATGGCAGACCATCGATGTAGGTACAAAAACGATTCATTTTTACCTCAGCCAACCTGCTTGGTCGGACTGTGGTAGATGTCAGCGAACATGTCAGCCATGGCTTCTTCGCTGGGTTCTTCCTGCATTTGCACGCTGACGGCGCGGCTGACCAACTGATGACGACGCGGCAGATGCAAATCATCCGGAATCCGCGGGCCATCGGTCAGGTAAGCCACTGGCAACTCATGACTGATGGCCAGGCTCAACACCTCGCCCAGACTGGCCGTTTCATCCAGTTTAGTCAGAATGCAGCCGGCAAGCCCGCAACGCTTGTAACTGTGATAAGCGGCGGTTAGAACCTGTTTCTGGCTAGTGGTTGCCAGGACCAGATAATTTTTTGATTTGATGCCTCGTCCGGCCAGGCTTTCGAGCTGCATGCGCAGCGCTGGATCGCTGGCCTGCAGGCCGGCGGTGTCGATCAACACCACGCGCTTGCGCAGCAGTGGATCCAGCGCTTGGACCAGCGATTGGCCCGGATCAACGTGCGTCACCGACACGTTGAGAATCCGACCGAGGGTCTTGAGCTGCTCCTGGGCGCCGATGCGGAAGCTGTCCATGCTCACCAGCGCAATGTTCTGCGCGCCGTATTTGAGCACGTAACGGGCGGCCAATTTCGCCAGGGTGGTGGTCTTGCCCATGCCGGCAGGGCCGACCATGGCAATCACGCCACCCTCTTCCAGCGGTTCAATTTCCGGTGTGGCAATCATCCGCGCTAGATGCGCCAGCAACATGCGCCAGGCCTGACGGGGTTCTTCAATATCGGTAATCAGCGCCAGCAAATCCCGCGACAACGGGCCGGAGAGCCCGATGCGCTGCAAACGGCGCCACAGGTTGGCCTGAGCCGGGCGGCTGCCTTGCAGTTGATTCCAGGCCAGCGAGCCGAGCTGTACTTCCATCAGTTCGCGCAGGCTGTTGAGCTCGGAACGCATGGAATCGAACGCCCGTGGGTCCACACCGCTGGAGGCAGGTGCGGCGGCCGGTGCAGGACGACGAGGCTCGCTGTAGGTTGGTTCGATCAGCGGTTCGGCGGCGGTCAGCGGCAGGCCGGCGAACAACTGGCGATTGGTCGCATTGTCGCTCTCGCCATCACTACGCAGGCTCAATTCAGCCTGGGCGGTGACGATCCGCGATTGGGTCTTGCGCAGCTCGTCTTCGAGCTCCATGTTCGGCACGCGCGGAGCCAGCGCCGACAGCTTGTAATCCAGGGCAGCCGTCAGCTCGACACCACCGGCAATGCGGCGGTTGCCAATGATGGCGGCATCGGCGCCCAGCTCATCACGAACCAGCTTCATGGCCTGACGCATATCGGCGGCGAAAAAACGCTTAACTTGCATAAACCACTACCTCAGCCGTTGGGCCCTACTGTCGCAACGATGGTCACTTGCTTGTTGTCAGGAATTTCCTGGTAAGCCAACACGTGCAAACCCGGGACTGCCAGTCGGCCAAATCGCGAGAGCATCGCGCGAACCGGACCGGCTACCAGCAGAATCACCGGTTGACCTTGCATCTCTTGACGCTGTGCGGCGTCGATCAACGAACGCTGCAGTTTCTCAGCCATGCTTGGCTCCAGCAGAACGCCCTCTTCCGAGCCTTGTCCTGCCTTCTGCAGACTGTTGAGCAATATTTGTTCCAACCTTGGCTCCAGCGTGATAACTGGCAGCTCGGAGTCAGTGCCTACAATGCTTTGGACGATTGCGCGGGATACGCCGACGCGCACGGCTGCCACCAATGCGGCAGTATCTTGACTCTTGGCAGCGTTGTTCGCGATGGCTTCGGCGATGCTGCGAATGTCGCGCACCGGCACTTGTTCAGCGAGCAGCGCTTGCAATACTTTGAGCAGTTGCGACAGCGACACCACGCCCGGCACCAGCTCTTCCGCCAGTTTTGGCGAGCTTTTGGCCAGCAATTGCATGAGTTGCTGTACTTCTTCGTGGCCGATCAGCTCACTGGAATGCTTGTACAAGATCTGGTTCAAGTGAGTTGCCACTACTGTACTGGCATCGACCACTGTATAGCCAAGGGATTGCGCCTGCGAACGCTGGCTGATTTCGATCCAGACCGCCTCCAGGCCGAAAGCCGGATCTTTGGCGGTTATGCCATTAAGCGTGCCGTAGACCTGCCCCGGGTTGATCGCCAGTTCGCGCTCCGGGTAAATCTCGGCCTCGGCCAGGATCACCCCCATCAGGGTCAGGCGATAGGCGCTTGGCGCCAGGTCGAGGTTGTCGCGTATATGCACGGTCGGCATCAGGAAGCCGAGGTCTTGTGAGAGCTTCTTGCGCACACCCTTGATCCGCGCGAGCAACTGGCCGCCCTGGTTACGGTCCACCAGCGGAATCAGGCGATAACCCACTTCCAGGCCGATCATGTCGATCGGCGTCACGTCATCCCAACCCAGCTCCTTGGTTTCCTGGGCGCGAGCCGGCGAAGGCAACAGTTCCTTCTGACGCTTGACCTCTTGCAGTGCCTGCACCTTGGCGACGTTTTGCTTCTTCCAGAACAGGTAGGCGCCGCCCGCTGCGAGAGCCGCCATGGTCAGGAAAGAGAAATGCGGCATGCCGGGCACCAGGCCCATGACCGCCATCAAACCAGCGGCTACTGCCAGCGCCTTGGGCGAGGCGAACATTTGACGATTGATCTGCTTGCCCATGTCTTCCGAACCGGAAGCACGGGTCACCATGATCGCCGCCGCGGTGGACAACAGCAGTGATGGCAATTGCGCCACCAAACCGTCACCAATGGTCAACAGCGCGTACACCTTGCCGGCGTCGCCGAAGGTCATGCCGTGCTGGAAGATACCGACCGCCATGCCGCCGATCAGGTTGATGAACAGAATCAGCAGGCCGGCGATGGCGTCACCGCGCACGAATTTGCTGGCACCGTCCATGGAACCGTAGAACTCGGCTTCCTGAGCCACTTCCATGCGGCGCAGTTTGGCCTGGTTCTGATCGATAAGTCCGGCGTTCAGGTCGGCGTCAATGGCCATTTGTTTGCCAGGCATCGCATCGAGGGTGAAGCGCGCGCTCACCTCGGAAATCCGCCCGGCGCCCTTGGTCACCACGACGAAGTTGATGATCATCAAAATCGCGAAAACCACGATACCCACCACGTAGTTCCCGCCGATCACCACCTCACCGAAGGCCTGGATCACCTTGCCCGCGGCCGCATGACCGTCCTGACCGTGGAGCATCACCACCCGCGTCGAAGCCACGTTCAACGCCAGCCGCAACAAGGTCGCCACCAGCAGAATGGTCGGGAACACCGCGAAATCCAGCGGCCGCAAGGCGTACACGCAGACCAGCAGCACGACAATCGACAGGGCAATGTTGAAGGTGAAAAACACGTCCAGCAGGAACGGCGGCACCGGCAACATCATCATCGCCAGCATGACCAGCAGCAACAACGGCACACCCAGGTTGCCCCGACTCAAATCGGCAACGTTTGTGCGAGCAGTGTTGAATAACTGAGAGCGATCCACCGGTTTTCCCCGTTCCTTTAAAGCAAACTTTTGACGCCTGAAGCAGGCGCAGGGCGGCTACTGCAAGAAGCTTTCCAACTTTTGCCGGAGCAGGAAATAGAGGGTTTTCATAGGCAGAATCAAAAGATCGCAGCCTTCGGCAGCTCCTACTTTGGAATGCATTTCCCTGTAGGAGCTGCCGCAGGCTGCGAGCTTTTGATTTTTCGCTAACCCCCGGTTAATACGACCTCTCCAATCTGAAGCCCTGCGGCGGATATCGATAAAACCCTGAATACAGTAAGGAAGCGGCAATGCAGCAACCGAAAACAATTGAGTACACCAGTACCGCCAAGTGGCTGCACTGGGGCATGGCGCTGGTCTGGATTTTCAGTTGGACGCTGGGCATGTTGGCTACGCATTGGCGTGACGAGCTAAACCCTCAGCATGAGCTGACCTTTTTGCACAAGGCGCTGGCCAGTACTTTGCTCTTTGCCATCGTCCTTCGCGTCGCATGGCGATTGACGCACCGACCGCCTGCCTTGCCCGAAAGCATGTCTGCATCAATGAAACGCGGCGCGATGATCGGGCATGTTTTGCTTTACGCCGTCGCCCTGATCGCCTTGCCACTTTCGGGTTGGTACTGGAGCTCGGTTGCCGACAAACCCATTCTGGTGGCGGGTCTGTTCTTTCTGCCGCCACTGGTCGACCCCGATCCAGACCTCTACGACCTTGCCAAATACATTCATACCTGGACGTCGTGGTTCTGTGGTGCGTTGGTCGGCGGGCATTTGTTGATTGCGCTGAAGCATCAACTGATCGACAAGGACAACATCCTGACCGGGATACTGCCCAAGTTGAGGCGCTGAGAGGTTTTCGCAAGCGAAAAAAAGATCGCAGCCTGCGGCAGCTCCTACAGGAGAACGCATTTCAATGTAGGAGCTGCCGAAGGCTGCGATCTTTTGATTTTCAGTGACTCATCCCGCCGCAAATCCGGCGGAATCGGCAAGTCATCCTTAAGCGGCTCCGGCCTCGCTCCAGACAGCGGAACTAGCAGTTCTGCTAGTACCCACCATCAACTTCCGCGCAGATACTCAAGCGCTCAATCCTTGCAAATCCGGAGCGAGCAAATGGCTTCCACACAAATAACACAGCGTTGCACCTATCGGTACGATCCACTGGATCGGCTGATCAACCAAACCCAACCCGATACACCCACGCATCAGCGCTTTTACTGCAAAAGCCGCCTGGCTACTGAAATTCAGGGTGCGACGAAGCATTCGATCATTCAGCACGACGACCTGCTATTGGCTCAGCAACAACGTGAGGGCGATGCACTCGACACCACGTTACTGATCACCGACCTGCAGCGCTCGGTGCTCCATACGCTAAAGAAGGCTACTCAGCCGCAACCCATCGCCTACTCGCCCTACGGCCATCGTCCGGCATTCAATGGTTTGCTCAGCTTGTTGGGTTTTAACGGGGAACGTGCGGATCCGGTGACCGGGTATTATTTGTTGGGGAATGGGTATCGGGCGTTTAATCCGGTGTTGATGCGGTTTAATAGTCCGGATAGTTGGAGTCCGTTTGGAGAAGGTGGATTAAATTCGTACATGTATTGCGAGGGAGATCCTGTAAACAACGGAGACTCGACGGGACGGATGTCTTTGAGCTTCCTATTTCAGGCGCTTCCGTTTATGCCGACCCGAAACACGACATCCGTTACCAACAACTTGGTCAGTGTCGCTCCAACTCTTACTCCAGCACAAAGATTACCGATAATGGGCTCCACCCAAACAGTTCTGCCCAATTCAAGAGGACTAAATGTAACTACCCCCCGAGCAGTGGTTACACCGCAACCTATACAAAACACCACCAAAGTCCCTGGAAATTTTTCGACTTCCAAATCAATTAGCGCGGAGCCGATTAACTATATTGGATACGATCACAGCCTCACTCGGGACGCACTAAATATATACTCGACACCTACACCCGTTAACTCAACACATCGTAGTACCAATGCCTCTAGTTGGAGAAGAATAGATACCACACCTATAAACTTCACCGAAACTCAAAATACCAAACCTATAAACCTCACCAAAACTCCCCCCCCTCCCCTAGACAGCCCTAAAAAATCGGCAAATAAAATTCGCTGGGATGACCATGACGTTTTATTTTAATAATGGACAGCACAGAAACATACAGAAAAACACTCATACTTAATCCCGCCGCAAATCCGGCGGAATCGGCAAGTCATCCTTAAGCGGCTCCGGCCGCTTTCCTTTGCCTGCCCGGTATTGGCGAATCTGATAGACATACGCCAACACCTGCGCCACCGCCAGATACAACCCACCCGGAATCTCCTGCTCAAGCTCGGTTGAGTAGTAAATCGACCGCGCCAACGCTGGAGATTCCAGCAACAGAATCTCGTTAGCCGCCGCGATTTCGCGAATCTTCAGTGCCAGGAAGTCAGTCCCCTTGGCAATCAGCATCGGCGCACCGCCCTTGTCCGGATCGTACTTGAGCGCCACCGCGTAGTGGGTCGGGTTGGTGATGATCACGTCCGCCTCGGGAATGGCGGCCATCATCCGCCGCTGGGACATCTCTCGTTGCAGCTGTCGAATGCGTTGCTTGACCTCCGGCCGCCCTTCCTGATCCTTGTGTTCGTCGCGCACTTCCTGCTTGGTCATCAGCAGTTTCTTGTGGCTTTCCCAGAGCTGTACCGGAACGTCCACGGCGGCGATGAGGATCAACCCGCACGCCATCCACAGCGTGCTCCAGCCGACCACTTGCAGGCTGTGGATGATCGCCCGGTCCAGCGGTTCATGGGCGATGCGCAGCAAATCGTCGATGTCCGCCGACAGTACCGCCAGGGCCACGAAGAGGATGATGAAGAACTTGGCCAAGGCCTTGAGCAGCTCCACCAATGCCTTGGTGGAGAACATGCGTTTGAGGCCGGGTGCGGGGTTGAGCCGACTGAACTTGGGCGCCAGGGAGCCCGCCGCGAACAGCCATCCGCCCAGGGAAATCGGGCCAATGATGGCGGCCAGCACCAATGTAAGCATCACCGGCTGAATCGACCACAGGGCAATCAGTCCCGAGTGCAGCAGATAACTGGCCATGGAGCGTTGATCCATGATCACTTCCCGCGGTATCGAGAAGTTCAGGCGCATCAGCTCCATCATGTCTTGCGCCATGGCCCCGCCGAAAATCAGCAGTGCACTGGCACCAACCAACATGATGGCCAAGGTATTGAGCTCCTTGGAGCGTGCAATTTCACCCTTCTCCCGAGCGTCCTTTTTCTTCTTCTCCGTGGGATCTTCTGTTTTGTCCTGACCGCTTTCGCTCTCAGCCATGACTCAGCGCGCCTGTGCCAGTTCGCGTAAAAACTGCAAAGCCTCGGAGGCCAGCGGTTGATACTGATTGAGAATGTCCGCCAGACCGACCCAGACGATAAACAGCCCGAGCACCAGTATCAGTGGGAAACCGATGGAAAAAATATTGAGCTGCGGTGCCGCCCGGGTCATCACGCCGAATGCAATATTGACCACCAGCAACGCGGTAATCGCCGGCAACACCAGCACCAGCGCCGCGCCAAGCACCCAACCCAGCTTGCCGGCCAGCTCCCAGAAATGATTGACCATCAACCCGCTCCCGACTGGCAGCGTAGTGAAGCTTTCGGTGAGCACTTCGAACACCACCAGATGGCCATTCATCGAGAGGAACAATAGCGTCACCAGCATGGTGAAAAACTGCCCGATGACCGCTGTCGACACGCCGTTGACCGGGTCGATCATCGAAGCGAAGCCCATGCCCATTTGAATGGCGACGATTTGCCCGGCAATGACGAAAGCCTGGAAGAACAGTTGCAGCGAAAACCCCAGCACCGCACCGACGAGGATCTGCTCGGCAATCAGCAACAACCCGCTCAAGTCCAGCGCACTTACCGGGGGCATGGGCGGCAGGCCCGGGGCGATGACCACGGTAATCGCCACGGCGAAATACAGGCGTACCCGGCGCGGCACCAGGGTCGTACCGAACACAGGCATGACCATCAGTATTGAAGCCACGCGAAACAACGGCAACATGAAGGTCGCCACCCAAGTGCTGATCTGGGTATCCGTCAATTGCAGCAGCGAGGACATGGCTTAGCCGATGACCTGCGGAATACTGCCGTACAACTGCAGGATGTATTCCATGAAGGTCTGCACCAGCCACGGGCCGCCGACGATCAGCGTCACCAGCATCACCAACAGACGCGGCAAAAAGCTCAGGGTTTGCTCGTTGATCTGGGTGGCGGCCTGAAACATCGCCACCAACAGGCCCACCAGCAAACTCGGAATCACCAGGATCGCCACCATCATGGTGGTCAGCCACAGCGCTTCGCGGAAGATGTCGACGGCAACTTCTGGCGTCATGGCGAAACACCGCCGAAGCTGCTGGCCAGGGTGCCAATGATCAGCGCCCAGCCATCCACCAATACAAACAACATGATCTTGAACGGCAGGGAAATGATCAGCGGCGACAGCATCATCATACCCATGGCCATCAGCACACTGGCCACGACCAGGTCGATGATCAGGAACGGAATGAAGATCATGAACCCGATCTGGAACGCGGTCTTCAGTTCAGAGGTCACGAACGCCGGCACCAGAATGGTCAAGGGCGCTTGATCCGGAGTAGCAATGTCAGTGCGCTTGGACAGGCGCATGAACAATTCCAGATCGCTGGTGCGGGTCTGGGCGAGCATGAAGTCCTTGATCGGCACCTGAGCCTTGGCCACGGCATCCTGGGCGGTCATTTTTTCCGCCAGGTACGGCTGCAAGGCGTCCTGGTTAACCCGGTCGAACACCGGCGCCATGATGAACAGGGTCAGGAACAGCGCCATGCCGGTGAGGATCTGGTTCGACGGTGTCTGCTGCAGGCCAAGGGCCTGACGCAGGATCGAGAAAACGATGATGATCCGGGTGAAGCTGGTCATCAGCATGACGAACGCCGGGATGAAACTCAGCGCAGTCATGATCAGCAGGATTTGCAAGCTGACCGAGTATTCCTGAGCGCCCTGCGCATTGGTGCCCAACGTGATCGCCGGGATCGACAACGGATCGGCGGCGAACGCCAGCGGCGCGGCCAGCATCAGGGCCAGCGTCAAGACGATGCGTAACGCACCCATTATTTCTTATCCTTCTGATCCTTGCCGAGTATCTTCAACAGATGCTGGGCAAACTCCGGAGTCGCTTTGTCGGTGGTGGTCGGCACCTCAATCGGCTCTTTCATCACGTGCAGCGCGGTGATGGTGCCGGGACTGAGGCCGAGCAGAATCTGTTCGTTGCCGACTTGCACGAGCATCAAGCGGTCACGCGGACCCAGCGCGCGGGAACCGATCAGCTCGATCACCTGCCCTTTGCCAGCCGGTCCAGCCTGCTGGACCCGACGCAGCAGCCAGGCGAGGAAGAAGATCAGCCCCAGCACCAGCAACAAACCGAACACCAGTTGCGTCAATTGCCCGGCCACTCCGCCACTGGCGACGGGCGCAGCAGCGGCGGCGGCGGCGGCGGCGGCGGCGGTCGCAACAGGCTCGGCCGCCAGAACGCTAAACGGCAACGCCAACCCGAGCACTAAACCGAAAAGCTTTTTCACTCAGCGCAGCTTCTTGATGCGTTCGCTTGGGCTGATCACGTCGGTCAGGCGGATGCCGAACTTCTCGTTGACCACCACCACCTCACCGTGGGCGATGAGCGTGCCGTTAACCAGCACGTCCAGCGGCTCACCGGCCAAGCGATCGAGCTCGATCACCGAACCCTGGTTGAGTTGCAGCAGGTTGCGGATGTTGATGTCGGTGCTGCCCACTTCCATGGAAATCGACACCGGGATATCGAGGATCACGTCCAGGTTCGGGCCTTCGAGGCTGACCGGATCGTTGTTTCGCGGCACGCTGCCGAACTCTTCCATTGGCAAGCGGTTGGAGCTGGAAACGCCTGCATCGGCGGCCAGCAGCGCATCGATGTCGGCCTGCCCGGCGTCACCGGTTTCTTCCAGGGCCGCAGCCCATTCATCGGCCAGCGCCTGGTCGTCCTGGGTATTCATATCGTCAGCCATCATTTGTCCTCGGCGAGCGACGCTTCAATCAGAAGCGGTCATTTCAAATAGGGGTGGGAGCGCCGGTCAGCGGCGCTCGATTGGCTCGATCACCTGCAACGCAAGGTTGCCTTTGTGCGAGCCCATCTTGACCTTGAAGGCCGGCACGCCGTTGGCGCGCATGATCATGTCTTCCGGCATTTCCACCGGGATAATGTCGCCCGGCTGCATGTGCAGGATGTCGCGCAGCTTCAACTGGCGACGGGCAACCGTGGCGCCGATCGGCACGTCGACATCCAGCACGTCCTGGCGCAGGGCGTTGACCCAGCGTTCGTCCTGATCGTCGAGGTCCGACTGGAAGCCGGCGTCGAGCATTTCGCGCACCGGCTCGATCATCGAGTACGGCATGGTCACGTGCAGATCGCCGCCACCGCCATCGAGTTCGATGTGGAAGGTCGAGACCACGATGGCTTCGCTCGGGCCGACGATGTTGGCCATGGCCGGGTTCACTTCCGAGTTGATGTACTCGAAATTCACTTCCATGATCGCCTGCCAGGCTTCCTTCAAATCGACGAAGGCCTGCTCCAGCACCATGCGCACCACACGCAGTTCGGTCGGGGTGAATTCACGCCCTTCGATCTTGGCGTGACGGCCGTCGCCACCGAAGAAGTTGTCCACCAGCTTGAACACCAGTTTGGCGTCGAGGATGAACAACGCGGTGCCGCGCAACGGCTTGATCTTGACCAGGTTGAGACTGGTCGGCACGTACAGCGAGTGCACGTATTCGCCGAACTTCATCACCTGCACGCCACCGACCGCCACATCCGCCGAGCGGCGCAGCATGTTGAACATGCTGATGCGCGTGTAGCGGGCGAAACGCTCGTTGATCATTTCCAGGGTCGGCATGCGTCCACGGACGATGCGATCCTGGCTGGTCAGGTCGTAGCTTTTGACGGTGCCGGGTTCGGCAGCGATATCGGTCTGTACCAGACCATCGTCGACGCCATGCAACAGCGCGTCGATCTCATCCTGGGACAGCAGGTCCTGCACGGCCATGTCGTGTTCCTACTGCAGTACGAAATTAGTGAAAAGCAACTGTTCGACGACCACTTTGCCGAGTTCTTTCTGTGCTACTTCCTGGACGCTGGCCGTGGCCTTCTGGCGCAGCATTTCCTGGCCGACCGGCGATGCGAGCGTGGCGAAGTCTTGCCCGGAGAACAGCATGACCAGGTTATTGCGGATCACCGGCATGTGGACTTTCAGCGCGTCCAGATCGACCTGGTTGCGGCCGAGCATGGTGATGCTCACCTGCATGTAGCGTTGGCGACCGTTCTGGTTGTAGTTGGCCACGAACGCCGGCGCCATCGATTCGAAAATCGCCGGCTGCTTGCCTTGTGGCGCGGTTTCAACCACGGCGGCAGGCTTGCTCTGAGCGCTGTGCATGAAGTACCAGGTCGCCCCCACGGACAAGCCGATCGCCAGCAGCAGGGCCACTACGATCAAAATAATCAGCTTGAGTTTGCCTTTGGTTGCGGGGTCTTTTACTGCTGCGTCGCTCTTCGCCATGCCAATAATCCGTCACTAATCGGGTTTTCACAGTCGCACGACAAGGCAAGAGCAAGTGTTATGCCAGAAGTAACTGAAGAAAAATGGCGGGGTATTGAAAAGCAAAAGATCGCAGCCTTCGGCAGCTCCTACAGGGTGTACATCATTCCACTGCAGGAGCTGCCGAAGGCTGCGATCTTTTCGGGGGTGCCCCGTTTTATCAGGCGTAGTAATCGACCGCGCTGGAACCAATCACGCTGGTGACCGCAGGCGCCACTTCAGCAACACTTGGAGCGACGTCGTCATCCATCGAATCGAGGCGACTGCCACTGGCCGTGGCACGTCCACTCTGCCCCTGCTGTTGCGCCTGTTCCTGCCCTTGTTGCGAGCCACGGGACTGGTCGGACACGTTGACGTCGACCTGGCCCATGCCCTGCTGCGCAAACATGTCACGCAGGCGATGCATCTGACCGTCCAGCGCTTCGCGAACGCCGGGGTGAGCGCTCATGAACGTCACTTGGGTCTGCTGATCCGGCACCATGTTCACCCGAATGTCCAGACGCCCCAGCTCGGCGGGTTGCAACTGGATGTCGGCCGCCTTCAGATTGGCGCTGGACAGGTACATGACCCTATTCACCACTTCCTCGGTCCAGCTGCTCTGATGCATGGCGATCGGCTGGTTCACCGGCAATGCATTGGCCGTTTTCGGCGTTGCGGCTTGTGTCAGCGCTGCCAGGCGATTCGCGAAATCGTCGACACGGGTATCGCTGGTAGCTGACTTGAGGTCCTTCAGGCCATCGTCGATCAGGCCACTGAAGGCCTTGTCGCTGCCCTGACCGGTGCTGTCCTTGTCGGCCTGCACATCGAGCATGCCGGCCATGCCTGCGGCAAAGTTCTGCGCCGACGTTTGTTCGCCATCAGCCTGAGCCTGGGCGGAAGTCGGTTCCGCTTTCGGCTGCGCCTGGCTGGAGGCGGAAACATGTCCGCTCTGCTCCATGGCCATGCGCAGGGCGGGCAATGCGTCGAGGGGATCGGCTTCGGGATCGAAATCGCTGTCCGCGGTGGCGACCGCTGTCGTCACGGCAGATGCCGCGGCCGCCAAGACCGGTACTTCGGCCACTGGCTGCGCAGTCTCAACCACCGGCGGCGTGACCGCTACGGGCGCGGTGACCACTGGCTGAATCAAGGCTGGATCAAGCGCCGGATCAATCGGTGCGGCATCGACAACCGGCGTTGGTGCGGTCTGCGCGTCATCATCGCTGGCGGCCTGATCATCGGACGCTGCCGGTTTATCGGCGGGCAAGGTTTTGCCGTTATCGGCAACTGCCGGTTCGGCGGCGGCAGATTTGTTGTCGGCGAGATCTTTTTTGCCGGTGCTGTCCGCAGCCTTGTCACGCGTCGACCGGGTCGGTGCATCATCAGTCGCAACGGGCTTGTTCTGCGCCTGCCTGGCATAGACCTGAGCGAAGCTGGACGCCTTGTCCCCGGGCTCAGCGCTCAACGCCGTGGAATTGGCGGAGGCAGCTTGAGTCTTGGCCTGCGCGGCGGCCTGAAGAAGCAAATTGGGGGTCACGGGCATTTAAACGGTCTCCGCTGTACTGGGATCGTAGGTACAGTTACGGAGATTACTGCAAGGGTCGAGCCAGTTCTTTCAAGCCAGTATCAAAAGCGCCCGACGGTAACAGAAGAACGTTGGCGCTCTGCTTCATAGAGCGGGCGAATCAAGTCGAACTCTTGTTCAATTTTATCGACGAGTACGCCTGCGCCCTGGAGATCGTTGTCCTTGGCCACCTGTTCAAGTTCATGACATAGCGAGGCGAGAACCAAGGCGCCCATGTTGCTGCTGCTACCTTTGAAGCTATGTGCGGCTTCAAAGATCTGCGCAGCATCGCCAGCCTTAATCCGCTGCAACCGCTCTTTGGAATCCGTGAGGAAGGTATCGATCAACGTCGAAAACCCATCCTCCATGACCTCCCGCAACGCGCTCAGCACGTCGGGATCCAGATGTGTGTCAGCCACTTGCTCACTCCTTGATCAAGAATGCGCGGATTATGCCAGAGCCTCCCAGTAAAACTCCACGCGGGCACATCGACCATCGTCGGACCAACGGGCATTACGCCCCAATTGGCGGATCAGACTGACCCCACGCCCCGACAAACGGACAGGGTCTACGGGGCGTTCCATCACACGTTCGACATCAAATCCCTTGCCGCTGTCCTCGACGCGAATCACCAGGCGACCACCCTCGCCATCAGGCGTTACCTGCAAATGCACCCGCACAAACCCGTCTTGCAGCTCGTCAAGGCGCGTATTGCGTTGCTGATAGTAGCGGGCGAAACCCGAGGCATCGCGCTTGAGGCTTGAGTCCAGGCCAAGCACACCATGCTCCAGCGCATTGGAGTACAACTCGGCCATTACACTGTACAACGCCCCGCTTTGCGCTCGCAGGCCATGGACCTCAAGCAGCAATTGCAACAGATACGGCAGCGGATTGAAGCGTTTGAGCGTAGCAGCGCGATATTCGAAACTCACCGACCAGTCCAGCGGGCAGGACTGGCCGCTGTCGGAATAGACCAGCGCTGGCGGCGTCAGCTGCGCCGGTTCCAGCAGGCTGATCTCGACCATGCTGACATCGTCACGCGCTTCACCGCGAAAGTCCCGCAACGCCTGCTCGATTTCTTCGAACAGCAAATCAGGCTGTCGATTGGCTGCGAACACCTGCTGCAAGCGCTCCACACCGAACGACTGATCATTGGCATCGCAGGTATCGACCACTCCATCAGACAACAGGAACACCCGATCTCCGAGCGCCATCGGAAACACTTCGGTGCGATCATCGAATGTCTGCGGGCTCAGCACGCCAAGCGGCAAATGCCGGGCCGTCAGCGGCGTTCGTTCACCGCTGGCAATGCTATGCAGATAACCGTCCGGCATGCCGCCATTCCAGACTTCCACAGAGCGGCGCTGAAAACTCAGGCACATCAGCGTTGCGCAGCAGAACATGTCCACCGGCAGGATGCGCTTGAGCTTGGCATTCATCTCGCGCAGGGTTTCCGGCAAGCCGTAACCCTTGGCGGTCATGCCGTAGAAAACTTCGGCGAGGGGCATCGCACCGACTGCGGCCGGCAGGCCATGACCAGTGAAATCGCCGAGCAGCACATGCATGTCGCCGGCCGGGGTAAACGCAGCCAGCAGTAGATCGCCGTTGAACAATGCGTAAGGGGATTGCAGGTAGCGGATATTGGGGGCATTCAGGCAGCCAGAGTGGGCCACTTTGTCGAACACAGCCTTGGCCACCCGCTGCTCGTTGAGCAAGTAATCGTGGTGGCGGGCAATTTGGTCACGCTGTTGCAACACGGTCGCCTGCAACCGCCGCAAGCGATCCATCGCCTTGATCTTGGCGGCGAGGATCACCTGGTTGTAGGGCTTCGCCAAAAAGTCGTCGCCACCGGCTTCCAGACAACGGGCCAGCGCTTCGTTTTCGGACAGTGAAGTGAGGAAGATGATCGGCACCAAGGTTTCCCCGGCCAGCTCCTTGATCTGCCGGGCAGCTTCGAAGCCGTCCATCACCGGCATCATCGCATCCATCAATACCAGTTGCGGTCGCTGCTGGCGGAACGCTTCGACCGCCTCGGCACCGTTGGCCGCCGTCAATACTTCATGACCTTGGCGGCGGACGATACTCGACAGCAGCATGCGATCGGCCGCGCTGTCTTCAGCGATAAGAATCGTCAGCGATTCGAGTGCAGATTGCACGGTGATCAAGTGATGTCGAACAGTTTGTCGAAGTTGGAAATCGCGAGGATTTTCCGTACGTCAGAACTGCTGTTGACGACGCGAATGTCGGAATCCTCGCCACCGGCGTGGTCGCGCAATAGAAGCAACATGCCCAGTGCAGAGCTATCGAGATAGGTTGCTTCCTTCAAGTCGACCACCACTGCGGTGAGCGCTTTGTTCTCGTAGGATTCGCGAAACTCCTGATGCTTGGCGAAATCGAATCGTCCCTTGACCGATATCGTCAGTTTTTGTCCATCGGGAGAGATTTCTGTAATAACTGACATGTCATGGCTTCCTTGTCATTGGGGAACCTTCTTGTACAAGGTTTAGCATTTGGTAGAGGTTGGGGCAAGGTTTGGATATCGTGGTGCCCATCAGATCGACATCGCGGGCAAGCCACGCTCCCACAGGATTGGCGACATTTCAAAAACAACACTAATCCCGTGGGAGCGTGGCTTGCCCGCGATGAACGATACACGGTTCACCTGACTCAATACGCATCCTGCCGCGGCAACCGCTGGGACAATTCGTCGAGCAATTTCTGCTCGCGCCTGTCTTCCAGCGCCCGCGCTTCATCCATGTATCGCTGCACCAGTTTGCGCAAGCCTTCGACCCGGGCAAACGCCTGCTGCCAGGTTTCCCGCGCCTTGTTCAGATTGTTCTGGTGCCAGGCCAGGCTTTGCCGCTGCTGGTCGATGGCCGTGCCCAGTTGCGCCAGGAACCCTTGATAACCCAACAGCCACTGGCCCGAGACGCCACTGCTGCCGCGCACGATCCACTGCTCTTGATAATCGAGACGAAAGGCTTCGAGGTCGGCGAGTTTGCTTTCCGCCAGTCGCACCTGACCCTGGAAATGCCCGAGACGCTGCACCGCGGTTTTCTCGGCCTTTTCAGCCATTTCCACCACGGGCGCCAGACGCCCTGCCCGAGTCTGGGCCATGGCCGGTTAACCGCCCGCCGCGGGCGCGAAGATCGACGCGAGATACGCTTCGCTTTCACCCAGGCTGATGCTGTCGTTGAGTCCTTGACGCAGGTATTTGACCAACTGCGGTTGCAGCGAAATTGCCAGGTCGGTCTCGCGATCGCCGCCGGCGACGTAGGCGCCGACACTGATCAAATCGCGGCTCTGCTGATAACGCGACCACAGCTGCTTGAAATACTGCGCACGCATCATGTGCTCCGGCGATACCACCGCCGGCATCACCCGGCTGATGGACGCTTCGATATCGATGGCGGGGTAATGACCTTCCTCGGCCAGTCGCCGCGACAAAACGATGTGCCCGTCGAGCACGCCTCGCGCCGAGTCGGCAATCGGGTCTTGCTGGTCATCGCCTTCGGACAGCACGGTGTAGAACGCAGTGATCGAACCGCCGCCCTTCTCGGCATTACCGGCCCGCTCCACCAGTTTCGGCAACTTGGCGAACACTGACGGCGGATAACCCTTGGTCGCCGGAGGCTCGCCGATGGCCAGGGCGATTTCCCGCTGGGCCTGGGCGAAACGGGTCAGGGAATCCATCAGCAACAGGACGTTCTTGCCCTTGTCGCGGAAGTACTCGGCGATCCGCGTGCAGTACATGGCCGCGCGCAAACGCATCAGCGGCGCATCGTCCGCTGGGGACGCCACCACTACGGAACGCTTGAGCCCTTCTTCACCGAGGATGTGCTCAATGAATTCTTTAACTTCACGACCCCGCTCGCCGATCAGCCCGACGACGATAATGTCAGCCTCGGTGAAGCGGGTCATCATCCCCAGCAAGACGGATTTACCCACGCCGGTACCGGCGAACAAGCCGAGCCGCTGACCGCGACCGACCGTCAACATGCCGTTGATGCAACGAATGCCCACGTCCAGCGGCTCGCTGATTGGTTCACGCTTGAGCGGGTTGATGGTCGGGCCGTCCATCGGCACCCAGTCTTCGGCCTTCATCCCGCCCTTGCCGTCCAGCGCACGACCGGCACCGTCGAGCACCCGGCCGAGCATGCTCATGCCCATCGGCAAACGTCCGGTATCCGACAAGGGAACAACGCGTGCGCCGGGTGCGATGCCGGCGACACTGCCGACCGGCATCAGGAAGACTTTGCTGCCAGAGAAACCCATGACTTCGGCTTCAACCTGCACCGGGTGATAGCTGTCATCGTTAATGACCATGCAGCGGCTGCCCATGGCGGCGCGCAGGCCTTCGGCTTCGAGGGTCAGGCCGACCATGCGCAGCAAGCGGCCTTCGAGGATCGGGGCGCCGGCCAGTGTCGCGGCCTCGGCATAACTGCCCAGGCGCTTGGCGAAACTGGTGCGTTCAAGGCGCATCAGGCGCGTCCGGTTCTGGCGCGGTCACCGGTTTGGCTTCGATCGGCAACTCAAGGCTAAGGTCCGGTGCGGCCGGGTGCAGCGCTTGATCGTGAAGCTGATCGAACAGCTTGTCCATGACCTGCTTGACGCGGGTTTCGACCGTGGCGTCTATACGGCTGTGTTCGGTTTCGACCCGGCAACCGCCAGGCAAGAGCGACTCGTCCTCAACAATGCGCCAGGTTTCTTCATGACGCTCGCGCAGGGCTTTGACCTGCTCGAAATCCTGCGGATTGATGTACAGCCGCACATTGCCGACGCCCAGCGGCAGGAGCTTGAGGGCTTCGCGCATGACGTGTTCGATTTGCGTTGAGTCGATGGCCAGTTCGCGCTGAATCACCTGTTTGGTGATGTGCTGCACGAGATCGACCAAGGACTTTTCAATCAGGGTGTCCTGCTCGGCGATGGGCTCGAACAGATGCGTCATCAGTTGCTCGAGACCGGCGATCTTGGCGGCCAGCGCGACTTCGGCTTCCTGACGAACCTTGAGCGTGGTGCTGTGAAATCCCTCTCGCTCACCGGTGGCGAAGCCTTCGTTGTAGGCTTCCTGGCGAATGCTTTCGAGTTCTTCGAGGGTCAGTGGCTGGACTTCTTCCAGCGGCACTTCTTCCATTTCCGGCGGCTCGGGTTCCGGCTCCGGTTCTGGCTCGGGTGCGGGCGGGTCGAAGCTGGGCAGCGCCCAGGCAGCGAAACCACTGACATCCCTGGCCCGGATCAGGTCAGTGGGTGACTCATCATGCTTGGCCATGGTGTTAGATCATTTCCTCGCCGCCCTTGCCGCCGAGAACGATTTCTCCGGCCTCGGCCATACGGCGAGCGATGGTGAGGATTTCCTTCTGCGCAGTTTCCACATCGCTGACGCGCACCGGGCCCTTGGCTTCCAGGTCGTCGCGCAACAGCTCGGCCGCACGCTTGGACATGTTCTTGAAGATCTTTTCCTTGACGCCTTCGTCCGAGCCCTTGAGCGCCAGCACCAGCACGTCGGAGGACACTTCGCGCAGCAAGGCCTGGATACCGCGGTCGTCGACATCGGCCAGGTTGTTGAACACGAACATGAGGTCTTCGATCTGACCGGACAGGTCTTCGTCGACTTCGCGGATCGAGTCCATGAGCTGGCCTTCGATCGAGCTGTCGAGGAAGTTCATGATGTCGGCCGCACGCTTGATACCACCCAGGGTGGTGCGCGAGGCATTCGAGTTGCCGGAGAACTGCTTCTCGAGAATCTGGTTGAGTTCTTTCAGCGCGGCGGGCTGCACGGTGTTCAACGACGAGACGCGCAGGATGATGTCCAGGCGCACCTTGTGGTCGAAGTTGCCGAGTACTTCACCGGCCTGGTCCGGGTCGAGATACGCCACGACGATCGCCTGGATCTGCGGGTGCTCGTAACGGATCACGTCGGCAACGGCGCGCGGTTCCATCCACTTCAGGCTGTCGAGGCCACTGGTGTTGCCGCCCAGCAGGATGCGGTCGATCAGGCCGTTGGCCTTGTCTTCGCCCAGGGCCTGGGTAAGCATTTTACGTACGTAGTCGTCGGAGCCGACGCCGAGGCTGGTCTGGTCGCCGACGATGTCGACGAACTCGCTCATTACCTGTTCGACTTGCTCACGGTGCACGTTACCCATCTGCGCCATGGCCACACCCACACGCTGGACCTCTTTGGGCCCCATGTGGCGCAGCACCTGTGCGGCGTCCGTAGAACCGAGGGACAGCAGCAGGATTGCGGCTTTGTCGACCTTGGACAGTTTGGCGGCAACGGCTCGGTTATCACTCATCTGCGTTAATCCACTCTTTCACGACCTGGGCCACGCGACCCGGATCTTCTGCCACCAGACTCTTGATAGCGTTCAACTGCGCGTCATAGCCTTCGCTCGGGCTCGGCAGCAGGATGCTTTGCGGGCCGCCGAGGCTGACTCGGTCGTTGGCCAGTTCGCCGTCCAGGCCGCCCATGCCACCCAACTCGACATCGCTGCCAATGCCGGCCAACTGCTTGCCTTTGCCACCACCGGTGATGTTGTTGAGCACCGGACGCAGAACGCCGAACACCAGCACGAGGATGAACAACACGCCCAGCACTTGCTTGACGATGTCCCAGAACCACGGCTGCGAGTAGAACGGAATATCGGCAATCACTTCACCGCGCTCGGAAGAGAACGGCATGTTGATCACGCTGACGCTGTCGCCACGGCTGGCGTCGAAGCCGACGGCGTCTTGCACCAGACGGGTGAAGCGCGCCAGTTCATCGGCGGTCCACGGCGCACGGGTGGTTTCACCATTGGCCGGGTTGATCTTGACCTGATCATCCACCACCACCGACACCGACAGGCGATTCAAGCGACCCTGCTGCTGCTTGGTGTGACTGATGGAACGGTCGAGCTCGAAGTTCTTGGTGGATTGTTGACGCTTGTCCGCTGGGTACGGCGCGAGCATCGGCTGGCCGGTGGCCGGGTCCATGATCTGCTGGCCGTTGGCATCCAGCAGCGGCTGGCCTGGCTGCACCATGCCGGCCGACGCGGTGGCGCCACCGGTGGTTTGCGGCGCGGAGGCTGGCGCGGGCGGCTGGTTGCTCAGGGCACCCGGCACGCCTTGCGGGCCATTGCTGGCGGTACGCTGTTCGTTGACCGACTGCTCGCTGCGCAACGCCGGTTGGTCGGGGTTGAACTGTTCGGAAGTCGATTCGACGGCACTGAAATCCACATCGGCCGACACTTCCGCCTTGTAGCGATCATTGCCGAGTACCGGTTGCAGGATGTTGTGCACGCGCTGGGTGAGCATGCTTTCCATGCGACGGCTGTAATCGAATTGCTTGCCGGCCATGGTCAGTTCGGAATTTTCCGCCTGATCGGAGAGCAGGTTGCCCTTCTGGTCGACCACGGTGATCTGCGACTTGCTGAGCTCAGGAACGCTGGTCGCCACCAGATTGATGATGGCGACGACCTGGCCCGGCTCCAGTGAGCGACCGGAATAAAGCTCAACCAGAACCGAAGCACTCGGCTTGCGCTCGTCGCGCACGAACACCGAACTCTTCGGGATCGCCAGGTGCACGCGAGCACCCTTGACGTTGTTCAGGCTGGAGATGGTCCGCGCCAGTTCGCCTTCGAGACCGCGACGGTAGCGGGTCGCCTCCATGAACTGGCTGGTGCCGAGGCCTTGCTCCTTGTCGAGGATTTCAAAACCGATGTTGCCGTCACTGGGAGTGACACCAGCGGCCGCCAGTTTCAGGCGCGCACGGGACAGGTCATCGGCCTTGACCAGCAAGGCTCCGGAATTGGGCTCAACGGTGTAGGGAATATCGGCAGAGGCCAGGGTGTCCATGACCTGCTTGGCGTCCATACCGGCAAGGCTGCCGTAGAGCGGCCGGTAGTCCGGTTGCTGGGACCACAGCACCACGGCGAAACCAATCGCCACGCTCGCGGCCAGGCCGACCAATAGGCCTACCTGACGCAACATGGTCATTTCGGAAAGGTTCTCCAGGAAGGACAAACCGAACAGCGGCGGTTTGCCGTCTATTGGAGTGGCCTTGGCCGGAACGTTATCGGCGACTGCTTCTGCCATGACTCAATCTCGTCCTTAAACCGGCATCTGCATGATGTCTTGGTAAGCCTGAACCAGCTTGTTACGCACTTGGGTCAATGCCTGGAAAGACACGCTGGCTTTTTGCGAGGAAATCATCACGTCCGTCAGGTCGACGCCGCTCTTGCCGATCTCGAACGCACTGGCCAACTGAGTGGATGCCTGCTGGGTGTCGTTCACTTTATTGACGGCCTGACCGAGCATGTCGGAAAAGCTGCTGCCATTCAGTTCAGGGACGGCGGCAGTCGATTTCGGCGCAGACATGGCGTCCATTTGCATGGCGCGCATGTCCAGCATCAACCGATTGAATTCAATACCTTGGCTCATGATTTCTCTCTTTGGCGACCCGCAATTTTTTGACACTCACTCGGCGGGTATTGAGGTGTTAGCAACAAGGGTGCCAGCTCCGTGGCTACGCTGTACAAAAGCTCTACCGACCTCTCATCGCAACGCTCTGTAGGAGCTGGCTTGCCAGCGATTCGATGGCGGCTGCGATACCGCTATCGCTGGCAAGCCAGCTCCTGCAGGGGAAGCGCATTGTGGCCTGGTTGACCATGCCGCTCCCGAATCAGGTTGCGAACAAATACGCTTCGACGTCCATTCCGGCATCGCGCATTTGCGCCAGCTTGTAGCGCAGGGTGCGCGGGCTGATGCCCAGGCGCTCGGCGGCCTCTTTGCGGCGGCCACGCTCGGTGCGCAGGGTGTCGATGATCATTTGGAACTCACGGCGACGCAGGTCATCGCCCAGTGCCCCGGCTGACTCAGCCTCCACCTCGACGGCCCGTATCGGTGTTGCTGCGAGCGCCAACGTCGGCAGTGGCGCGCAGGCAACCGGACCAGCCAGGCAAAAATCCTGAGGCTGAATCAAGCCACCCTGCTGCAGGATCAGCGCACGCTGGATCGCGTTATCCAGCTCACGCACATTGCCCGGCCACGGATATCCGATCAGGCACGCCTGCGCCTCGGGCGACAGGCGCGCGGCAGCATGCTTCATTTTATTGACGTGTTTGGTCAGCAGCCGCTCGGCCAACGGCAGGATGTCGGCAGTGCGCTCGCGCAACGGACGCCACGCCAATGGAAACACCGAGAGGCGATAGTAAAGGTCTTCACGGAAACGTCCCGCCGCCACTTCCCCAGCCAGGTCCCGATTGGTGGTCGCGACCACACGAATATCCAGTGTGATCGGCTTGCGCGCCCCCACCCGCTCGACCTCCCGCTCCTGCAGCACGCGCAGCAATTTGGCCTGCAAGCCCAAGGGCATTTCGGAAATTTCATCGAGCAGAATGGTTCCGCCATCGGCCTGCTCGAACTTGCCTGCCTGAGCCGCAATCGCGCCAGTGAACGAACCTTTCTCGTGACCGAAGAGCGTGGCTTCCAGCATGTTGTCCGGAATTGCGGCACAGTTGATCGCAATGAACGGCTGACTGGCACGATGGGAGTGCTGGTGAATGTAACGCGCCAGCACTTCCTTGCCGGTCCCGGACTCGCCGGAGATCAACACCGTGGAGTCACTGCGTGCAACCCGTGCAGCCAACTCGAGCAATTGCGCGCTGGCCGGCTCGAACGCCACCGGCCCTTCGCTCTCGCTCGCGCCGAGACTGCCCAAGGCATGACGCGCCACCAGATCAAGCAATGCCTTGGGCTCGAACGGCTTGACCAGATAATCCGCCGCGCCCTGACGCATCGCATCGACCGCCCGCTCCACGGCGCCGTGTGCGGTCATCAGCAGCACCGGCAATTGCGGCTGACGCGCCCGCAACAAACCGAGTAACTGATGACCGTCCATACCCGGCATGTTGACGTCACTGAGCACCAGATTGAACGCCTCGCTGCCAACGGCGGCCAACGCCTCTTCCGCCGAACCGACGGCCTTGTAATCGTGCCCGGCGAGCAGCAGCGTGTCCGCCAATGCTTCGCGTAACGCGCGGTCATCCTCGACCAGTAAAACCTTGATACCCATGACCTTCACTCCGCTCCCTGAGCGTGGCTGAACAACGGCAGGATCACCTGCGCACAGGTGCCGCGACCGAGCCGCGAGCGCAATTTCAATTCGCCTTGATGGGCACGCGCAACCGCCTTGACCACCGTCAGGCCGAGACCGGTTCCGGTGGATTTGGTCGTGAAAAACGGCTCACCCAGACGCGCCAGTACGGCGTCATCGATGCCGCTGCCGCTATCGCTGACACACAGACGCAGAGTGTTTTCACGGGTGTACAGATGGACCTTCAAGCGCACGTCACCGGCGCTGGCGTGAATGGCATTTTCGATGAGATTGAGAATGGCGCCGACCAGGGTATCGCGGCTGCACAGCAACTCGCCTGAATGACTGTCGCACTGCCAGCGGATCGGCAGGTCCTGCACATGGGTCAGCGCCGCAGCCTGCAGCGATTGCATCAGTTGTTTAGGCGAGACCCGATCCGTCAACGGCAACTCGCCGCGAGCGAATACCAACATGTCGCGCACTTGATGCTCCAGCTCATGCAGACGTTCTTTGAGACGTCCGGCAAAACGTTGCTGGGTCTCGACCGGCAACTCCTGCTCAGTCAAATGACTGGCGTAGAGCAAGGCGGCGGATAACGGCGTGCGAATCTGGTGAGCCAGGGAAGCGACCATACGACCGAGGGACGACAGGCGTTCATGGCGGGCCAGTTGATCCTGGAGATGACGGGTTTCAGTCAGGTCGTTGAGCAGCACCAACTGACCAGGCTCGGCATCCAGTGAGCGCGTGGCAATCGACAGACGCCGGCCATCCTTGAGGGAAATTTCGTGACCGTCATCTTCACGGGGCGCAAAACAACGAGTAATGACTTGCCGCCACAGTTCGCCTTCAAGTGGCAGACCGAGCAACTCGCATGCGGCGGGGTTGGCTTCGCGCACGATGCCCTGGGCGTCGATGACGATGACGCCACCGGGCAATAGATCGAGGAGGTTTTGCAGACGGTTGGCCAGGCGTTCTTTTTCCGCCAGCTCTTGCATGCGCTGGGCGCTGACCACCGCCAACTCGCCCTTGAGTTCGGTGACCCGGGCTTCGAGCATGCTGTAGGAATCGGTCAGTTGGCTCGACATCTGGTTGAACAACGCAAATGCTTGCTCAAGGCCAAGCCGGCTCGCCTGCTCTACGGACGACGATTGCCCCAGGGCATCAGGGACAGGAGACATCTGGGCGGCTTGGGGCATCGTGCTCTCTCGCTTGGCTGACCGTCATTGAAACGGAACGTTGCGAGGGACTTAGCAATACCCGTGCCTAAAAAAAAATGCCTATAAATGAAGGGTTTGAAAAACAGGCGTCAATCATCCGCCTGCTCATCACCGTCACGACGGCTCATGCCGTATTTGCGCATCTTTTCCACCAGCGTGGTGCGACGGATACGCAACCGCTCGGCAGCGCGCGCCACGATACCGTTGGCATCATCCAGCGCCTGCTGAATCAGCCCTTGCTCAAGACCACCGAGATAATCCTTGAGGTCCAAGCCTTCCGGCGGCAGCAAGGCATTGGCAGTGAAATCCGGGGTATGCCCGTTGATGGCCACCCGCTCTTCGAGATCGTTGCGCAAACTGTCGACCAGTTGCTCGTCTTCATCGTCGACGTAGCGGAATTTCTTCGGCAACTCCACCACACCGATTACACCGTACGGATGCATGATCGCCATGCGCTCTACCAGGTTCGCCAGTTCGCGGACGTTGCCTGGCCAGCCGTGACGGCACAGCGACATGATTGCCGCCGAGTTGAAACGGATCGAACCACGCTTCTCGTGCTCCATGCGCGAGATCAACTCGTTCATCAGCAGCGGAATGTCTTCGACGCGTTCGCGCAGCGGTGCCATTTCGATCGGGAACACGTTCAGACGGTAGTACAGGTCTTCGCGGAAAGTGCCGACCTCGATCATGCTTTCAAGATTCTTGTGGGTCGCGGCGATGATGCGCACGTCAACGCTTTGGGTCTTGTTGCTGCCCACGCGCTCGAAGGTGCGCTCCTGCAACACGCGCAGCAGCTTGACCTGCATCGGCAACGGCATGTCGCCGATTTCGTCGAGAAACAAGGTGCCGCCGTTGGCCAATTCAAAACGCCCGGCACGGCTGGTGATCGCCCCCGTAAAGGCGCCCTTCTCATGGCCGAACAATTCGCTTTCCAGCAACTCTGCCGGAATCGCACCGCAGTTAACCGGCACGAAGGGCGCTTCACGACGCTTGGAGTGGTAATGGAGGTTACGCGCGACCACTTCCTTACCGGTCCCGGACTCTCCGAGGATTAATACGCTGGCATCGGTGTCGGCCACTTGCTGCATCATCTGACGCACGTGCTGAATCGCCCGGCTGGTGCCGACAAGACTGCGGAAAAGATTGGGTTCGCGATGACGACCGCGCTCGCGGGCCTGGTCGTACATCTCGCGATAGACCTGGGCACGGTGCAGGGAGTCAAGCAATTTGCTATAGCTTGGCGGCATTTCCAGGGTCGAAAGCACGCGGCGACGCTGGTCTTCAGGCAGGTCAATGGAAGAATTATCGCCCATCAACAAAACCGGAAGGAACTCATCCCATGTGGCGAGTGTCTTTAACAAGCCCGTCAATACGCCAGGAGCGTTGACCGTCCCGATGAGGACACAGATGACTTCACGACTAGATGACAAAGAGCCGACAGCCTGCTGCCAGTCATGGCTACCGCAGGGTAAATTTTCTTCACCGAGAAAATTTAAAATCACCGCCAAATCGCGGCGGCGGACGCTATCGTCATCAATCAGCAGAATTTTGGTTTCACGCCACATGCAATAGCAACTTCCCTAGTCAACTCAATGCCCAAAATGCTGGGGCAAGCTAAACGCTTGCAGGCCTGATATGCCTGAAGACGACTGAAATCTGGAACCAGCCACTAGTTAAGTCAAAAAACCGTGCACAGTCAAATTTATGGCGCACTGGTTTTTATAACCGCCGAGGCTTAACTGAATAGATGGTATACCTTTGCGGCATTTTTAGCTTGGCGGATCTGTGTCATCTCATCGACTATTGCTTGACGCTCCCCACTCGCTACATCAATTAGTTGGCGGTAAACGTCGAGCAATTCTTCCAGACTGCTGCGCACACCCTGCTCGTTGGCCGCCGCCTCGGCAAGAACGTCCTCGACACAAACGCGGCAGCGCAGGTCAAGCTCGGAGATGGTCTCCCAATCGCGACCCGCCAGCGCCCCGAGCAGGGCCTCACGGGTTTGTTCGATACGTTCGAGCACGGCACTCATAGTGTTCTCCTAGGCGTCGACAGCTTGATCGCCGATCGCGTCCCAACCTTCCTTCAAAGTGATCAGCAGGCGTGCAACCTCGTTGAGGATCTCGGGATCGTTTTTCACGTTTGCTTCGATCAGGCGCTTGCTCATGTAGGCGTACAGCGAATCGATGTCAGCCAGCGCCTCAGCCTGATTTTCCAGGTCGAGGCCTTCGCGCAGACCACCGATGATGCCGATGGCCTTGCCGATCAGAACACCTTTCTGGGCAACATCATTGCGCGCAATGGCGCCCTTGGCTTGCGCGATACGGTCCAGGCCGCCCTGCATCAGCATTTGTACCAGGCGGTGCGGGCTGGCCTCGGAGGTTTGGGCCACACCGTTGACTTTCTGGTATTGCCGAAGGGCCAACATAGGATTCATGTTCTACCTCGTCACAACGAAAAGATTCATATACCGCCTGTATCGCCTGCGCGTCAAAAAACTTTAGCCCTCAACGCGAAAAGCCCGGAGTCCCTCTAAGGGGACTGCCGGGCTTTTCGCATATCGACCAATCAGGAGTTTTTCTGTTGCGCCTCGATCGAGGCGAACATCGAAACGATGTTCTTGCGTTGCGCCTCGAGCTTGCCAACCAGAGTGTCCATGGCCACGTAGCGCTTGGTCAACACGTCGGTCAGCGATTCGATACGACGATCCAGCGCCAACTGCTGATTGGTGAGATCGGACTGCTGCTTGCCGAGACCGGTCGTGCGCGTATCGAGGATGCCGCCCGTTTCCAGGTACGGTTCGATTGCCTTGTTCATGCGCTCGAACACACCATTGGTACCGGTGAAAAGCTGCTGCACATCGGCACCGAGCTTCTTCTCCTTCATGGCAGCGTCATATTTGACACTGTTGAATTCGAGGGTACCGTCCTTCTGGGTGTTGATACCCAACTGACTCAGGCTGGTGAGCCGATCGCCATTGCCTTCTGTGGCCAGCTGCTTGCGCAGATCAGACAGCAGCGCGCGCGTAGTCGGGTCATTCGTCAGCGGGCCGAGGACAGTGTTGTCATCCTCATCCTTGGAGGTGGCGGCCAGCGTGTTGACCGTCTTGACCAACGTATTGTAGGCATCGACATACGCCTGGATCGACGTCTTCAGGCCGGCGGTATTCTCGCCGACGGTCACCGTGATCGCCTTGGTCGGATCAGTGCCGGTCTCTTGAAGCAACTGCAGGCTGATGCCACTGACCGCGTCATCCACGGTGTTGGTCTTGCTGGTGACTTTGAGGCCATCTACATAGATCAGCGCATCCTCGGCCTGCGCGTCGATATAGCCGGCACCGGTACCCGCCATTTTCACGTTCGGTAGGATCTCGAGCTCATCGATGCCAGCAACCGAAATGTCCGTGCCGGCACCCGTCATCGTGGAACTGAACACCAGGCGTGAACCGTCTGCACCGTTGACAAGGTTGGCACTGATGCCTTTCTCGGCCAACGTCGAGTTGATGGTATCGCGCACCGTCTGCAAGGTCGCGCCGGGACCGATCTTGACGGTATGAACCACACCGTCCTGCGTAATCAGCAGGTCACCTTCTGGAATCGGCGTACTGGCGCCCGTATCGAAGTTCTGGCTGGCGACCTTGGAGGAAGTGGCCAGATTCTCGACGCGAACCGAGTAGGTCCCCGGAACCGCAGTATTGTTCGACGTAACCTTGATGGCGGCGTCGCTACTGGAGGTTGCCGTGTAGGCATTGAAGGACGGCGCGGCAGTGTCGTTGAGCTTCTTCATCGCCGTCTGATAGACGGAGAGCGCACTCTTGAGCGCCGCGACGCCGGACAGCATGGCGGTATTGTTGGCAGTCTGACGCTTGATCTGATTCGACTTGGGGTCGGTCTCAGCCGCAACCAGTGTTTTCACGATAGCGTTGATATCGACGCCAGAACCCAGGCCGGTGCCCGGTAAAATTGTACTCGCCATTGCTATTCCCTCTTGGTTGCGCGCCGTACCTAGCCGATCAAGACTAGCGAACTTGCCGCTCGGTCGCCAGCATCAGACCTTGGCATCGAACAACAGGCTGTTTACATCGCTCAGGCTGTGCGCGATCTTCAACGCCTCTTCCGAAGGAAGTTGGCGGATCAGCTCACCGGTTTCACTGGCGATGACTTTAACAATAATTCGTCCGGATTCTTCATCCGTGGAAAATTCGAGATTGCGACGCGACGAGGCGAGAAACGTCTCGATGTCCTTGATCGCGTTTTTGACCTTCTCAGCTTCGGTCAGGCCGCTGTCGGCACCTTCCTTCGCTGGCGTGGTGGATTCGACAGCCTCCACGGGCTTGACCACAAGGCGTTCGTGGGCCTGCTCGACCGGCTTCGCGGCCTGGTAGGACAGGTTCAGCTTGACGCTCATATCCATGCCAACCACCTCTCAATGTAAAAAGCGGAGGAGCACCGCAAGTGCACTCCCCCGCCGACAACCATCAGGTGATTACTGAAGCAGTTTCAGTACGGCCGATGGCAGTTGGTTGGCTTGGGCCAGAACCGAAGTCGATGCCTGTTGCAGAGTCTGCTGCTTGGTCAGCTGGGCAGTTTCAGCAGCGAAGTCGGTGTCCTGTACACGGCCACGTGCAGCTTCGGCGTTTTCGTTGATGTTCTGCAGGTTGGCGATGGTGCTGGTCAGACGGTTCTGGACAGCACCAAGGTCAGCACGAGTGGCGTTGATATTCTTCAGCGCTTGGTCGATGGCGGTCATTGCGCCGCTGAAGTTTGCTTCGATAGCGGAGGCAGCACCAGTGATCGCCTTACCCGACAACGCGCTCAGAGCGCCGGAGGCGGAGGTGTTCATCGCGTCAGTCAGCGTGATGCTGATCTGGTTGTCGGAACCGGTGTTGGAGCCAACCTGGAAGACCATTGCAGTAGTAGTGGAACCGTCCAGCAAATTCTTGTTGTTGAGCTGGGTGCTGGCAGCAATACGATCCAGCTCCTTGGTCATCGACTGGAATTCTTTGTTCAGCGCATCACGGTCATCGACAGTGTTGGAGTCGTTTCGCGCCTGGAGAGCCAGTTCACGCATACGCTGCAGGATGTTGGTCTGCTCTTGCATCGCGCCTTCAGCGGTCTGCGCGATGGAGATGGCATCGTTGGCGTTTTTGATTGCCATGGTCTGACCGCGGATCTGCGAAGTCATGCGGTTGGAGATCTGCAGGCCGGCGGCGTCATCTTTGGCGCTGTTGATTTTCAGGCCGGAGGACAGACGGGTCATCGAAGTGCTGAGAGCGTCGGAAGCACGGTTCAGGTTTTTCTGAACGCCCAGGGAGGTGGTGTTGGTGTTAACAGTCAAAGCCATGACGAATTCCTCGTTGGATGGGTACTACGGCTTCCGGCCTTGGCAATTCGCCGGGTGTGGCACAGAGAACCTTCGTAATAGTTATCGTCGTCAAGGCAAGTTGCTTTAGCTGATTTTTGAAAAATAGTTAGTGGCATCCTGCCAGCCCAACAAACACGGGAGTTTGACGCCAAAAATCAGCGCACCATCGGGCGTGATAGAGAGTGTTTCAGTAGTTTTACACCTCTAATACACTCTTTGAACAAAATCCTGTGCATGGGTAATTTGTCGTTCGAATGGCTGCGCCGACCGACAGACCATCAAAGCGCACAAACAAAAACGCCGCCTGGGGAAGGCGGCGTTTTTATTGCAACTGGCGTCAGTCAACGCGCTCGATGATCGCCGAGCCCCACGACAGGCCCACACCGAAGCCGCTAAGGGCGACACGTTTGTGTTGCGAACCCATCACGTGCTTTTCAAGCAGAAGCGGAATGCTGGACGACACGGTGTTACCCGTCTCAGTCATATCCTTGACGAAACGCTTGGGATCACCACCCTCGAAACGCTGGGATACGGCATCAACGATCGCCGCACTGCCCTGATGCAGACAGTAGAGGTCGATGTCCTTCGCCTGCAACTGGCTGGCATCAAGCAACTGCTGCAAGTGAGCCGGTACCTTGACCAGCGCGAAGTTGTAGACCTGGCGGCCATTCATGAAGAACTTGCCATCGGTGGTGCGCAAAAATTCGGCGCCCGCGCCATCAGTGCCAAATAGCGACTTGCCCAGCTGCCATTGCGCACCTTCCCCCATCCAGGTCACCGTTGCGGCGTCACCGAACAGCATGGTGGTGTTGCGATCCTCAGGATCCACGATTTTCGAGTAAGGGTCGGCGGTGATCAGCAGGCCGTTCTTCAGCCCCGCAGCCTCCATGAAACCTTTCATGGCATACAAGCCATAAACATAGCCGGAGCATCCCAGGGAGATGTCGAAGGCGGCGATATGGGTCGGCAGGCCGAGTTTGTGCTGGACGATAGCTGCGGTGTGCGGCAAGCCTTCAGCATCGCCGTTCTGAGTGACAACGATCACGACGTCGACAGAAACCGGGTCCAACGCTGGATTGCTGGCGAACAGGGTCTTGACGGCCTCGACACACAAATCGGAAGTTTCCTGACCAGCGTCCTTGCGCGGCAGGAAAGTAGAACCGATCTTGCCAAAGATGAAATCCTGGTCCTTACCGAATTTCGCGCCTTGCGCGTAGTTGTCCAGCCCTTCAGCCGGCACGTAACTGGCGATACTTTTAATGCCAATCATATGGCTTCCCAATTCAGAAAAAGCAAAATGCCCACCAAGCACCACGAACGCAGGCAGGTAACCAGGTAATAAACCTCCTGGCAACGCCGCTCGCCGGCTCAACTGATCCCGATTGCGGGAATGATAACAGTGAAGATGCGCGCCGTGACTTCCAAGTCACGCGCTTTTGTCGAATCGGTTGCCGATAGGAACAGAAACCACGCACGACTCATCCCAAGCCCCAGCGTTGAAAAGGCAAGGCGCTCTAGCAAGTGGACAATGGGACGCAGGGCATGAATCAGAATCAGGAGGAGTAACTGGCCCGTCAAATTGGGGCGGGCGGGTATCAGCCTGCCAATGGCCAAATACCCAGACGGATGCACAAGGTGCCCCCGTGCACTCGCAATCGGCTGACCTCGCGGTCATCACCGATTGCCTGTCCTCAAGGGATGCACAGATCCAGCAGCTGGCGGCCGGGGGCGGGGCGTGCAGGGTTGGCGCTTAGTTCGCCTGACCCTTGGTAAAGTCCAGCAACTTTTCCAGGACATCCTTCACCACGGCTTCACGCCCTTCCATCTCGGCCAATCGTTGAACAGCAGCATTCAATCGGCGGAGATCTTCCGGGAACTCTTCGTAGCTGAAAATCTGCTCGCTGCCGGAAACCTTTCCATTTTCAAATCGTTCGATCGCCTTGATCATCCGGTTCGGATGCCGGCGGGCGCAGTCTTGGTCCTTGACGAAAACTGCCAGAAAGTCGCTCCATACGTCCTCATGCTGCGGCGTGATAAAGGACTCCAGCAACGCCGGGTTCATCCCCTGGCGCTTGGCCCAGGTGACCAGTGCACTCCCTGCATCAGGATAAAAGCGCCAGCAGTCAACCGGGTAACGATGGAATGCACCATTGGAGGGTACGTTGATGAACAGCAGTCCGTCAGGCTTCAAAATCCTCAGGCATTCGGTAAACGACAGCCAGAACATCTCCGAATGTTCAAGACATGAGGAACTGACAATCACGTCGACAGACTCGCTCTCGAACGGAAGGCTATACGGATCGGTGAGGACGACATCGACCCCCTTGCCGACGACAAAGTCCACGCCAATGTAGCGCACGCCCGCCGGAGCAACGTCTCGAAGTGAGCCGTTGACGTCTTGCGCACCTATTTCCAATACCAGGGAAGTCGAACTTTCGCCCAGGTAGGTATCGAAAAACACTCGTCCGTTTTGCATTGCGGTGGGATGCATGAATTTAAAATTTCCAATTCGAGTTTGATAAGTTAACGCCGAAGTTCAACCGGCCACAGCCCTGAACACATACTGCAATGGCAGCGCATCCTGAACAGCCATCTCAGGATCTCTTCCAGCCGCGGCAGCCATCGCATGGATCATCGGGAGAAATTTTTCGCGCTGAGGCTCGTCAAAAACACGCGGCACCCCCGCCTCGACAGTCCAGCCTGCCTGAGTAAACAATTCGAGCATGGTGACCAGCGTGAACCAGCGAATATGCGTTCTGTCGAACAGCCCTGCATCCTCGTAGCGGAAATCACCCACACTGAGTCGAGCCTGAACACTCCAGTGCTGGGCGTTGGGAATGCACGCGACGATACAGCTTCCAGGTGCGCTGGCTTCACGGATCTTCTGCAAGAGCGCCCATGGATCGTAAAGATGTTCAAGCACATCCCCGAAGACCCAGCAGTCAGCGGCCAGATCGCCAGCAATCAGATCGGCACAGGCCGTCTCAATGTTCATGTCAAGCACGCGATCACAGTGCTCGCGCGCGAGTTGCGCATAGCCCGGATCAATCTCGATCCCGGTGTAATGAACATGTGGATTGAGTTTCTTGTATTCGCGTGCAAGAGCACCCGAACTGCAACCGATCTCCACAACGCGCCGGGCATTGGCAGGCATCAGCTTGAGCAGATCTGGGTTATGGAATTGATGAACCGGAGTTTGCTTCTGCACATTCGCCTCCTGAGGCTTTGGGGTGCTTGCCATGGCGTACTTGTCTTGATAGCGGCCAAAGCTCTCGCGCCATGCGGGTGTACCGAACGCCCCTCCACTTTCATGGACCACGCTCAGCGGCCATGTGCCCATGCTTAACCCATTCAGTTCAGCCGAGCGACAAAAGTCCATGTCATAGAAGTGAAATTCAAATTGCTCGTCAAAGCGTACGTGGGCCTGTTCGAGGCGCTCACTGTCCACCGCAAGCAACAACCCATCGAGCAATTTGCAGGGTTGAGGTACAGGCCCGAAACTCGAGACAGCGCACGGGAAACTGTTACCGTGCCCGACCAAACCGCTCAGGTGGCACGCCTGATCCCAAGTGAACCGATCATCAACAAAGGCCCAGGCGGGTTGACCTTCAACACGCCGTGTATTGCCTGCAAGCCCGACAACATCGAACGCGACAACCCCTTCGCGTAGCCGCTCGCTCCACAAGAAGTCACACACGTGCACATCGTCATGAACGAACACCAGAATGGCAGGATTGTCCCTGGCCTCATCAATGGCGCGGTTGTAGATGGTCGAAAGCCCCTGCTTGTTCTCTGCAAACAGTCTGATTTCCACAGGATTGGCCGCCTGGTGGATCAACAAGGATCGGCCAAGAGCAGTCTTCGTGGAAAACTCCTGCTCAGACACGCGCGTTCCACATACGATTCGAATAGGTTTCATGCGGGCACTTCGTTATTGAATTTTGACAAGGACACCCGACCCACGGCGCCGCTGTATCGCGCGCCAGGATACTCAGTGAACCACAACGTCAGGCTGCTCCCTGACCAGAGAGCGGCCTCACTTGAAACAATCAAATCACGCCAGGGCGATTACAACATCGCCATCCAGGACAACTCGCCCTCAGGACTCAGTCGCTCGTCAGACGCCCGGCCACTAAAAGCCTGCGGCCAGCGTTCGGCCAGCGCCTGGGCAACACTGGCATCAGGTGCCGACAGGCCTGTGGCGCGAACCTGAGCCTGCGGTGTCCAGACAACCGTAAGGCCCGCGTCCTGTACTTGCAGGCACAACTCAATATCTGCCCCAGGCAGAGCCTGCAAACCGCCGCACTGTTCGAACAGTGCCTTGTTCACCATCAGGCAATCCCCGGAAACGGCCGCGCAACCACGCACTGACAAGTGCCACTGATCAGCGGCGTCCAGCCAAGGTGTATCAACTTGTGGACCACTCAACAGGCCATAACCGGCATGAGCCAAGGTTGAATCAGCGCTATACAACGCGCCTCCCACAACGCCAACTTCCGGACGCTGGGCCTCGTTGAGCAAGCCTTCGAGCCAGGCGGGACTGATGACCTCTCCACCCGCCGAGAACAGCACCAGATACTCGCCCTTGGCCTGACTCGCCGCCAGATTGAGCAAGTCATTGCGCGTAGCACCAGACTCTGCGTTCAACACCCAAACTCGGTTACCCAACCCATGGTGCACGGCTATTTCATTAGCAGCGTCTTTACCAGCGCAAGCCACTATCACTTCATAACGCGGGTAGCGCGTGCGCTGCAGCACGCTGGCCAGGCACGCCTGCAACGGCGCAACGCTCTCCTCACTCGCTACCAGGATGCTGACCAATGGCGTAGCGGCATGACGAAAATCGATCTGCAACCCGGATACGCCGCTGTCACTGACGTGACCGCGATAGCCCAGCTGTCTCAGGTGGCGCTCCAGCACCACTTGGGCTTGAGTGGTCAACGCCGGCGACGATTGTTCGCCAAGCACCAGGTAATCATCCAGGTGAGCAAGGCAGGCCACGCCTTGCGCTTCCACTAGTCGCAGCAACAGATCAAGCTCGACGGCCTGAGGCTGGGCATCGCTGTAGCCACCCAGATCAAGCACGGTTTGACGTCGTACCAGCCAGTGGCGAGACATCAGGGCCGGCTGGCCACGCAGCAGATCAAGATCGGCACCTGGACGTATGACGCTGTTCAAGCGCCCGTCCTTATCGCGGTGCACTTCGTCAGCACAAATAGCGTGGCAGGCCGCAGCGTTACTCAGTTCCAGCGAAAGGTGCAGCAATCCGCCCGTGAGCAATTGGTCACCCGCCTGCGTCAACAGCAGCCATTCACTCGGCAATTGACGCACTGCCTGGTTCAGGTGGGCGATCCAGTTGTTTTCTGTAACCTGAATGAAGTGCAAGGCATCGCGTGGCGTGGTGATCACCGGCGGCTTGCCAGCCTTGAGAACCAACAACTTGAAATTGCGCAATCCACTGGCGACCAGGCTGTCGAAGGTGGCCTGCAGCGCGCTGTCATCGTTGGCCAGGTCCAGAACCACAAAGGCAATTTGCTCGCCTGGCGAGCGCGCCAGATGCGCCATCACACGCTCACGCGCTGCATCATCCGGAGTCGCTGCAGCCAGCTTCGCAAGTATCTGGCCAGAGCTCGTAGCGGCCAGGCTGTGCTGCGGATCGTACGACGGGATCTGCGCCAACCGTTGGAGCCAATCATTCATCTCGCCGGCATTGGCTTCGTCGCTCTCGCCGGTCAAGGAATCGGCCAGCCGCTGACAGACTTCACGATTGAACAGACCTAGCGCCAGCGCTTGGAAGTAGCGATGCTGAAGACTCCCGGGAGTATCGTTGGGATGAACCAGCAGAAGCTCGCGCTGGCGGACCCAATTGCCCTCTAGAGTCTGGTACTGCTTCTCCCCCGTCGGCCAACCATGACAGAGGAACTCCAGCGTGGTCAGGCAATTGAACAACGCCCCGTTGTAGTAAGGCAGTTCGACGAACTGACGCGGCTCGAACACCCGCTCTGGCCCCTCTGTAACATTCGCCCAGGTCGAGGTGAAGAGAAGCGGCTGTTCCTGCGAGCTGTAAGTGTTGCGGACAAAACCATTGAGCAGGGTAAAACCAGACTCATCGGTGCACAGGCCGAACCCGGCCGCATCCCATTGCAGCAATGCGCGAACGGCTTGGGTGAATTGCTCTTCCCGAGCGGCAATTGGCAGCGTGCAAGGCGCGTACTCACATACCACATCGGTCTGCTCGAGCGATTCGATTCCACCTTGTGCCAGCAGTGCGTAGGACAACGCGACACGCCAGCCGGAAAAATCCAGTTGGTCAGGTAACAGCGCCAGTGCGCTCTGCAAAGCCCCGATTCGCAGTACTGCTCGCCAAGCGGGTTGAGCGGCGTCGGCGTACTGACGTAAACGAGCAGTGGCGTTCTCCTCGGACAAAGGTGCCAGGGCAGCGCCGACTTTATGATAGGCCACTTGCCCATTGCCTGCGTCATAGGCCAATGCGTAACCCTGAGCCCCCATTGACTGCGAAGGAGCCTGCAAACGAACGGCGGCGTTGTCCAGGGCTGCGGGCAAAATGAAGTCAGAATCCAGCGCCAGCATCACCAACGGCGTTGTCACCTGTTGCAGCGCCTCAATCAGCCGTTGATTGCACAACGCACTGCTGCTGGCCTGCAATGACTCCAGCGCCAGACATGGCACGTCGGCCTGCTGATAGAAGTGCTGTGCCCGTGCACGGTGATCGACTTGCTCATGCCCAAGCAGAACGACCGTTACATCATTGCGCGATCCGGTTGCGATTGCGTTCATAGCGTACCTGTTTCAAATGATGGGTTCAGCGCCCGGCGTGGCCGAGCGTCAGGATTCAGTCCGCCAACCAGGCATTCGCCCAGTGCTGCAGATGTCGCGGTGTAAGCAGATAATCTCGCAACACTACTTCACGCAGGGCATCGCCCTGGCGGTAGCTGGCTTGAGGGTCCGACAAATGCATGCGAATTGCCTCCAGCCATTGTTCAGTCGAGTTTTCACGTACCCGCGTGCATGGCAGGTAGCCGGCATAGGCTTTGGTGTCGGTACAGATCACAGGAAAGCCGCACACGCCATACTCCAGCAGCCGCAGGTTGCTCTTGCAGTCGTTGAACAGGTTCTGCTCAAGCGGGGCCAGGGCCAAATCAAGGTTAAGGCTGGCCAACTTCTGCGGATACTGGGCGAGCGGTACTGCTACATGGAACTCCTTCACGTAGGGCAGCAGCATCTGCGGGCACATGCCGAAGAATACCCAGTCGACCTCATCGGCCAGGCTCTGGACCACCTCCAGCATCAGCTCCAGATCACCTCGGTGGCTGGTACCGCCAGCCCACCCTACCCTTGGCTTGATGCTCGTCTGGCGCTCACTGGTCAGCCCGGTCCACAACGATGCCGCCAGCATGTTGGGTACCACGCGAATATCGTGATGCATATGTGACAGCGCATCGGCCAGAGGCTCGGTGGAAACAACCAGCCGATCACACAAGCCAATGGCCTGACTGAGCTTTTGCCCCACATTGCCGGGCCAGTTTCGGACATGGTCGTTCTTTTTCGGCGGATCAATAACGTAGTCGTCGATTTCAAAGATTCGCCGGGCACTGGAGAACTGCTTGAGTTGCGCGATTTCCTTGATGCTCTCGTTCGCATAGCGCAACTGCACGATAATCACATCCGGCTTTTCACGTTCCGCCTCGACCGGTTTCGGCATGTTGTAGCTGAGTCGCCCCTGAATCCAGCCGGCGCGCTCCAACTCAGTGAATGGCTGGATGACGCGGTAATGGCCGACACCCGAAGCATTGAATGGCAAGGCCAGTACTGAAGGCATCGCTCGATCAATGAAAGGATCCCAGCCATTACGCAAACCGGGTTCAAGGTTGAAGCTTCCCTGGGTCAGGCTCAGGTTCCGATTGTAGTTGGGGTCGCAAGCGACGCTGGGCAGCCAGCGTTGGTAGAACGCCTGCTGATCGGCCTCTTGATCGATGTTCGCAGACGGGCTAGTCATGCCCAATCGAGCCACTTTCGAAAAAGGCGTCCAAACGACCAGGTAGCCAAGCTCGCGTGCCCGCAGGCACAAGTCGGCATCGAACCAACTTTGCTGCAGCGAATCAGTGTCCAGTCCTTGCAGCTCACGGAACAATTCCCGCCGTACCAACAAGCAATCCAGACTCAAGGCGCTCCAATTCTGTACCAGGCGCAAGCGGTCCAGATAACTGCTATCACCGACACGACCCAAAAATGGATTACCTGCCAGCCCTCTAAGACCTAATACCAAAGCACCCGATGCGACCGTGCCATCCCGGCCGAGCAGCTTGGGCCCGACTACTCCAACTTCTGGACGCTGCGCCTGGAGCATGAGTTCGCCAAGCCACTGCTCGTCGAAGAATGCACATTGCGCATCCAGCACCAAAAGGTAATCGCCCCGCGCATGCTCACTGGCTTGATTCAGGCTCTGCGCCCGACATTGGGATTGAACGCGCACAACCCGCAACTGATCATTGCCCAGCCCTTCCATCGCCCTCAACCAGCCCTGCACATCAGCAGACTCATCACCGCTGACGATCAGAAGTACCTCATACGGACCATAACGGGTGTGCTCGAACAGAGACTCTACACAACGCCGCAAGGTGAGCAGGTCCACTGAGGCCGGAATCAGGATCGACACACTGGCCGACTGTTCGTGCTGATAGTGCACTCGGGTTATCAGACTATCCGGGGTACCGTCTACCTGGGCCGATACGTTCAGACGCTGGAGATGCGCGCGCACCACGGGTGCGGCAAGCGCCTGGATGGATGGCTCACTCATCCAGTCGGCGTAACTTGACTGAGTCTGTACGAGCACTTCAGGTATATGCTCGACCACATGCACACCGTGGGTTTCGACCAAACGCCAGAGCAAGTCGTGTGGAGCCAGACCCGCATAATGTTCGTCGAACCCGCCTATCGCAGATAACGCCTCACACTTGAACGCCAACTGACGCCCCACGTAGGGGAAGCTGCGCATCAGATCGAGATTGAAATCCGGTTTGAAGATCGGCATGGAGGACGCACGCCCATCATGCGTGCCTTCATCGCTGTACAGGCATAACGTGTCCGCACGCAATGCCATGCGCTCGGCCATGATGACCAATGCATGGGGATGTAGACGATCACCCGCCTGCAGCAGGAGTATCCAGTCCACCTGACCGTCATTCGCCAGTAAGGTGTTGACCTGCTTGAATCCGTCCCCTTGGCGAACCTGAAATTGAACCCCGGCAACATTCGGGGGCGTTGAATTGGCGGAACCCAGCAATAGAATACGGTCGGCAACATACGACTGTGACTTCAGGCTGTCCAACGTCGCGCGCAGGGCAAGCTCATCGCCCTCATCACAAAACACCACCGGCATGATGCGCGGCTGGCAGGGCCACTGTTCGATGCGTTTGGGTAGCAGGCGTAGCTGACCCTCCGACAAACTACGACACTCCAGCCATTCGCCATACAACTCAGCGAAATCAAGGCTGTGCGTACCCACCTGCTGGTTGAAGGTCGCGATCTGTTTGGTCAGGAAATTTCGAACGTCCAGTTCTTCCCATGCCGGCTCACCGCCACCGTAATACGACGCCAACGGCAGATAACGAACATAGCCGTCGGCCGGAGCCTTCTCACTGGTGCGCGCGGCCAGCATCTGCAGCAGCCACTCACTCTCAGCGGCAACCGCTTCAGTCATTGCCACCTGATGACTGAGCCTGCCCGCATGAATGCGCTCAAAGCTCAAGAGTTGGTCCAGACTGGCGAGATGCCCGCGACGCAACAAACAGATGTACAGGGCCATGTCCAGGCGTGCGACAAAACCCTGGCCGTCCTGCACCAGGGTTTCAAGGTATTCCTCAACCTGGCCACGACGGAACAGGGCATGGCTGATACCGCCAAACAGGTTGACCGTATTATCGGCGACACATGCCAGCAAGTCAGTGCCATGGAGCACTGCACTCGCTGGCGAGATCAAGCAATTGAGAAAACGAGAAGGAAGCAGTATGTCGTCAGCATCGCAAAGTAATCGCTGGCCGATCACTATGCTGACCTCCTCATTTTCCTGCAGCACTTTGGCTTGCAGGCTGACGCAATGATGAATCAGGGTGTCATCGTCGCAGAGGAACTTGATCATCTCGCCTGATGAATGAGTCAAACAGGCCAGCAGGTTGCGGGCAAAACCCAAACGCTGGGGATTGCGTACATAACGCAGGGTTACCGACGATGTCTTGCCCAGTTCTTCGCAGATCGCCTCAATCTCTGGACCGGAGCTGTCATCGCAGATGACAACCTCCAGATGTGGGTAATCCTGACTGATTGCGCTGAGCAGGGTGCCGCGGAAAAACTCAGGATTGAAGGCAGGAATAGCGATGCTGACAAGAAGCGGTTCGTTCATTTGGGTAAACCTGGAAAGAACGCCAGGTGACGATGAGTCGTCACCTGGGTGGATGCAGCGAGGAGGTTCTATCAGAGCCGGTTGAACAGCCCGAGCGAAGCGATTTTGCTGAACGCCAGTTGAGAGGCCTGCAACATGTTTTGTTGCAAGGTCAAGCGCGTCATGACGTCGGCAGGATCCGAATCACGGATGGCCGATTGAGTCTGTTTGTTTGCCATCACCAAGGCTTCGTTGGCTTCACTTTGAGTGTCCAGCGCCGCACCGCGTCCGCCGATCGAACTGATGCCGCTAGCCACCTGATCGATACCACTCGTAAGGTTCCCCAAGCCTGCTGTCATTGCTGCCTGTTGTTTCTGGATCGCGACGGCATTGCCGTTGGTCGGTGTATTCAGAGCCGTTTTCAATTGGCTTACGGTATCCAGAATGTTCTGGGTCTCGTGGGTGTTGACCGCTACGTTGAACTGGTCGCCGTTAGCCAATGGGTTGGCCACGGTGTTGTTCAACGTGAATTCCACACCGGATGCGGTTGCAGTATTGCCCACCATCGTGCCGCTGGAGACAGGCCGACTATCGGCGGTGATCGGTGCGGCGTACAAGTCGAACGTGGTGTCGCTGGTGAATTTCAGCACCGCCGAACCACTTGGGAAACTGGCCTGGTAAGCGACTGGATCAGTAATCCGGGTACCGGTCGTCTGTACCGGGCTCGGGTTACCGGGGCCACGGGAAACGTTGAAGGTGTCCGGCTTGCCTTGCAGCGTGAACGTACGGCCTGTCAAAGGGGCGGCAGGGTCGTTGAAGTTCAGGGTCAGGTCGACACCGCGAAAGCTGATGCTCTGATTCTGGCCGTTGGTGATTACGCCGCCCTGAGTGGCTTCATTGGTCACGTCGTTGCCGAGGCCGTCAGTAATCCTCAATTGAGTCCCGCTGACGAAGTCCACCGTATATGGCTCACCGCCACGGAACTCGTTGTTGTACTTGACGTTCGACGACACCTGCCCGTCCGACAGCGTCACAAGACCGTCATTCATCGACCCGGAGACCTGAGTGCGACTGGTATTGATCGCTTGCTGGAACACTTCCCAACCGGTGCTGTTGGTGGCCATCGACATGGTGTCGCCGATTGGCAGGTTCAGCGTTACCTGGTCGCCGTTGTAGGTGTAAGTACCGTCGGAGTTGCGGGTGAACGGAACGGTATCGCCCTTGGAGCCGGCAAAGATGTACTTGCCGTTTTCATCCTGGCTGTTCATCAGGCTCAACAACTGTTCTTCGATCTGGCTCAGTTCCGCGGCATTGGCCTGACGGTCGGCGTCGGTGTAACCGGCGTTGTTGGCGCCAATGGCCAGTTCCTTGGCGCGTTGCAACACGTTGGTGATGCTGGTCATCACTGACTCGGCCTGGCCCAGGGTGGCCTTGATGGTGCTAGTGTTTGCGTTGTACTGAGCCAGCATCGAAGCCTGCTGATCCAATTGCAGCAAGCGCGATGCGCCAACCGGATCATCGGCCGCGGTGTTCACGCGAACCAGGCTGCTGGCCTCTTCGCTGGACTTGACCACGTTAGCGAAATTTTTCTGATAGTTCGCAGCCGAGGATTCGTAAAACTGGGCGGTAGAAATGCGCATGGGCTACGACTCCTTAAAGACTGTTGATCAGTGTGCTGAAGATTTCTTGCGCAGTCTTGATGATCTGCGAAGACGCGGTGTAGTACTGCTGATACTTGACCAGGTTGCCGGTTTCCTCATCGAGGTCGACACCCGAAAGCGAGTCACGAGCACCCTTGGCATTTGCCAGGATGGCTTCGGTCGCGGCACTGTCGAGTTTGCCTTGAGCGGCCTTGGAGCCGACGCCTTCGACCAGCTTGCCGTAAGCATCGCTCAGGGAAATCCCCTTGCTGGCTGTCCCCGTGTCCACGGTTTGCTTGGTCTGCAAACCCGCCAGTGCCGTACCGTTACGGTTGTCCAGAGTACCTGGCTGGCTCAGTGAGACGTTTATCGCAGTGCCTTTCCCCGGGGAACCGGCAACGGTCATGTCAAAGCTGACCGTGTACTGAGTGGCTGGCGCAGGGGGGATCGGCGCACCTGTGGCGTCCTTGAGCGGTATGCTCAAACTCAGGGTGTTGTTTTCACCTGGTTTGATCGTGCCGCTGCTGATAACCCCACCCTTGGCATCCAGAAACTGATAGGCCTGGCTGGTGCCATCGGCGGAAACGTCCCCAAACACGACTTTAGTCGGCGTGGAGTACTTCAGGCCATTCTGCATCGCTGCAGCAGTGGTCGCGTCGTAGATGTCGAATTTCGTGGTCAGCGTCGGCTGACCACTGGCCGGAATGGTCAACGTACCGCTACCGCCGGCAGCGATTGCCGCACCCAATGGCGCCGCGATGGCCAGACGCTTGGAGTCCGTCATCTCGGTCTTGATGTTGGTCGCAGCATTACGCGTCGGGGTAATCTTGAAGGTGTCGCCGCTAGCGGCACCACCGCTGAACGACATCGAGAAGCCGTCTATCATCGGGGCAGGCGTGGTCGTCGTGCTGAAGTTACCCATCGGGGTGTTATCTGGCAGGCGCTGAACGGTGTAGTCGGTGGCACTCGTGAAAGTGACCTTGTAATCGTTGATGGTCAGCTTGCCAGTGTCCTCGATACTCACATCGAAATTGCCCGAGCCGGCACTGTTGCTACCCGAGGCAATGCTGCGCTGGGCCATCTGGGCAGCACTGTTGATGCTGTTGAACAGGTTCGAACCGAAATCGCCGTTTTTGTCGATACCTTGGGCCTGGATGCTGTTCATCTGATCGGCGACGACCAGTGCCACACGGCCCAATTCATTCATGGCCGGGTCGAGCACTTCGCTGCGATAGCGCAGCAGACCGCCGATTTCACCACCGGTCATGATCGATGTGATATCGATGGTGCTCGAACCGCGATTGAGCTGCAGCGACAGACGTCCCGGATCATCTTTACCCGCGACAACCTCCAGTTTGCTAACCGTATCGCCAACCACCAGCGGCTGACCGCTCCCCAGATAGATGTCTACGTTACCGTCGCGCTCAACATACTGTGCACCGGTGAAGGTCGAAAGCTGGCGCATGGTTTCGTTGCGAGCATCGAGCAGCTCGTTCGGTGCGCCGCCGGCGCTGGAAATTTCGCTGATCTTCTTGTTCAACTGCGCCACGGTAGCCGCCAGTTTGTTGACCTGATCAGCCATGTTCGTCAGGTTGCCGTTGATGTTCGCGTTCTGCGAGTTCAACTGACTGGACACCGAATTGAAGCGATTACTCAGGGCTTGGGCGTCGCTGAGCAGCAACTGCCGGGAAGCGTCATCACCCGGTTTGGCATTGACGTTTTGAACCGAGGCAAAGAACTTGGTCAAAGCACCATTGAGGCCGGTGCCACTGTCTGACAGCAGGGTATCGAGCGGCGTAACCTGACCCAGGTAGGCAGCCGAATCACTGTTGAGCGAAGTAGTCGTCTGCAGCTGCGCATCAAGATAGCTGTTGTACACCCGACGCACATCGGCCAGCGTCGTGCCGGTGCCGATGAACACGTTGCCGTACTGAATCGAGCCCTTGGTGCTCTGCACGGTTTGCTGGCGCGAGTACCCAGCGGTGTCGACGTTGGCAATGTTGTTGCCGGTAGTCACCAACGAAGAATGGCCAGCAGCCAGTCCCGACATCCCGATGTTTAGCAAACTCATGGTTCAGACCTTAATCCTTGTGCCTATAAAGGCGTGGTGGAAGCGCCCGCCGCAGCGTAGTTCTGGTAACTCGTCATCTGCCTGGCTATCTGCGAAATCTTGCTTGCGTAGTCCGGGTCGGTTGCGTAACCGGCCTTTTGCAACTCGCGTACAAACTGTTCCGGGTTATCGGCCGACTTCACGACATCTTGATAGCGATTATTGGTCTGCAGCAAAGTCACAAGGTCATGAAAACTGTCCTTGTAGGAGCCGTAGGAGCGGAACTCGGCCGTCTCCCTGACCATCGCGCCATTCCTGAATTCGCTGGTGATCGCCCGCGCCGAATCACCCTGCCAACTGCTGCCAGCCTTGATGCCGAACAGGTTATGACTGCTGCTGCCATCCTGGGCGCGCATGACCGACTTGCCCCATCCGGTTTCCAGCGCAGCCTGGGCCACCAGGTAACGCGGATCGACGCCAATGCGGTCGGCGGCTTCCTTGGCCATCGGCAACATGGTGTTGACGAATTCGTCGGCAGAACTGAAGGCTTTCTTCGCCGGTGCCAACGGAATTTGCGCCATGGCGCGACCGTAAACCTGCATGCTTCCAGTGGATGCCTGCTGCGCGCTCGCCAGCCAGTCGCCGTTGTACAGCGGCCCCGCGCCGGTGGTCGTCGTACGCTCAGGCAACGGTGTCTTGTTGACCATCGTCGTGGCCGCAGTCGTCGCCGAAGGCACCAGTCCCGCCAGCAACCGATCAGCCAGTTTCGGTGGCAATGCCAGGCGTCGCTGATTGATCAGTGCCATGTCATTGCGATGTGCGCTCTCGCCCGTCGGCGCCTTGACCGACCGCGAAGCCCACAACGGACGCTCGCCGTTGACCCGCGACAGCGGTCCGTTGATGGCAATAGTTCCGGCAGCCACCGGTGTTTGGACCGCTGCTTTCGCGGCCTCCTGCTTGGCGGCCGACGCGGCGGCCGCTTCACCCGGAGCCAGCGGTTTGTTCTTCGACATTTGCCGCATCAGCACGTCCGCCAGACCAATACCACCGCCCTCGCGGGACATGGAAACGGCCAGCTGCTGGTCGTACATTTCCTGGTATTGCTTGGCCGCGGGCGTGTTCAGCGGGTTGTCCTGTCCCAACGCGTCGGTGGCCGAGCGCATGGACTTGAGCATTTCACCGAGAAACAGCGATTCGAATTCCTGCGCGACCTTGCGCAGGTTGCCATCGCTGTTCTTGTCGCCGACCTTGAGTTGGTTCAGGCGATTGAGGTCCGAATACGATCCCGAATCGCTACTGCTGACCAGACCGCTCTTGCGCATATCCATGCTCGCTATCCTCAGATCACGATCAGGTCGGCTTGCAAGGCGCCGGCCTGTTTCAGTGCTTCGAGGATGGCCATCAAGTCACCTGGTGCCGCGCCGACCTGGTTCACCGCACGGACGATTTCGTCGAGGGTGGTGCCCGGGCCGAACTTGAACATTGGCTTGGCTTCCTGCTCGGCGTTGACCCGCGAGCGTGGCACGACCGCTGTCTGACCGTTGGACAACGGGCCTGGCTGACTGACGATCGGGTCTTCGGTGATGGTGACGGTCAGGCTGCCGTGGGTCACGGCGGCCGGTGAAACCTTGACGTTCTGACCGATCACGATGGTGCCGGTTCGGGAGTTGATGATGACTTTCGCCACCGCTTGACCTGGATCGATTTCGAGGTTTTCCAGGATCGACAGGTAGTCGACACGCTGGCTCGGATCCAGCGGCGCGCTGACGCGAATCGAACCGCCATCGATGGCCTGGGCCACGCCAGGGCCGAGCATGTTGTTGATCTTGTCGACGATGCGCTTGGCCGTGGTGAAGTCGGAACGGTTGAGGTTCAAGGTCAGGCTGTTGCCCTGGTTGAAACCGCTCGGCACCGCTCGCTCGACCGACGCACCGCCCGGAATGCGACCGGCCGACGGAACGTTGACGGTAATCTTCGAACCGTCACGACCTTCGGCATCGAAACCGCCAACCACCAGGTTGCCCTGGGCGACCGCGTAGACGTTGCCGTCAATACCCTTGAGCGGCGTCAGCAGCAACGTACCGCCGCGCAGGCTCTTGGAGTTACCGATCGACGATACGGTGATGTCGACTTGCTGACCCGGTTTGGCGAATGGCGGCAAATCGGCACTGATCGACACCGCCGCGACGTTCTTCAACTGCACGTTGCCCGAGCCCGGCGGCACCTTGATGCCGAACTGCGAGAGCATGTTGTTGAAGGTCTGCAGGGTGAACGGGGTTTGCGTCGTCTGGTCGCCGGTACCGTTAAGCCCGACCACCAGGCCGTAACCGATCAATTGGTTGGAACGCACGCCGGAAATACTGGCGATGTCCTTCAGCCGCTCGGCTTGAGCGTTGAAGGCTGCGCACAGCATCAGGGCGGCCACCATCAAGTGTTTGAAGTTCAACATGCTCAACTGGAAAGCCACCTAGAAAGGGAACAGCGGGCTGAGGAAGAAACGGTCGAACCAGCCTGGCTGACTCGCATCGGCAAACGAACCGGTGCCCGAATAGGTGATGCGCGCATCGGCGACACGGGTCGACGACACGGTGTTGTCGGTAGCGATGTCATCGGCGCGAACCAGGCCAGCAATTCGTACCAGTTCGTCGCCGGTATTGAGGGTCAGCCACTTCTCGCCGCGCACGGCGATGATGCCGTTGGGCAAGACGTCGGCAACCGTCACCGTGATCGAACCGGTCAGGCTGTTGCCCTGCCCGGCCTTGCTGTCACCCTTGGTCGCGCGGTCGCCTTCATAACTCGCACTCAAGCTCAGGTCATTGCTGCCAAACGGGTTGTTGGTGGTGGCGCTGCTGCCAAACAGCGAAGTCAGCCCAATGCCGGTCTTGCTGGTCTTGTCGATCTGCGAGTTGGCGTTTTTGCTGGCCTGGGTCTTCTCGTTCAGGGTGATGGTGATGATGTCACCGACCCGGAACGCCTTGCGGTCGCTGTACAGGTTCTGTTCGAAACCGGCCTGGTAGATCGAGCCGTTATTCGCGGCAGCCGGCAGCGGCGTGCGCGGCAACACCGGGGCGTAGTAAGGATCATTGGGCTTGGGCGTCACAGGCACGCAGCCTGCGAGCGCGGTGATCCCACTCAGTGCCAGAACAGAAACGAAGCGATTCATGACCCTACCTCACGGTGTTGCAGGCGACCTCATGGCCACCTCATAGACTTGATTACAGATTCTGCGTTACGAACGAGAGCATCTGGTCGGCGGTGGAGATCACCTTGGAGTTCATCTCGTAGGCGCGCTGAGTGGTGATCATGTTGACCATCTCTTCAACGGTGCTGACGTTGGAAGTTTCCAGGGTGTTCTGCAGCGTGGTACCGAAACCGGCCAGGCCAGGCGTGCCGACTTGCGGCGCACCGCTGGCGGCGGTTTCCAGGAACAGGTTGTTGCCCACCGCTTGCAGGCCGGCCGGGTTGATGAAGTCGGCGGTTTGCAGGTTGCCGATCACCTGGGACGCCGGGTTGCCGGCAACGGTGATGGACACAGTGCCGTCGCGACCGACCGTGAAGGTCTGCGCGTCGTTCGGAATCACAATCGCCGGTTCCAGGGCGAAGCCGCTGGCGTTGACGATCTGGCCGTTGGAGTCCAGGTGGAATGTACCGTCACGGGTGTAGGACGTGGTGCCGTCCGGTTGCAGGATCTGGAAGAAACCGCGACCGTCGATGGCCATGTCCAGTGGCTGCTCGGTGGTTTGCAGGCTGCCGGCGCTGAAGTTTTTCTGGGTGCCGACAATGCGCACACCGGTACCCAATTGCAGACCCGACGGCAGTTCGCTGTCCTGGGTCGACTGGGCGCCTGGCTGGCGTTTGATCTGGTAGAGCAAGTCCTGGAACTCGGCGCGGTCACGTTTGAAACCCGTGGTCGAGACGTTGGCCAGGTTGTTGGAAATGGTGGTCAGGTTGGTGTCCTGGGCGGACAGGCCGGTTTTGGCAACCCATAGAGCCGGAAGCATTCGATTCTCCTCGTGCGCCTGTTTTACGGCGCGACGTTCTGATAATTAGCTGATCTGCAAGACCCGAGCCATGGCCTGGTCATCGTCTTTGGCGGTGTTCATCATCTTGATGTGCAGCTCGAACTGCTTGGCCAGGGCCAGCACCGAGGTCATCTCGTCCACGGCGTTGACGTTGCTCGACTCAAGGAACCCGGACACCAGCTTGACGTTGGCATCGGCTTGCGCCGGCTGGCCATCCTTGGTGTGAATCGAACCGTCCAGGCCTTTGGTCATGTTCTTGATGTCAGGGTTGACCAGCTTGATGCGATCGACTTCCGCCATGACGCGAGGCCCTTCGCCCATCGCACGAATGCTGATGGTGCCGTCCTCACCCACTTCAATCTGTTGCTCGGGCGGCACGGCAATCGGTCCGCCGTTGCCAATCACCGGCATGCCGTTGCCGGCGCGCAGCACACCCAGGGCGTCAACCACCAGGCTGCCGGTGCGCACGTAGCTTTCGCCGCCATCCGGGTTCTGCACTGCCAGCCAGCCGTTGCCTTGCACGGCGACATCAAGGTCGCGACCGGTTTCTACCAGGCTGCCAGGGGAAAAGTCGGTGGCCGGGCGTTCAGACATGGCAAACGCACGCGCCGGAAAGCTGTCACCGAACACCGGCATCGAACGAGCCTGCTCCAGGTCTTTCTGAAAGCCGTTGGTGGAGATGTTCGCGAGGTTGTTGGCATGAGCCTTTTGCGCCAGTGCATTCTGGCTGGCGCCGGTCATTGCCACATAAAGGTACTTGTCCACAATCTTTCCTCTGCCTGCCGGACGTTTGCCGCCCACTGCTGTACTGACGAGGCATAAGCAATTTGCAGACCAACTTGTTTTTGGCGGCGCTGGGCCCGGTAAACAAAGGACTTGGGAGATTGAGGGGGTGTAGAGGATTTGTATCAGAGACGAAAAACCGGCGGTGTTATGCCGTTAAGTGGCAAGGCTTGACCTGTTGCAGCAACACAAACACCTGTGGCGAGGGAGCTTGCTCCCGCTGGGCTGCAAAGCAGCCCCAAAATGGCTGACCGAATTTCAACTGGCAGATCGCGCAGGCTCTCTTTGCGGCCGCTTCGCGCCCGAGCGGGAGCAAGCTCCCTCACCACAGGGTCAAGTGCTGTCCTTGCCCACCTCATAATCGCGCAACTTATTGGCAATGGTCGTATGCGAAACCCCCAACCGCTTACCCAATTGCCGACTGCTCGGATGCTCGGAGTACAAGCGCTCCAGCACCGCTTTCTCGAAGCGCCCGACAATCTCGTCCAGCCCGCCCTCAAGCGAAAAATCGCCAAGCGGCTGACGCACGCCGTAGTCCGGCAAGCGAATGTGCTCGGCCTTGACCGTCCCGCCCTCACACAAGGAAACCGCCTGGAACAGCACGTTCTCCAGCTGCCGCACGTTGCCCGGCCAGTGGTAATGACTGAGCCGATCCATGGCCGCCGGTGCAAGTTTCGGCAGCGGGCAACCGATCTGCCGACTGGCCTGGTCGAGGAAGTGCTCCACCAGCGGCGTCAAACCGTCGAGGCATTCGCGCAGCGGCGGGATGTGCAGCGACAACACGTTCAAGCGGTGATACAGGTCCTGGCGAAACTCGCCCCGGGCGCACAGCTCGGACAAATCAACCTGGGTCGCACAGATCACCCGCACATCGAGATAAACCTCTTCATCACTGCCTACACGGCGGAAGCATCCGTCCTGCAAGAAGCGCAGCAATTTCACTTGCAAGCGCGGGCTCATTTCCCCGACGCCATCTAGAAACAGCGTACCGCCCGCCGTCAGCTCCAACAGCCCGAGCTTGCCTTCGGCACGCGCCCCTTCGAAGGCACCCGGGCCGTAACCGAACAGCTCAGTCTCGGCCATGGATTCCGGCAGACCGGCGCAGTTCAGTGCCATCAACGGCGACTGCCCACGCGGACTGGCCAAATGGCAGGCTCGCGCCAACAGCTCTTTACCGGTGCCGGTTTCGCCTTCTATCAATAGCGGCGCATCCAGCGGGGCCATGCGCCGTGCTTCACGCACCACCGCCGCCATCACTTTCGAGCTTTGAAAGATGCTGTCGAAGCCGCGCAATTCCTGCTTGCGTACGTTATAGATGCGCTCGCCCACGCGGTCGGCGCGATGCAGCGTCAGCACCGCGCCGGCCATGGCTTCGCTGTCGTCATGCTCCGATTGCAGAGGGGCGATATCGGCCAGAAACACGTCGCCCTTGACCTTGACCCGCAGCCCGTTGATCCGCGATTTGTTGGCACGGACCAGTTCCGGCAAGTCGAAGTCTTCGGCGTATCGCGACAACGGAATCCCCGGCACTTCATCGACCCGCACACCCAGCAACTGCGCCGCTGCGCGGTTGGCCGCGACAATGGAGCCACCCATGTCGATCGACAGCACCGGAAACTCCAGGGCGCCGAGCAAGGCATTGAGTTCCATATGCCGACGCTCGCTGGGCATCAGTCCTACGCGCTTGACGCCAAAGACCCCGGTAATCGCCTCGAATTTCGGACGCAACGCCTGGAACTGAATGTTGATCAGGTTCGGACAGTGCAGGTAAATCGCGTTGCCATGCTCACCGCCCACCTCGCCGCGCGCGACGTTGATGCCGTACTCCACCAGCAGGTTGAGAATGTCGCGCAGGATGCCGATGCGGTTCTGGCAGTGGACTTTGATACGCATAAAAAGGCCTGGACCTGAATGAAAGGGGTGGCATTGAACCTGTAGGAGCCGGCTTGCTGGCGATGACACCCTCAAGGACGCTATCGCCAGCAAGCCGGCTCCTACAAAAGGCCCCAGGCCAGCATTTTTCTGTAGGGGCGCTCAGATAGTCGTCAAGATTATGTGACAGTCGAAACGCTTTTCAAACCCGAAAATCTCAGCAACTACGCGACGGCTGCCTATTCGTAACGAAAACTTTACGAATATCGTGGATTTTTCCTACGCGTTGCGCGTACCGCTTGCTGCAACACTGCAATCCTTGGGTTATTTCTAGGTCCATAGCAGCACATAACAAGAACGAAATCCCTTAGCAGGAGAGCAGCATGAAGCAGACGCAATACGTGGCTCGCGAGCCCGATGCGCAAGGTTTTATCGACTACCCCGCCGAAGAACACGCGGTGTGGAACACGCTGATCACTCGCCAACTGAAAGTGATCGAAGGGCGTGCGTGCCAGGAGTACCTGGACGGAATCGAAAAACTCGGTCTGCCCCACGACCGCATTCCGCAACTGGGCGAGATCAACAAGGTCCTCGGTGAAACCACCGGTTGGCAGGTCGCCCGCGTGCCGGCGCTGATCCCCTTCCAGACCTTTTTTGAATTGCTCGCCAGCAAGCAGTTTCCAGTAGCCACCTTTATTCGTACCCGCGAAGAGCTGGATTACCTGCAAGAGCCGGATATTTTCCACGAGATCTTCGGCCACTGTCCGCTGCTGACCAACCCTTGGTTCGCCGAATTTACCCACACCTACGGCAAACTTGGCCTACAGGCTTCCAAGGAAGAACGCGTGTATCTGGCGCGCCTGTACTGGATGACCATCGAGTTCGGCTTGGTCGATACCCCGCAAGGCCAGCGCATCTACGGCGGCGGCATTCTGTCTTCACCGAAAGAAACCGTTTATTGCCTGTCGGATGAGCCTGAACATCAAGCATTCGATCCGCTGGAATGCATGCGCACGCCGTACCGCATCGACATCCTGCAACCCCTGTATTTCGCGCTGCCGAACCTCAAGCGCCTGTTCGACCTGGCCCACGAAGACATCATGGGCATGGTCAAGCAAGCGATGCAGATGGGTCTGCACACACCCAAGTTTCCGCCAAAACCAAAAGCAGCGTGATCCGCGACTTTTAAGATCAAGTGAGTCTGTCAGGAACCATCGCTTTGCTTTAGCGTGGTGCCACTGACGGCCGATTTCCATTTATTCGATTTCAGGAATTCATCATGTCCACATTGAACCAAGCCCACTGCGAAGCCTGCCGCGCCGATGCTCCACAAGTCAGCGACGAAGAGCTGCCGGTACTGATCAAGCAGATCCCGGACTGGAACATCGAAGTTCGCGACAGCATCATGCAGCTGGAAAAAGTCTTCCTGTTCAAAAACTTCAAGCACGCCCTGGCGTTCACCAACGCCGTCGGTGAAATCTCCGAGGCCGAAGGTCACCACCCAGGCCTGCTGACCGAGTGGGGCAAAGTCACCGTGACCTGGTGGAGCCACTCGATCAAGGGCCTGCACCGCAACGACTTCATCATGGCCGCGCGCACTGACGAAGTGGCCAAGGACGCCGAGGGCCGCAAGTAATGCATTTCGACGCCATCGGCCGGGTGCCCGGCGACCCGATCCTCGGCCTGATGGAGGCCTATGCGCAGGACCCGAACCCGCGCAAATTCGACCTCGGCGTGGGTGTCTATAAAGACGCCCAAGGGCTGACTTCGATTCCCCAGGCGGTGAAACTCGCCGAGGCGCGACTGGTGGATCGTCAGACCACCAAGACCTACATCGGCGGTCATGGCGACGCGGCTTTCGGTAAGGTCATCAGTGAGCTGGTGCTCGGCGCCGACTCGAAGCTGATCAGCGAACAACGCGCAGGCGCCACCCAGACTCCGGGCGGCACTGGCGCGTTGCGCCTCAGCGCGGACTTCATCGCCCAGTGCCTGCCGGGCCGTGGCGTGTGGTTGAGCAACCCGACCTGGCCAATCCACGAAACCATTTTCGCGGCAGCCAAGGTCAAGGTCAGCCACTACCCGTACGTGGGCAGTGACAACCGCCTCGACGTCGAAGCGATGCTCGCGGTGCTCAATGAAGCCCCCAAGGGCGACGTGGTGTTGTTGCACGCCTGCTGCCACAACCCGACCGGTTTCGATCTGTCCCACGACGATTGGCGCCGGGTACTGGACGTGGTGCGTCAGCGTGAACTCTTGCCACTGATCGACTTCGCCTACCAGGGCTTCGGCGATGGCCTGGAACAGGACGCCTGGTCGACCCGGTTGTTCGCCGCCGAGTTGCCGGAAGTATTGATCACCAGTTCCTGCTCGAAAAACTTCGGCCTCTACCGCGACCGCACCGGCGCGCTGATTGTCTGCGCGAAAAGCGCCGACAAGCTGACCGACATCCGCAGCCAACTGGCCAACATCGCCCGTAACCTGTGGTCGACACCACCGGATCACGGCGCCGCCGTGGTGGCAACCATCCTCGGCGACCCGGAGCTGAAAAGCCTTTGGGCCGATGAAGTGGAAACCATGCGTCTGCGCATCGCCCAACTGCGCAGCGGTTTGGTGGAAGCGCTGGAGCCTCACGGTTTGCGCGAGCGTTTTGCGCATATTGGAGTACAACGCGGAATGTTTTCCTACACCGGGCTGACGCCGGAGCAAGTGAAAAACCTGCGGGACAACCACAGCGTGTACATGGTCAGCTCCGGCCGGGCAAACGTGGCGGGGATTGACGCGACGCGCCTGGATTTGTTGGCCGAGGCGATTGCCGAAGTCTGCAAATAACCAGCAGCACCACTCCCCTGTAGGAGCAAGCTTGCTCGCGATAGCGGTTCATCAGTCGACATCAACGTCGAATGACACTCCGCAGCCTGCGGCAGCTCCTACAGGATTAACACCGATCCCATGTAGGAGCTGCCGCAGGCTGCGATCTTTGCTTTTCTGCAACAAACCTGTCTATACAACCCCATCCGTCGAAACAAATGGATATAAAAGTCTATTTGTCATTTCTCCTGCTGTATCCTGCCCAGGCTTTTTTAAAAGCGCGGATCTACCAGATCTATCAACAGACTTAGCGAGGAGCGCGACTATGCACGAGATTCCTAATCTCCCCTTCCCAAGCCTGCACGAACCTGAGCAGACGACCACGCAACAAGCCGGCGCCCAACAGCCCGAGCCCAAAGAAGCACCTGACAGCCGCCAGGCTGACAGCGAAGACTGAAACACCTGCCGTACAGACCGTGTGGAAAGCGCTAAAATGCGCTTTCCACACCGCCTGAACCGGGAGCCCGCCCCATGACCGATGACTTCACAGAAACACAAGCCAGCGTCCTGATCGGCACCGCCGAGAAAATGATCGAGATCTGGAACCGCCTCTCCCCCGAGAAACAAGCCGCTTTACTGGCGCGCTTTGGCAGTGAAGAAAATGCGTTGGCCGCTCTGGTCACCACGCAACTGGTCGCCCCTGCCAAGCCCTGACTGATTCCGTCCGGCAAATAGTTTTACTTTTTCACAACCCACCCGCGTTCACGCCGTTATCATAAGCAGCCTATCTATCCTGCTTTCCCGTGGACCTTTACCCATGTCTGAAAACCAGCGCCCCCTGGCGGTCACGCTGCAAGTTGTTTCCATCGTTCTGTTTACCTTCATCGGCTACCTGAATATCGGCATTCCCCTGGCGGTGCTGCCGGGCTACGTCCACAGCGAACTCGGATTTGGTGCGGTGATCGCCGGACTGGTGATCAGCGTGCAATACCTCGCCACCCTGCTCAGCCGCCCGTACGCCGGGAAAATCATCGACAACAAGGGCAGCAAACTGGCGGTGATGTATGGCCTGGCCGGTTGCGGCTTGAGCGGTGTGTTCATGCTGATTTCGGCCTGGACCCAAAGCCTGCCGATGCTGAGCCTGATCAGCTTGTTGATCGGCCGTCTGGTGCTCGGCAGCGCGGAAAGCCTGGTGGGCTCCGGCTCGATTGGCTGGGGCATCGGCCGGGTTGGTGCAGCGAACACTGCCAAGGTCATCTCGTGGAACGGCATCGCCAGTTACGGCGCGCTGGCGGTCGGTGCGCCGCTGGGCGTGCTGCTGGTCAGTCAGATGGGCTTGTGGAGCATGGGCGTCAGCATTGTGCTGCTGGCCGCTTTAGGTTTGCTGCTGGCCTGGCCGAAAACCGCCGCGCCGATTGTGGTGGGTGAGCGCTTGCCGTTCATGCACGTGCTTGGGCGGGTGCTGCCCCACGGCTGCGGACTGGCGTTGGGTTCCATCGGTTTCGGCACCATCGCCACCTTCATCACCCTGTATTACGCCACCCAGCACTGGGACAACGCCGTGTTATGCCTGAGCCTGTTCGGCGCCAGTTTCATTGGTGCGCGGCTGTTGTTCGGCAACCTGATCAACCGCCTCGGCGGCTTTCGCGTAGCGATCGCCTGCCTGTCGGTGGAAACCCTGGGATTGTTGCTGCTGTGGCTGGCGCCGGACGCGCATTGGGCGCTGGCGGGTGCGGCGCTCAGTGGGTTCGGCTTCTCGCTGGTGTTTCCGGCGCTTGGCGTTGAAGCGGTCAATCTGGTTCCGGCTTCGAGCCGTGGCGCGGCGGTTGGCGCCTATTCGCTGTTCATTGATTTGTCGCTGGGGATCACCGGGCCATTGGCGGGAGCGGTTGCATCAGGCTTTGGCTTTGCGTCGATTTTCCTGTTCGCCGCGCTGGCTGCCGTCAGCAGCTTGATCCTCTGCATCTACCTTTACCGCCAGGCTCCGAAACACCGCGAAGCCAGGCAAACCCGTTAGAAATCCACCTTGCCGCGCCCGGCCTTGATGTTGCCGCGTTTGCTTTTGGATTCGAGTCGACGGGTCTTTGAGCCGAGCGTCGGTTTGGTCGGGCGGCGTTTCTTTTCGACCTTGGTGGCGCTGAGGATCAGCTCGGTCAGACGTTCCAGCGCATCGGCACGATTCTGTTCCTGGGTCCGATACTGCTGGGCCTTGATGATCAGCACGCCTTCGCTGGTGATGCGGCTGTCGCGCAGCGCCAGCAGCCGTTCCTTGTAGAAGTCGGGCAAGGACGAGGCCGGAATGTCGAAGCGCAGGTGCACAGCGCTGGAAACCTTGTTGACGTTCTGCCCACCGGCGCCCTGGGCGCGAATGGCAGTCAACTCGATCTCGGCATCCGGCAGATGCACGTTGTTGGAAATCACCAGCATGGAAAAGCGTCCGTATTCAGAGCGTGCAGGATACCGCGAATGATGGACCTAAATACGGACTCACAACTGTAGGAGCTGCCGAAGGCTGCGATCTTTTGATCTTGCTTTTTAAGATCAAGATCAAAAGATCGCAGCCTTCGGCAGCTCCTACAGGGGGTGGTGTGTAAAACGACAAACCCGGCACTTGGCCGGGTTTGTTGATTCTGCGTGAAGTTATTCCACTGCTGGCTGCAAGGCGCGTTGTGCACTGCGCTTGTTCTTGATGCCATAGCAAACCCACATGAACACGACCCACACCGGAATCGCGTACACCGAGATCTGGATCCCCGGAATCAACAGCATCACGCCAAGGATAAACACCACGAACGCCAGGCAAACGTAGTTCCCGTAGGGGTACCACAGGGCCTTGAACAGCGGCGTCTGCTTGGTCTTGTTCATGTGCTGGCGGAACTTGAAGTGCGAGAAGCTGATCATCGCCCAGTTGATCACCAGGGTGGCCACGACCAGCGACATCAACAGTTCCAGCGCGTGTTGCGGGATCAAGTAGTTCAGCAGCACCGCGATCAACGTCACGGCCGCCGAGGCCAGGATCGAACGCACCGGCACGCCGCGCTTGTCGATCTTCGCCAGCGCTTTCGGCGCATCACCCTGTTCGGCCATGCCCAGCAGCATACGGCTGTTGCAGTAGGTGCCGCTGTTGTACACCGACAACGCCGCCGTCAGGACCACGAAGTTAAGGATATGCGCGGCGGTGTTGCTGCCGAGCATCGAGAACACTTGCACGAACGGGCTGCCGCTGTAGGAATCGCCGGAGGCGTTCAACGTGGTCAGCAGGCTGTCCCATGGGGTCAACGACAGCAGGATCACCAGGGCGCCGATGTAGAAAATCAGGATCCGGTAGATCACCTGGTTGATGGCTTTCGGGATCACGGTTTTCGGCTTGTCGGCTTCGGCTGCGGTGAAACCGAGCATTTCCAGGCCGCCGAAGGAGAACATGATGATCGCCATGGCCATCACCAGACCGCTGACACCGTTCGGGAAGAAGCCACCGTGGGACCACAGGTTGCTGACCGCCGCTTGCGGGCCGCCATTGCCGCTGACCAGAAGGTAGCTACCCAGGCCAATCATCCCGACAATCGCCACGACCTTGATGATCGCGAACCAGAACTCCGCTTCGCCAAACACTTTGACGTTGGCCAGGTTGATCGCGTTGATAAGCACGAAGAACGCAGCGGCGCTGGCCCAGGTCGGGATGTCCGGCGCCCAGTAGTGGATGTACTTGCCGACTGCGGTCAGCTCGGACATGCCCACCAGAATGTACAAAATCCAGCAGTTCCAGCCCGACAGGAAACCGGCGAAACCACCCCAGTATTTGTGCGCGAAGTGGCTGAAGGAACCGGCCACTGGCTCTTCGACGATCATTTCGCCCAGTTGGCGCATGATCATGAAGGCAATGAAGCCGCAAATGGCGTAGCCGAGGATCATCGACGGGCCGGCGGATTTCAGTACCCCGGCCGAGCCGAGGAACAAACCGGTACCAATCGCGCCACCGAGGGCGATCAATTGAATGTGGCGATTTTTCAGGCCGCGTTTCAGCTCGCCTGAATGCGAGTTTTGTCCACTCATGAAAAGGGTCTCACGCAAGGTTTGATGATGTTCAGTAGACGTTGCTGCTTGGAAACGGCATTAAGCGGCACCGATCAAACCCCAGCGCAGGCACCAGGAGTTCAGCGTATTTACAACGGTCATGCGTCACCTGTTTGTTTTTATCTGTGACGAAATCGAACCCGACACGCTCGTGACGCGGCGGAGTGAACAAGGCGGATAGCCTTGATGTTTGCGCAGATGCGCAGGAGGTCACAGGTAAAACGCGGCGCATTGTACACCGCTAACCCCCTGCTGCCAGACCCGCTGGATCAGCGTGTCGGTTGCCGGGATTGCCTGTGTCCGCCCCGAGTGGCTCGGGCGGCTGCAAAAAGGGAGTCAGGCCTTTGCGGGCCATGGACGCTGACGACGAAAAACTCGCCCCACGTTGGGAGGTGAAAATGGATTGCGGCGTTCATTGCGCCTCCTTTTTGTTATGCACCTGCACGACAGGCATGGCGCGCATAACACCTTGCATGGGGTGGGGAAACAAGCGGGTTAGAGCGGTGGGACGCTTTCGAAAAGCCTAGACATGGAAGAATTTTCTTACAGCAGTAGGGAGATGACGATTTCACGGGAGAAAATCATGGAATTCGTCAGGTTTTCTTTACACCGCGTAACGCCGGATTTCCATCCCGAAGAGGGTCGCGCAGGAGCTGACGCCATCGCGGGCAAGCCCGCTCCCACGGTGATTTGGGCTGCCCCTAAATTTCGCGCACACCCATAAACCTGTGGGAGCGGGCTTGCCCGCGAAGAGACCTTAAAAAAACAACACACAAATAAATCCAGACCAAAAAAAACGCCAACCCGAAGGTTGGCGTTTTTATGAAGCGCTCAGCCGATTACTCCGGCTTACGACGACCAAACCCTGGACGCTGACCCGAACCGGCCGGTGCGCCGCGGCGCTTGCCCGACGGCTTGTCACCCTCGACCAGTTTGATCCCCGGACGCTTCGGCGCAGGCTTGGCCGGGCGCTTGGTGTCGGCTGGGCGATCAGCTACCGGTGTACCGCGGCCTTCGCCACGCTCGGTACGTCCATTGGCCGGACGCGGAGTACGCGGGCCGCGCTCACCGTCCTGACGCGCAACAGGTTTGCGGCCTGGACGCTCGCCTTCGATATGCGGCTCGCGGCTTGCACGTGGAGCAGCGGGTGCACCCGGCGCAGCAGCGGCTGGACGCAGGGTACGCACGCGCTCGGTCTTGGCCATCGGCCGCGACGATTTACGCTGCATCCGGTCAAGCTTGTCTTTGCTCTTGGCGTTCATCTGCGGCATCGCGACCGGCGTCAGGCCGACCTCGGCACTCAGGATGTCGACTTCGTACTGGCTCATTTCGCGCCAGCGGCCCATCGGCAGGTCGGAGTTCAAGAACACCGGACCGAAACGCACGCGCTTCAGACGGCTGACCACCAGGCCCTGGGATTCCCACAGACGACGAACTTCGCGGTTGCGACCTTCCATCACCACGCAGTGGTACCAGTGGTTGAAACCTTCGCCACCCGGTGCCTGCTTGATGTCGGTGAACTTGGCCGGGCCGTCTTCAAGGACAACACCAGCCTTCAGGCGCTCGATCATCTCGTCATCGACTTCGCCACGCACACGTACCGCGTATTCACGGTCCATTTCGTAGGAAGGGTGCATCAGGCGGTTGGCCAACTCACCGTCGGTGGTGAACATCAGCAGACCGGTGGTGTTGATGTCGAGGCGACCGATGTTGATCCAGCGGCCTTCTTTCGGCTTCGGCATCTTGTCGAACACGGTCGGACGACCTTCCGGGTCAACACGGGTGCAAATCTCGCCATCGGGCTTGTTGTACATGATCACGCGGCGGACCGACTCGGCAGCCTCTTCGCGCTTGATCACCTTGCCATCGATGGTGATGGCGTCGTGCATGTCGACGCGCTGGCCAAGGGTGGCGTCTTTGCCGTTGACCTTGATGCGGCCGTGACTGATCCAGGCTTCCACGTCACGGCGCGAGCCGACGCCGATACGGGCGAGGACTTTCTGCAGTTTTTCGCCTGCTGGGCCGATTTCCTGGTCGTCTTTCTGGTCTTTGATACTCATCTGGGCACCTCCCGGTGTGTTCTGAAAACTGGGTACTTGGGCGAAGGGATCGCCGAAGGGTCGCGAATCATACGCTCATGCGGGCGTTCGCGCATCAGAGACTAGCTGATGAATGCAAGGTTATTGGCTTTTCCGCCGGCCGGTGATAGCGGGGGTGCCGACCTTCTGTAGGAGCTGGCTTGCTAGCGATGCGGTCAACGCGGTGTATCTGAGTGACCGCGGTGATGCGATCGCCAGCAAGCCGGCTCCTACGGGATCCAGGTTAGTCTTCACGTTCGCGGCGTTCGGCTTGCCGGCGATACTTGGTTTTCCGCCGACCGGTGGTGCAGACGCTGTAGGCCTTCTGTAGGAGCTGGCTTGCTAGCGATGCGGTCAACGCGGTGTATCTGAGTGACCGCGGTGATGCGATCGCCAGCAAGCCGGCTCCTACGGGATCCAGGTCAGTCTTCACGTTCGCGGCGTTCGGCTTGCCGGAGATACGTGGTATTTCCGCTGATCGGTGGTGCGGACGCTGTAGGCCTTCTGTAGGAGCTGGCTTGCTAGCGATGCGGTCAACGCGGTGTATCTGCGGGACCGTGGTGATGCGATCGCCAGCAAGCCGGCTCCTACGGGATCCAGGTCAGTCTTCACTTCGCGGCGTTCGGCTTGCCAGCGATACTTGGTTTTCCGCTGATCGGTGGTGCGGACGCTGTAGGCCTTCTGTAGGAGCTGGCTTGCTAACGATGCGGTCAATGCGGTGTATCTGAG
>NZ_JAGYGD010000060.1:0-17481 GCF_019947275.1 Pseudomonas sp. GL-RE-29
TCGACTTCGATGACCTGAAGCAACCTGCTGCCGAAAACTGCGTAACTCGTTGTTTACCAAGGAGTTTTCCGTTTCGACTGCGCCGGAAGTGGGGCGAATTATAGACACCTGAGATCTGCCGTCAACCACTATTTACGCCTTTTTGGCAGAAGAGCCCTTTTTAGCCATTAAACGCGGAATTCGACGTGCTAACGGCGGCAGCCGCAGCAGTAGCAGCAACGCCCCTATAGCTGCATAGATCGCCCACTCCTTAAGATCGGCGCGCACGATCCACAGCATATGCAGCAATCCGAGTCCGAGAACCACATAAACCAGACGATGCAACTTCTTCCAACGGGCGCCCAACAGCCTTTGGCTATAACGGTTGGACGTGACCGCCAAGGCCAGCAAACACAGAAAACCCAACACACCGACAATGATGTAAGGACGCTTGCGCAACTCGACACCCAACTGCGACCAGTCAAACCCAAGGATGAATACCAAATAAGCGCTCAAGTGCAGCACGACATAAGCAAAACACCACAAGCCCAGTTGCCGGCGAACTGCGATCCACCCTGTCCAACCGGTAAGTTTCTGCAGCGGCGTCATGCTTAACGTAATGAGAAGAAGAACAAGCGTCCCGAGCCCCAGCCGATCAACCAATACCTTTCCCGGATCAGGCCCTAGCGCATCGCCCCAAGCCTGATACAACCAAAGCAGTGGCCAAACCGATACAGTAACGAAAACACCAACACGCCAAAGCGGATATCGCATCAGTAGTTCTTCCGCAAATCGAGCCCGGTATATAGAGAGGCGACTTCATCCGCGTAGCCGTTGAACATTTGCGTTTCACGCACATTCGGCTTGAACAGGCCACTCGGCAGACGCCGCTCACGAGCCTGAGTCCAACGCGGATGGTCAACCGCAGGATTCACGTTCGCGTAAAACCCATATTCATCCGAGGCGATACTTTGCCAGGTGGTTTTTGGTTGCTCGCTGACCAGACTGATCCGCACGATGGACTTAACGCTTTTAAAGCCGTACTTCCACGGCACCACCAAACGCAGCGGTGCGCCATTCTGGTTAGGCAACTCACGCCCGTACATTCCCACAGCCAGAATCGCCAGCGGATTCATCGCTTCATCCAAACGCAGCCCTTCTACATAAGGCCAGTCGATCAAGGCGAAACCGGATTGTTGCCCTGACATGCTCTTGGGGTCTTGCAAGGTTTCGAAGCGAATGAATTTGGCTTTAGAGGTTGGCTGGACCTGCGCGAGTAATGCCGAAAGCGGAAAACCTATCCACGGGATGACCATCGACCAGGCCTCTACACAGCGAAGTCGATAGATGCGCTCCTCCAACTGATAAGGCTTCATGAAGTCTTCCAGGGCATACCTTCCCGGCTTGCCCACTTCGCCATCCACGACCACGGTCCATGGCGCAGTCTTCAGCGTACCGGCGTTGGCGGCAGGGTCGCCTTTGTCGGGGCCGAATTCGTAGAAGTTGTTGTAGTGAGTCGCATCCTTGAAAGGTGTGATCGCCTCGTCCTTGACGTTGACCGCCCCCCACTTGGTAGAAGGAAGCTTTTCGCTGAACCATGGAGGTGCCCTCCCAGGCTCCACGTCTGCATAACGCGCCGTATCCTCCGCGCTGGCCCATCGCGGCAACCCACTTATGGCTAAACCGGCAACAGCAGCACCCAATACATTGCGTCGAGAAAGATAAAGGGATTCAGGCGTGACGTCCGATTCATGGCAATCGGACGCTTTGGGGACTTTGATCAGCATGGCTACTCCGCAGTATTGGAGAACAGATGCACCAACAGACTGCGGAGTATGAGGGAAATTACATCACTCGGCGCTTTTGCGCCGACGGAGATGTAACAAGTATTGCACCGGCCCAGACGCTGCGTAGGCGAGGAACACCAGCAGCAGAATACGTGGCGGATCGCTGAACACGACCGCGAACACAAGCACCACGGCGAGGATCGCCACAAAAGGCACCCGCCCTTTCAAGTCCAGCTCCTTGAAGCTGTTGTACTTGATATTACTGACCATCAGCATGCCTGCCGCAGCGACCATGAGCGCTACCAGGAAGGACATCTTGGAGCCCTGGATACCGTAATCGCTGAACGCCCAGACAATCCCCGCCACTACACCCGCCGCAGCCGGACTGGCCAGACCAATGAAGTAGCGTTTATCGGCAGTGCCGACCTGGGTATTGAAGCGCGCCAGGCGCAACGCCGCGCCAGCTACATAAATGAAGGCGACCATCCAGCCAACCTTGCCCATGTCGCCCAAGGCCCAACCGAACGCCAGCAATGCCGGCGCGACGCCGAAGGCAACCATGTCCGACAGCGAGTCGTACTCGGCACCGAAGGCGCTCTGGGTATTGGTCATGCGGGCGACGCGACCGTCGAGGCCGTCGAGCACCATGGCCACAAAAATTGCGATGGCGGCGAAAGCAAAATACTTGCTGGCGTTGACCGAGTCACCAGCGCTCAGGGCAGCCTGTGCACTCATGGAGTTAATAATGGAATAAAACCCTGCGAACAGGTTCGCAGTGGTGAACAGATTCGGCAGAAGATAGATGCCACGATGCCGGACTTTACGGCCTTCAGCGTCATGCCCTTCTTCGACATGTTCATCGATGGGCAGCAGGCTTTCGGCGTCAGAGGCCTGGTTTGGCTCTTCGGGACGTTCGCTCATGGACAATACCTTGCAACGGGGTGGAAAGTTTCGACAGGTGTCTGGGACGACGGTTCGGCCGCAAACGATGCAGCTTTATACCAGAACCGGCCTCCCAAACGAAAAAACGCGGCCTAAGCCGCGTTTTTCGTACAAGGTCGTGACTTAGTTTTTGGCTTTGTCGACGATCTTGTTGGCACCGATCCACGGCATCATGGAGCGCAGTTGCTCGCCGATGACTTCGATACCGTGAGCAGCGTTGTTACGACGCTTGGCGGTCATCGAAGGATAGCCGGTAGCGCCTTCGCTGATGAACATCTTGGCGTATTCGCCGTCCTGAATACGTTTCAGGGCGTTGCGCATGGCCTGACGGGATTCGGCGTTGATGACTTCCGGGCCGGTCACGTACTCGCCGTACTCAGCGTTGTTGGAGATCGAGTAGTTCATGTTGGCGATACCGCCTTCGTACATGAGGTCAACGATCAGCTTCAGTTCGTGCAGGCATTCGAAGTAGGCCATTTCCGGCGCGTAACCAGCTTCAACCAGGGTTTCGAAACCGGCTTTGACCAGTTCAACGGTACCGCCACACAGAACGGCTTGTTCGCCGAACAGGTCGGTTTCGGTTTCGTCCTTGAAGGTGGTTTCGATGATGCCGGTACGACCGCCACCAACGCCAGCAGCGTAGGACAGTGCAACGTTTTTGGCGTTGCCCGAAGCGTCCTGGTAGATCGCGATCAGGTCAGGGATACCGCCGCCTTTCACGAACTCGGAACGTACGGTGTGGCCCGGAGCCTTCGGCGCGATCATGATCACGTCGAGGTCAGCGCGCGGCACAACCTGGTTGTAGTGGATCGCGAAACCATGGGAGAAGGCCAGGGTGGCGCCCTTCTTGATGTTCGGCTCGATTTCGTTCTTGTACAGGGAAGACTGGAATTCGTCCGGGGTCAGGATCATGACCAGGTCGGCAGCTGCAACAGCGGAAGCAACGTCAGTCACTTTCAGGCCGTGGGCTTCAGCCTTGGCAACGGTAGCCGAACCTTTACGCAGGCCAACGGTAACGTCAACGCCGGAGTCTTTCAGGTTGCACGCTTGAGCGTGGCCTTGGGAACCGTAACCAATGATGGCAACTTTCTTGCCCTGGATGATCGACAGGTCGCAGTCTTTATCGTAGAAAACTTTCATGAATTTCCCCTATATCCGGCCGTTCAGGCCATTCGCTAATTTGGTTTAGATGCTGAGTACTTTGTCGCCGCGGGCAATACCGGTGACGCCACTGCGGACGGTCTCCAGAATCGAAGCGGTGCCAATGGACTGAATGAAGCTGTCGAGCTTGTCGCTGGTACCGGTCAATTGAACGGTATACACGCTGGCACTGACATCGACGATCTGTCCACGATAAATATCGGTGGTGCGCTTGATCTCGGCGCGCTGGGCACCGGTAGCCTTGACCTTGACCAGCATCAGCTCGCGCTCGATGTGAGCACTTTCCGACAGGTCGACCAGTTTGACTACTTCGATCAGTTTGTTGAGGTTCTTGGTGATCTGCTCAATGACCTCATCGTGGCCGACGGTGGTCAGCGTCAGACGCGACAGAGTCGGGTCTTCAGTCGGCGCCACAGTCAGGCTTTCGATGTTGTAGTTGCGCTGCGAGAACAGGCCGACTACGCGAGACAAAGCGCCGGGTTCGTTTTCCAGAAGCAAGGAAATAATGTGCCGCATGATTAAGTACGCTCCGTCTTGCTCAGCCACATATCGCGCATGGAGCCGTCTTTGATCTGCATCGGGTAGACGTGCTCGCTGGTGTCGACCGATATATCGATGACCACCAGGCGATCTTTCATGGCAAACGCTTCTTCCATCTTCGATTTCAAATCTTTCGAATCGGTGATGCGCACGCCAACGTGACCATAAGCCTCTGCCAGCTTGACGAAATCAGGCAGCGATTCCATGTAGGAATGAGAGTGGCGGCTGCCGTAGCTCATGTCCTGCCACTGACGAACCATGCCCAGTACACCGTTGTTCAGGATGACGATTTTTACCGGCAAACCGTATTGCAGGCAGGTCGACAGTTCCTGAATGTTCATCTGGATACTGCCCTCGCCCGTTACGCAAGCGACGTCATCATCCGGAAAGCTCAGCTTGATGCCCATGGCCGCCGGGAAACCGAAGCCCATGGTGCCCAGACCACCGGAGTTGATCCAGCGGTTCGGCTTGTTGAACTTGTAGTACTGCGCCGCGAACATCTGATGCTGACCCACGTCGGAGGCGACAAAGGCATCGCCCTTGGTCACTTCGCACAGGGTTTCGATCACGGCCTGCGGCTTGATAACGCTGCCGTCGCCCTTGTCATAAGGGAACAGGCCGCGATCACCGCGCCACTCATCGACTTGCTTCCACCAGCTGGCTACGGACTCCTTGTTCGGGGTCTCGCCGATTTCCTTGAGGATCGCGACCATTTCGGTCAGGACACTCTCGACCGGGCCAACGATAGGCACATCGGCCTTGATGGTCTTGGAGATCGAAGCAGGGTCGATGTCGATGTGAATGATCTTGGCGTTCGGGCAGAACTTAGACGCGCCATTGATCACGCGATCGTCGAAACGCGCCCCGACTGCGAGGATCACGTCAGCATGATGCATCGCGAGGTTGGCGGTGTAGCTGCCGTGCATACCGAGCATGCCGATGAACTGACGATCGGTACCAGGGAAACCACCCAGGCCCATCAACGTATTGGTCACGGGCAGGTTGAGCATTTTCGCCAGTTCGGTCAGCGGCGCGGAGCCGTTGCCGAGAATCACGCCGCCACCCGAGTACAGCACTGGGCGTTTGGCCGCCAGGAGCATTTCTGCCGCCTTGCGGATTTGCCCGGAGTGACCGCGAACAGCCGGGCTGTAGGAGCGTAACTTGGCTTTTTTCGGGAAGACGTATTCGAATTTCTCGGCCGGGTTAGTCATGTCTTTCGGGATATCGACAACGACTGGACCAGGACGACCGGATTGCGCCAGGTAGAAGGCTTTCTTCATGACTTCCGGGATTTCCGACGCGTGCTTGATCATGAAGCTGTGTTTCACGATCGGCCGGGAGATACCGATCATGTCGGTTTCCTGGAAGGCGTCGGTACCTACCATGGTGCTAGGCACCTGGCCGGAAATGACCACCATCGGAATGGAGTCCATGTACGCCGTAGCGATACCGGTGATGGCGTTGGTTGCGCCAGGACCGGAAGTCACCAGTACCACGCCGGCTTTACCGGTGGCACGGGCGTAGCCGTCAGCCATATGGGTAGCCGCTTGCTCGTGACGAACCAGGATGTGGGTCACTTCCGGTTCTTTGAACAGGGCATCGTAAACATGAAGAAGAGCACCACCCGGGTACCCGTAGATATATTTGACGCCTTCGTCACGCAAAAAGCGGACGAGCATCTCACCGCCAGATAAAAGCTCCACGTTGCTCACCTCTAAAACGCCAGAATACCGCCCACGAAAATGGGACGGGTCTTAATAGGTTTACTTCTCTGCAGAGCATGAGCGACGGTGGTCGCCGACTACGTCAGCACTGACTGAGCAAGTATTGGGATCGTCCCAAGTGTTGCGGGCTTTTCCCACCCAGCGCGAGGTAACGCGTTGCGGGTGTAACAGGTCGGCGCGGGTGTGCGCCTCATGATCTGCTGAGAGGGTCTGCTTCTGGCAGTCCCTGTACAGCGGACTTTGGATTCTTCTGTTTCGTCCCCTGCAAGTCAAGTCGTCTATGTGGTTTATTGAACTAAGCACATGAGAAAGCAAGAAAAAACCGCGAAACTGCATGTGTGTTAGCTTCAATTGCGCAACCCGAGACAAGGAAATGGCATGCGAACGTTTTTCCTGACCGCCGGCCTGCTGGCTGGCCTGAGCCCCTTGTGTATGGCCGGTCAGATTTACACATGGGTCGACGCCCAAGGTGTGACCCACTTTGATGCGCAACCGCCTCCGGGCCAGCAAGCCGACGTGGTGAAGCCCTCTTCGCCTTCCGGCAAGACTGCCTCCCCCACACGCACCGGAGCGATTGGCGATCAAAAGGCTATTGATAAAGACGTCAAAAACCAAATTGCGGAGCAACAGGCGCAACTGAAGACGTTTTGTGAACAGGCGCGGAGGAACCTCGCGCAACTGCAGAACAATCCGCGGCTAAGGGAGGAAGTGGACGGAGAATTGCGGCGCCTGGACGACGCTCAGCGGCAGGAGCGTATCGGCGAAACACAGAAACAGATCGCGGATAACTGCCAGTAATGCCGGGCAGGAGGCGGTAGGAACCTGTAGGAGCTGTCTCGTGAAACGAGGCTGCTCCTACAGAGGATCGGGTCAGCGGGAGGCGGTGATCAGCAGGTCGAACTCTTTGAGCAACACTTGCAACTGCCGATCTTTGCCCTGGACATTGCGCCCGGCGAAGACCATTTCGGCCATCTCCTGAATCCCCGATGCATTCGGCAAGGGCAGATCCTGCTCCAGGATCGCTTTCATGCGCGGCAGGAAGATCCATTGCAGCCACTGCTCGAAATCCAGCGTATCGACCGAAAACGGCTCAACGCTGGAAAGCGCTTCAGCCGATGGCGCGACTTCGTCCCACCAGCCCTGAATCCGCAGCTCACGCTCAATCAACAGCAGTTGATCGGCAATTTTCGAAAAACGTGGGTCCATCACGACGTTACCTTGGCCTTCTGACGAGCCTGTGCTGCGCCAGCCGAGTCACCCTGCTTCTCACGCGCCTGAGCGATCAATTCCCACAGACTGGCCTGAAGCGCCGGACGGCCGTTAGCGAGAGTCAGACCGCGACGAGCGAATTGCTCGGCCTGCGGTGCATCACCTTGAGCCATGCGTACTTGCGCCAGGCGATAAAGCACTTGCGGCTCACGCGGGGCGACACGCTGAGCGCGTTCGAGGCTTGAAGAGGCGCCGTTGAGGTCGCCGCTGGACTGTTGTTGCTGCGCCGTGGTTAACAGGGCGAGAACCGGACCGTCCAGTTGCTCGTCGGCGGACAGGCCGCCGGAGCTGGCCGAAGGAATCCCGCTCGGCGTCGAAGGCATGCTGTAGCTGCCCTGATTCATCGGTGCAGACTGAACCGGCGAAGTATCAATCGGCCCCGGCGTAATCGGACCTGGGGTAATAGGCGTAGTGCTGATCGGCGTCGACGTCGTGGCGCCACCGCCCGGCACCATCACCACAACACCGGTATCGCCTTGCGGAATTTCCTGAACCTGGGCTTGCGCTGGACGCTTGACCGTCGTCTGACGGAAACCGCCATTCGCCGAGACCCGCTCACTGTTGGAGACGGCCGTGCCGGAGTCCTGGACCGGAATCGAGCCGCGCTGCACGGTGGAGCAACCGCTGAGCAGAGCCACGGCGGTAACTGCTGGAATCAACCACTTATTCACTTGAAACCCTCTTTGCTTAATTCATCCAGCCTTTGACCCAATCCATCACCGTTTCGCCGGAAACAGGGCTTTCGCCAGCGCAGGCGGCGCCGGGAGGCGGTTCGCTGCCGCGAATATACGGCATCTGCACGGCGCCTGGGCAGTTGGCATCAGAGCCTTGCCCGGTGCGCGAATCGACCCAGGCCTGAACGACGTTGTCCGGTTGCGGCATGTCCAGCGGCAGCGGGTCGGCCTTGCGCATGAAACTGGTCCAGACCTGCAGCGCACCGGTAGCGCCGGTGAACGGTGTCTTGCCGTTGTCATCACGGCCCAACCACACCACTGCCAGCAAGTCCTGGCTGAAACCAGCGAACCAACTGTCTCGCGAATCGTTACTGGTGCCGGTCTTGCCCGCCAGGGTCAAGGTTTTTGGTAACACGTTGTAAACCGAGCTGCCGGTACCTTCACGCATGACCCGCTGCATGGCGCTCTGGATCAGGTAAATGGACGCCGGATCGAAACGCTGCTGAATCTGGAACGGATAACGTTTGAGCGGCTCACCTTCGGCGGTCAGTACGCTACGAATCCCGCGCATCGGCGTGTTGAAACCCCCGTTGGCGAGTGTCTGGTACATGGTCGCCACTTCAATCGGCGTCATGCCACCCGCACCCAGCAGCATCGACGGGAACGCCGGGAATTCGCGGCTCACGCCCAAACGCCCGAGCGTCTTGAGCACATTCGGCACACCCACCGCCAACCCGAGACGCGCGGTCGACAGGTTGTAGGAATGCGCCAGCCCTTGATAAAGGAAAACCGTACCGTGGGAGCGGCGATCATAGTTCTGCGGCTTCCAGACCTGACCGTCCGCACCTTTGACCGAGAAGGATTCGTCCGACAACCAACTGGTCAATGTGTACTGGCTCGGCTTCTCGAGTGCCGTCAGATAAACCGCCGGTTTGATCAACGAGCCGATCGGTCGTACAGCATCCAGCGCACGGTTGAAGCCGGCGAAACTGGCTTGGCGACTGCCGATCATGGCCTGGACCTCACCGGTTTCCGGGTTGGTCACGACCATGGCCGCTTCGACGTCATCGGAACCCTTGCGCCCGGACAGGCGTTTGAAGGTGTCGTTGACCGACGCTTCGGCTTTCATTTGCAGGATCGGGTCGAAGCTGGTGAAGATGCGCAGACCTTCTTCGGTCAAGTCTTCGTCGCGGTAGTCTTCGCGCAGCTGACGCTTCACCAGATCAAGGAAGCCCGGGAATGAGCTGTCTGCCAATTTGCCTCGCGTTGTTACTCCCAAGGGCATTTTCTTCGCGGCAGCGACCTGCTCGGCGGTGGCAACGCCTTGTTGCTCAAGCACATCGAGCACCAGATTACGTCGCTCGAGCGCCCGCTCAGGATTGCGACGCGGGTTGTAATAAGACGGGCCCTTGACCATACCCACCAACATCGCGACTTGATGCAGCTTCAGTTCGGACAATGGCTGCCCGAAGAAGAACTGGCTGGCCAGACCGAAACCATGCACTGCCCGCTGACCATCCTGACCGACGAACACTTCATTGAGGTAAGCCTCAAGAATTTCTCGTTTGTCGTAATGCAACTCAAGCAACATCGCCATCATGGCTTCAGTGAGCTTACGGCTCAGGCTGCGTTCGCTGGTCAGGTAGAAATTCTTGACCAGTTGTTGCGTCAGCGTACTGCCGCCCTGGGTCATCTTGCCGCCAGAGGTGTTGACGTAGACAGCCCGCGCAATCGACTTGGGCGACACGCCCCAGTGGCTATAGAAATCCCGATCCTCCACGGCGACCAGAGTTTCCAGCAAATACGGCGGGACCTGATCGATTTTGATCAGGATGCGGTCTTCGAGGTTCTTCGGATAAATCCCGCCGATCAACAGCGGTTCCAGGCGAACCACGGACAGCTTCGAACCGTTCGTCGCCGAGAGTTCGGCGACATAATCGCCGGAGAAACGCACACGCACGGGCTGTGCCTGCTCCATACCTTCGTAGAACTGGAAGCCACGGGTATTCAAGTCGACAGTATTGCCGTTGACAGCCGCCGCGCCAGGTCCATTGCTCACGCTTTCGCGGCGGTAGCCCAAGGCATCAAGCTCGGTCAGAAAATCGTTCTTGCTGAGTTTTTGTCCGACGAACAGCTCAAGCGGACGCGCGTATACCTTGGCCGGAATCGTCCAGCGCTTGCCGGAAAACTTCTCTTGCACGATGGCATCGAGGTAAACCGCAAATCCGGCCAGCACCACAAGGCCAACCAGGCTGAGTTTCAGGGCCCAGCCCAGCCAAGGGTTCAAGCCCTTGGAGGGTGGTTTTTTGGGGGTGCGGGGAGTTCGAGTACGAGTCATGGCGGCGGATTATACGCACTTTATTCATACTCAACAGGAGCCCGCCGAGTTTGCGTTGAGCTGGCGAGCGGCCATAATGACGACCTGAATTTTTCCAGTCTCCGAAGGATCTCCTGTGAGCCAGTCCCTGATCGCCGCCCTGCAAAATCCGGCCCTTTACCCACACCCGGTAGACGGGTTCCAGGTCATCGAGACCCATATTTCGTGGGTGCTGCTGACTGGCTCCTATGCTTATAAAGTGAAGAAGCCGGTGAACTTCGGCTTCCTCGACTTCACCAGCCTTGAGGCTCGCGAGCATTTCTGTGGCGAAGAGCTGCGCCTGAACCAGCGCCTGACAGACGACTTGTATCTGGAAGTGTTGCCGGTCACTGGCAGCATTGAAGCACCACAACTGGGCGGCGAAGGCCCGGCCATTGAATATGTGCTGAAAATGCGCCAGTTCCCGCAAACTGGCTTGCTCAACAGCTTGCAAGCCAAAGGCGAACTGACCACCGCGCACATCGACGCGATGGCGGCACAAATCGCCCGGTTCCACCTGAGCACGCCAACAGTCCCCGCCGAACATGAAGCCGGCACGCCGGAAAACGTCATGGCGCCGGTGCGGCAGAACTTCGACCAGATCCGCCCGTTCCTCAGCGACAAGGCTGATCTGCAACAACTCGAGGCTCTGCAAGCCTGGGCGGAAAGCAGCTTTGATCGCCTCAAACCATTGTTCGTACAACGCAAGGCCGAGGGTTTCATCCGCGAGTGCCACGGTGACATCCATTTGGGTAACGTTACGGTAATCGACGGCAATATCGTGATCTTCGACTGCATCGAATTCAACGAACCGTTCCGCTTCACTGATGTGTACGCCGACACCGCTTTCCTGGCGATGGACCTTGAAGATCGTGGCCTGAAATGCCTGGCGCGCCGCTTCATCAGCCAATACCTGGAGCTGACCGGCGATTACCAGGGTCTGGAACTGCTGAACTTCTATAAAGCCTACCGCGCCCTGGTTCGCGCCAAGGTCAGCCTGTTCAGCATGCCGGCCGACGCCACCCCGGTGCAGCGCGCGACCACCCTGCGCCAGTACCGCACGTACGCCAACCTGGCGGAAAGTTACAGCACCATTCCTTCGCGCTTCATGGCTATTACCCACGGCGTTTCCGCTGTTGGCAAAAGCCACGTGGCGATGCGCCTGGTAGAAGCGCTGGGCGCAATTCGCCTGCGTTCCGATGTAGAACGCAAACGCCTGTTCGGCGAGCAAACCGTGGCGAACGACTTGCAGGCCGGCATTTATAGTGCGGACGCCAGCGCCACGACTTACAAGCGACTGCACGAAATCGCCGCCGATATCCTGCACGCGGGTTTCCCGGTAGTGATCGACGCCACTTACCTCAAGCGTGACCAGCGCGACAGCGCCGCGAAGGTAGCAGAGGCCACTGGCGCCCCGTTCCTGATCCTCGACTGCAACGCACCGCAAGCCGTGATCGAGAGCTGGCTGGCTGTGCGCCAAGCGGAAAAACAGGATCCATCCGACGCCACACTGGCGGTTATCGAGGCCCAGCAAGCCAGTCGTGAAGCACTGACGCCAGCAGAAATCCTCTGCAGCAAACGTGTGCAGACCAATGAAAGCGGGACACTGGACACCGTTGTGGAACAGATTCGCCAGCGCCTGCCAGGGCTGTAGGAAGTATTTCAACCGTGAAGCCGTTGCTGGCTTCACGGCTGCCAAATAGTGGCACTATACTGGCGTCATAAAACCAACAGGTGACGTGACATGAGCCAGCCGAAACTTCTCGACACCCCGCTTTATGCCTTGCTGCACAAAGACGACATCACAGGCTTCAACAACGAGCGTCCAAAGGACGGGCCTATCGACATGGTCGGTGGTGATTTCCGGGGTCTGGACCTGCGCGAGTTGAACACGCACGGTATCGACTTTACCGACGCCTATTTCCGATCTGCGGATTTGCGCGGCATCGACTTTCGCAACGCTTCGCTTGAAGGCGCGAGCCTGGCCCACGCGCAGATTTCCGGCGCCTACTTTCCAGTGGAGCTGAGTGCCGACGAAATTCTGATGTCGATGAATTTCGGTACGCGCCTGCGTTATCGCACTCGTTGATCGACAGCGCAAACTGACAAGTCCAGCGCCCCCGCTTTGCGCTGGACACCGGATAGACTTGGCCATCATTCCTGCCGCATTGCCCAACCTTCCACCGCTTTCGCGGCTTTTAGCGTTCTGACATGGTCCCCCGCTTAGAAGCTTTTGCGTCGAAAACGACCAAAGAAACACGCTTTTCCTGCTGATGGCTACACTCCTCAGAAGCTTGCCCACGCACCATTCGGCCATCGCAAGGAGGCTTGATGAATGATGAACTGCAACACCTGAAAAATCTTGGCAAGACGTCGGCGCAGTGGCTGCATGCCGTGGGCATTCACAGCGCCTCGGACTTGCGTCGCCTGGGGGCGGTGGACGCTTATCGGGCCGTGCGCACGCGCGGATTCCGGGCGTCCAAGGTGTTGTTGTATGCGATCGAAGGTGCACTGATGGACGTGCACTGGAACGACATTCCCGCCGAGCGCAAAGAGGCTCTGAACAAACAGCTGGAAGCTATTTCTTCACGTCACAAGAATTAAAATGAGGACTGCTTGCCAAGCATTCATTTGAACGGCACTGAAAACGACAGACCTGAACTCAACGATTTCAGATACTTACAGAAAACGAGCGACACAAATCGATTAAACGGAAAATCAGCGGTTGACTTGGTAATGAGAATCGATATGATTATCACAACTGGTCGCGAGACTGGTCGATTTTCTGAAAAGCCCTTGGTTCGGACTCTCAGATTATCTCCTCATCAGGCTAATCACGGTTATTTGACCCGGCTCTTGCCGGGTCTTTTTTTGCCTGAAGAAAAGTCGTCCGCCCCGCCCCTTTTGGCGCCAAGCGGACGGATGCTTACTGACCCGTCATGTCGGGAAAGAAGCCCAAAGTCAGTTTGTTCAAGCTTTCCGGCAACCTCGGACCCAATCCACCCACCAGCAGGGTCGGATCCAGCTCGATCACCCGCCCGTCCCTGGCAGCGCGAGTAGAGGCCAGAATCGGGTTTTCCTTGAACAAGGCCTCACGCGCTGCATCCCCGGTCAGCGCACGATCGGCAAATACCAGCACAGCAGGATCCAGGGTTACCAAGGATTCATTCGAAAACGGTTTATACCCGGTATGGGTCGCCAGATTGTGACCACCAGCCCGCTGCAGTAACCAATCAGCAGCGGTGCCCTTGCCAGCGATCAGCGGCTTGCCGCCGGCATGTCCGAGCAGCAACAGCACGCCCGGGGACGGTTGCGTTAATTGCGCCCGAGTCACTCGGATCTTTTGCTGTTCGAGTTCCTGTGTGTAAGCGCCCAGCAGTTGCACTGCCCGATCTTCGGCACCGAGCAGCTTGCCCAGATGTTGCAGGTTACCTTGCAACGTCGGCAGGTCCGGCTGGGCCGAGAACAGTTCAACCTGCACGCCTGCACTGCGAAGTTGCGACAGCACCGGCGGCGGCCCCATCTCTTCGGTGCCGACGAGAATTTGCGGGCGCAAACTCAATACGCCTTCTGCCGACAGTTGCCGCTGATAACCGATACTCGGCAATGCCTTGAGGGAGGCCGGATGTTGACTGGTGGTATCGACTCCGACCAGTTTCGACTCACCGCCGAGCGCAACAACCCACTCCGAAAGCGCACCGCCGGCGCTTACCCAACGCTGGGGCAACTCGGCCGCAGCGGCATAATGACTGACGAGGAGTCCGGTACAGATCGCAGCGACACGAGCACTCAGGCGCATAAACAGCTTCCTTGAACGATTTACCCGGGCGTCTGGCTGATAGGCCCAGTATCCTCGGCATCCAGCAAGCACCCGTTGGGTGGAAGGCCATTTGATAATTGTTTGCATTTAAGCGTCAAGTAGAGACATTTCCTTCGACGCACTTCGAAATTTGAGGACAGACATGAAGTTTCTTTGCCCAGGCCAAGCGCTGGTCGATGGCAGCAGCCGCGGGTTCGACATCGACGGCCAAAAGCTCTTTGCCGTGCGCCGGGATGGCCAGGTCTATGTCTATATCAACCGCTGCCCGCACCGCGGCGTCGGGCTGGAATGGACCCCTGACCAGTTCCTGGACCCCAGCAACAGCCTGATCCAGTGCGCCACCCATGGCGCACTGTTTCTGATTGAGGACGGCGAATGCGTGGCCGGCCCGTGCGCGGGGCAATCGCTGACCCGCGTGGACAGTCGCGAAGACACACAAGGGATCTGGGTCAGCCTTTAAGCGCCGAGCAAAACCTGCAGACGCCGATCGACCACAATTTCCTCGTGGGTCAAGGTCACGCCGTAAGCCAGGACTTCGACCCCACAGGCCACCGCCTCCCGCAAAGCTGCGGCGTAGGCCGAATCGATTTCTCGTGCAGGACGCACAGCGTCGATCCCGGTCAGGTTCACGCAATACAACTGCACCGCACGAATCCCGTCCCGGGCCAAATGGGCCAGTTCACGCAAATGCTTGGCTCCGCGCTGCGTCACCGCATCGGGGAATGCAGCGACCGCTGAGCCTTCAAAGCCCAACGTGACGCTTTTGACTTCCACATAAGCCGGCCCGCCGGGGTAATCGAGGCGAAAATCGATGCGGCTGCTTTCCTTGCCGTAGGCCACTTCGCGTTTGAGTTCGGTAAAGCCGTTCAACTCAGTGATGACGCCGGCACGCAGCGCTTCTTCAATCAACCCGTTGGCGCGGCCCGTATTCACGCAAAACCGGCGCCCGTGTGGGGTTTCGCCGATTTCCCACGTGCCGGGCAATTTGCGCTTGGGATCGTTGGAACGACTGAACCAGACATGCCCGCCTTCGACCTGACAATTGAGCATCGAGCCGGTGTTGGGGCAATGAATGGTCAGCAACTCGCCGTTAACGGTTTCGATATCGGCGAGAAACCGCTTGTAACGGCGAATCAGCCGACCTTCTTCGAGTGGAGGATGAAAACGCATCAGCCTTGCCAGCTCCGCAAACCCCGGGCGATTCGTTCCACCGCCTCTTCCAGGCGTTCAAGGCTTTGGGTGTAGGCAAAACGCACATGATGCCCGGCCTGATAGCGTCCGAAGTCCAGCCCCGGGGTAAATGCCACATGTTCGGTTTCAAGGAAATGGCGACAGAACGCGAAGGCATCACCGCCGAACTTGCTGATATCGGCGTACAAGTAAAACGCGCCTTCCGGTTCAACGGCGATACCGAAGCCGAGCTCTCGCAGCGCTGGCAGCAGGAAATCACGACGGCGACCAAACTCAGCACGGCGTTCTTCCAGAATCGCAATGGTCGCAGGCTCGAAGCAGGCCAGCGCCGCATGCTGGGCCATGCTTGGCGCGCTGATGTAGAGGTTTTGCGCGAGCTTTTCCAATTCGCCCACCGCAGCATCCGGCGCTACCAGCCAGCCAAGCCGCCAACCGGTCATGCCGAAATACTTCGAAAAACTATTAAGCACAAAGGCGCTGTCGTCGACTTCCAGAACGCTGGCGGCATCAGTGCCGTACGTCAGGCCGTGGTAGATCTCATCCACCACCAGATGACCGTGGCGCTCCTTGATCGCAGTGGACAGCCCGGCCAATTCGTCACGGGTCAGGATCGTCCCGGTCGGGTTGGCCGGAGATGCCACCAGTGCACCAACGCTGTCGTGATCCCAGTAACGCGCGACCAGATCCGGTGTCAGTTGATAACGCACGTCCGGGCCTACCGGCACCAACTGCGCGGCGCCCTCGACCAGTCGCAGGAAATGCCGGTTGCAAGGGTATCCCGGGTCCGCCAACAGCCAATGTTTGCCTGGGTCCACCAGCAAGGCGCTGGCCAGCAGCAGTGCGCCGGAGCCGCCTGGGGTGATAAGGATGCGTCGCGGATCGATGCTCAAGCCATAACGCTGCTGATAAAAGCCCGAAATCGCTTCACGCAACTCGGGAATGCCGCGCGCGGCAGTGTAACGGGTCTTCCCCGCTGTCAGTGCGGCCTGGCCGGCGCGAATGATCGGCTCGGCCGTGGTGAAATCCGGCTCGCCGATTTCCAGGTGAATCACGTCGTGACCGGCCGCTTGCAATTCATTGGCACGCGCCAGCAACGCCATGACATGGAAAGGTTCGATCGCACGACTGCGAGCACTGTAGGACTGAGCCATTTGGCCTTCCTTCAACGGGGAAAAGAATCGATTCTACCCAAGCGCAGGAACGAGCGAGAACCTAAAGCGGTCAGAGCCGTATAACCCATACCCAAAACGACTCAAGCGAGCGCCCAAGGTTTGACTAAAATCAATAATTGATCAGGTCTCCAGAGCCACCAGACAGCGCTTTGCCATTATTTGCAAGCGCCCCAGGCCGCGACCTCGACATCCGGGAGTAGCGCGGTCTGATTTGATCTGGTAAGTTCGCCCGCTTGCAGCCGCAGGGCCGGCAGGTGTCGGTGATGGAGCAATCCTGCGCAGATGGATTACAAGAGTAGAGGCGGTCTATTTCATGTCCACCCAAGCAAAGCAGCAACAGCCGACAATTAGCGGCTTCGAACCCTACAAAGAAGTGAAGGGCGAGGAATATATGGGCAAGCCCATGCGCGCGCACTTCACCAAGGTCCTGAACAAGTGGAAACAGGACTTGATGCAGGAAGTCGACCGCACGGTTGATCACATGAAGGACGAAGCAGCCAACTTCCCGGACCCGGCAGACCGTGCCAGCCAGGAAGAAGAGTTCGCCCTCGAACTGCGTGCCCGCGATCGTGAGCGCAAGTTGATCAAGAAGATCGACAAGACGCTGCAATTGATCGAAGACGAAGAATACGGTTGGTGCGAGTCCTGCGGCGTCGAGATTGGCGTCAAGCGACTGGAAGCCCGTCCTACCGCCGACATGTGCGTCGACTGCAAGACCCTGGCGGAAATCAAGGAAAAGCAAGTCGGCAAGTAACTGCGACTTGAACGAAGAACGGAGCGTGCGAACGCTCCGTTTTTGTTTCTGACATTCATGATATTTGTAGGAGCCGGCTTGCTGGCGATGGCGATTTCAAAGACGCCATCGC
>NZ_JAGYGD010000061.1:0-15308 GCF_019947275.1 Pseudomonas sp. GL-RE-29
GGAATTCATCTCGCATTACAACTATCGCCGTTGCCACTCCGCCTCGAACCACTTGCCGCCTGCGCTGTTCGAGCAACAGGCGGCTTAATCCTCCTACGGGATGGTTTAAAAAAACTGAACCACTACAGCTTGCTAGCGATGGGCTCGACTCGTCTCAAGCCAATTAATGCTTTTTCAGCAACACAGAATCTCCATCAATCAAGTTGATCAACCACTGAGATAAGGCGCAGGCTAGAGAGCTGCCAAGGCCTCTCCTATCATTCCGAATGATAGTTACCTTCGCCCCGTTCGATTCGTCCGATACAACCCCGCCGCGCATGATTCGCCAATCTCAACACATTGGCGGATGCATCCATGGAACAGTCACTCAAACATTTGCGCTTCCCGTTGGCCGTTTTGGCCGTACTGGTGATGAGCGCCTGCGGCAAGGCTCCGGAAACTGCCGCCACCCTGCCCGCTGCCAAAGTCAGCGTCGCCAAGGTGCTGGAGCAGCCGGTCAACGAGTGGGACGAGTTCACCGGTCGCCTTGAAGCGCCGGAAACCGTAGAAATTCGTCCACGGGTTTCGGGCCAGATCGACGAAGTGGCGTTCACTGAAGGCGCACTGGTCAAGAAAGGCGACTTGCTGTTCCAGATCGACCCGCGTCCGTTCCAGGCCGAGGTCCGCCGCCTCGAAGCACTGGTTGCCCAGTCCCGCGCCAACGCCACCCGCAGCGAAAACGAAGCCCAGCGCGGTGAACGCCTGCGCACCAGCAACGCGATTTCTGCCGAGCTGGCCGATTCGCGTACCAGCGCCGCACAAGAAGCCCGCGCTGCCGTCGGCGCCCTTCAGGCACAACTGGATCTGGCCAAACTGAACCTGAGCTTCACCCGCGTCACCGCGCCCATCAGTGGTCGCGTCAGCCGTGCGGAGATCACCGCTGGCAACCTGGTGACCGCCGATACCACCCCGCTGACCAGCGTCGTCTCCACCGACAAGGTTTACGCCTACTTCGACGCTGACGAGCGTGTGTTCCTCAAGTACACGCAACTCGCTCGCCAGGGCAAACGCGGCGCCACTACCCCGGTTTACATGGGCCTGTCCAACGAAGACGGCAACCCGCACCAGGGTCAGATGAACTTCATCGACAACCAGGTCAACCCGAAAACCGGCACCATCCGTGGTCGCGCCGTGTTCGACAACAGCGACGGCAGCTACACGCCGGGCCTGTATGCACGGCTGAAACTGGTGGGCAGCGGCACCTACAGCGCCATGCTGATCAACGATGAAGCGGTTGGTACCGACCTGGGCAAGAAGTTCGTGCTAGTAATGGATGCCGACAACAAAACCGCCTACCGCGCGGTTGAGCTGGGTCCGAAAATCGAAGGCCTGCGCATCGTGCGCAGCGGCCTGAACAAGGACGACACCATCATCGTCAAGGGCCTGCAACGGGTACGACCTGGCTCACCAGTCACTCCTGAAGTGATCCCGATGGCCAGCGAACAAACACTCGCGGCCCTCGCACAACAACGACAAGCGCTGGAAGCCAGCAACCTGCCTCAAGTCGCGCCTGCCAAGGTCGCGCCGGGTACGGTTGTGAAAGTGGCTGCTGCGACTCCACGCGGTTAAGGGATAACGACTCCGATGAATTTTTCCCAATTCTTCATTTCCCGGCCGATCTTCGCCGCGGTGCTATCGCTGCTGATCCTGATCGCCGGTGCGATCTCGCTGTTCCAGTTGCCGATCAGCGAATACCCGGAAGTGGTGCCGCCGACCGTTGTGGTCCGCGCCAACTTCCCGGGTGCCAACCCTAAAGTCATCGGTGAAACCGTGGCCGCTCCGCTGGAGCAAGCCATCACCGGCGTCGAGAACATGCTGTACATGTCCTCGCAGTCTACCGCTGACGGCAAGATCACCCTGACCATCACCTTCGCCCTGGGCACTGACCTGGACAACGCGCAGGTGCAGGTGCAGAACCGCGTGACCCGCACCGAGCCGAAACTTCCCGAGGAAGTGACGCGCATCGGTATCACCGTGGACAAGGCGTCGCCCGACCTGACCATGGTTGTGCACTTGACGTCGCCGGACAAACGCTACGACATGCTGTACCTGTCCAACTACGCCCTGCTCAACATCAAGGATGAGCTGGCGCGTCTGGGCGGTGTCGGCGATGTGCAGTTGTTTGGTATGGGCGATTACTCGCTGCGGGTCTGGCTCGACCCAAACAAGACCGCTTCGCGCAACCTGACCGCAACCGACGTCGTGACCGCGATCCGTGAGCAGAACCGTCAGGTCGCGGCCGGTGCGCTGGGTGCGCCGCCTGCGCCAAATGCCACGGCGTTCCAGTTGTCGGTTAACACTCAAGGACGTCTGGTGTCCGAGGAAGAGTTCGAGAACATCATCATTCGCTCCGGCGACGACGGTGAAATCACTCGCCTGAAAGATATCGCTCGTGTTGAACTGGGCTCCAGCCAATACGCCTTGCGTTCGCTGTTGAATAACCAGCCGGCAGTGGCGATCCCGATCTTCCAGCGTCCAGGCTCCAACGCCATCGAAATTTCCAACCAGGTTCGGTCGAAAATGGCCGAGCTTAAGAAGAACTTCCCGGAAGGCATGGATTTCAGCATCGTCTATGACCCGACGATCTTCGTGCGCGGCTCCATCGAAGCGGTGGTTCATACCCTGTTCGAAGCGCTGATCCTCGTTGTCCTGGTGGTGATCCTGTTCCTGCAAACCTGGCGCGCCTCGATCATTCCGTTGGTGGCGGTGCCGGTTTCGCTGATCGGTACATTTGCCGTGATGCACTTATTCGGGTTCTCACTGAACGCCTTGTCCCTGTTCGGCCTGGTACTGGCGATCGGGATCGTGGTCGACGATGCGATCGTGGTGGTGGAAAACGTCGAGCGAAATATCGAACTGGGACTGACCCCGGTCGAAGCCACCAAGCGCGCCATGCGTGAGGTGACCGGTCCGATCATCGCCACGGCGCTGGTGCTGTGTGCGGTGTTTATCCCGGCGGCGTTCATCTCCGGGTTGACTGGGCAGTTCTATAAGCAATTCGCCCTGACCATCGCGATTTCCACGGTGATCTCCGCCTTCAACTCGCTGACCCTGTCGCCGGCACTGGCTGCCGTGTTGTTGAAAGGTCATGACGCACCGAAAGACCGTTTCTCAAAGGTACTGGACAAGATCTTCGGTGGCTGGTTGTTCCGTCCGTTCAACCGCTTCTTTGAAAAGGCCAGCCATGGTTATGTCGGCACCGTTGCCCGCGTGATCCGCTCAAGCGGTATCGCCCTGCTGCTGTATGCCGGCCTGATGGTCCTGACCTTCTTCGGTTTCTCCAGCACCCCGACCGGTTTCGTACCCGGCCAGGACAAGCAATACCTGGTGGCCTTCGCGCAACTGCCGGACGCCGCGAGCCTGGACCGTACCGAAGACGTGATTAAGCGCATGTCCGACCTGGCGCTGAAACAGCCGGGTGTGGAAAGTGCGGTGGCCTTCCCAGGCCTGTCGATCAACGGCTTCACCAACAGCCCGAACGCCGGCATCGTCTTCGTGACCCTGAAACCGTTCGATGAGCGTAAAGACCCGAGCATGTCCGCCGGTGCGATTGCCGGTGCCTTGAACGGCCAGTACGCCGGGATTCAGGAAGCCTACATGGCGATCTTCCCGCCGCCACCGGTACAAGGCCTGGGCACCATCGGTGGTTTCCGCCTGCAAATCGAAGACCGGGGCAACCTGGGCTACGAAGAGCTGTACAAAGAAACCATGAACATCATCACCAAGAGCCACAGCGTTCCGGAACTGGCCGGCCTGTTCACCAGCTACACCGTGAACGTGCCGCAGGTCGATGCCGCCATCGACCGGGAAAAAGCCAAGACCCACGGCGTGGCTGTCAGCGACATCTTCGACACCCTGCAGATTTACCTGGGTTCGCTGTATGCCAACGACTTCAACCGCTTCGGTCGCACCTATCAGGTCAACGTTCAGGCTGAACAGCAGTTCCGCCTCGAATCCGACCAGATCGGTCAGCTGAAAGTGCGTAACAACAAGGGCGAGATGATCCCGCTGGCGACCTTCATCAAGGTCAGCGACACCTCGGGCCCGGATCGCGTCTCGCACTACAACGGTTTCGTTACCGCAGAAATCAACGGTGCCGCAGCCCCGGGCTACAGTTCCGGCCAGGCAGAAAAAGCCATCGAGAAACTGCTCAAGGAAGAACTTCCGAACGGCATGACTTACGAATGGACCGACCTGACCTACCAGCAGATTCTGTCCGGCAACACCGCGCTGTTCGTGTTCCCGCTCTGCGTACTGTTGGCGTTCCTGGTGCTCGCGGCTCAATACGAAAGCTGGAGCCTGCCACTGGCGGTGATCCTGATCGTACCGATGACCCTGCTGTCGGCGATTACCGGTGTGATTGCTTCGGGCGGCGACAACAACATCTTCACCCAGATCGGTTTGATCGTACTGGTGGGGCTTGCCTGTAAGAACGCGATTCTGATCGTCGAGTTTGCCAAGGATAAACAGGAAGAAGGCATGAACCCGCTGGCCGCCGTGCTTGAAGCATGCCGCCTGCGTCTGCGCCCGATCCTGATGACCTCCTTCGCGTTCATCATGGGTGTGGTGCCTCTGGTGTTCTCCAGCGGTGCCGGTGCCGAGATGCGTCATGCGATGGGTGTGGCGGTGTTCTCCGGAATGCTCGGGGTGACCTTCTTCGGTCTGTTGCTGACGCCGGTGTTCTACGTACTGATCCGTAACTTCGTCGAACGCGGTGAGGCACGCAAGGCCGCCAAAGCGCTGAAACTGCAAAATCAGCTGGAGTCGCATTGATGAGTTTGAAAGCCTTCCTGCCGAGCCTGCTGGTACTGGCGCTAAGCGCCTGTGCAGTCGGCCCGGACTACAAGACCCCAGCCACGGAACCGGCCAATATCACCACGGCCACCGATGGCGCGGCCGGTCAGAAAAACTTCGACCGCTCGCGTTTCGAAGGCATTTGGTGGCAGCAGTTCGAAGACCCGACGCTCAACCAATTGGTGAAAGAGTCCCTGAAAGGCAACCGCGATTTGCGCGTAGCCTTCGCTCGCTGGAAAGCGGCACGGGCGATTCGCGATGACGTCAGCAATGACGCCATGCCGACCGTCACCAGCCGTGCCAGCAGTGAATTGGGCAAAAGCCAGATTCCGGGCGAGACCACCAAACGGGTCAATATCGAACGCTACGACCTGGGCCTGGACATGGCGTGGGAGATCGATCTGTTCGGTCGTATCCAGCGCAATCTGGAATCGGCCAATGCCGAACAGCAAGCGTTCGAGGCGGATCTGTACCAACTGCAAGTCACCATGATTGCTGAACTGGTGGACTCCTATGGCCAACTGCGGGGTGCGCAACTGCGCGAGAAAATCGCCCTGGCCAACCTGAACAACCAGCAGGAATCGCGAAAGATCACCATCAGCTTGCGTGATGCGGGTGTTGGCGATCAGCTCGATGTTGAGCGTGCGGATGCGCGCTTGGCCTCTGTTGAAGCCAGCGTGCCGCAACTGCAGGCTGAGCAGGTTCGGCAGAAGAACCGCATCGCCACGCTGCTGGGTGAACGTCCGGACAAGTTGAGCGTGGATCTGAGCCCCAAAAACCTACCGGCGATTGCCAAGGCTCTGCCGATCGGCGATCCAGGCGAGTTACTGCAACGCCGTCCGGATGTTCTCAGTGCCGAACGGCAATTGGCGTCGGCCACCGCCCGTATCGGCGTGGCCAAGGCGGATTTGTTCCCCAAGGTCAGCTTGAGTGGCTTCCTTGGCTTCACCGCCGGGCGTGGTTCGCAGATCGGTTCTTCGGCGGCTAACGCCTGGGCACTGGGCCCGAGCATCACTTGGGCCGCATTCGACTTGGGCAGCGTGCGTGCCCGTATTCGCGGCGCCGATGCTGACGCCGAAGGCGCGCTGGCGACTTACGAGCAGCAAGTGTTGCTGGCCCTGGAAGAATCGGAAAACGCCTTCAGCGACTACGGCAAACGCCAGCAGCGCCTGATTTCGTTGATTCGTCAAAGCGAGTCCAGCCGATCCGCTGCCGATCTGGCGGAAATCCGCTATCGCGAAGGCACGGTGGATTTCCTCGTCCTGCTCGATGCCCAGCGCGAGCGTCTGGCGGCGGAAGACACCCAGGCCCAGGCAGAAGTCGACCTGTACCGCGGCATCGTCGCGATCTACAAGGCACTCGGCGGTGGCTGGCAGCCAGAGACGGTTGCCAGCAAGTAACGTTTTTTAAAGAGCTCCTTTGGTTGGCCGCAACCAACCAATTCCTTTGCCCCGCGCCTCATTCGGTCGCGGGGTTTTTTTTGCTCACAACACAACTCCCTGTAGGAGCTGCCGCAGGCTGCGATCTTTTGACTTTTCTTTTTTAGATCAAAATCAAAAGATCGCAGCCTTCGGCAGCTCCTACAGGGTTAGCGGTGTTCCTGGACGGTCACGGTTGCTGTGGTCCCCGCCCGTAGCTTGTCTTTGCCGGCGTAATCGTCATCGATCTTGATCCGCACCGGCACCCGCTGCGCCAGTTTGACCCACGTATAGCTGGGGTTGATGTTGGCCAGCAACCGTCCGCCGGGCAGGTTTTCCCGGTCGGCGATGGCGAAGGCGATGCTTTGCACGGTGCCGCCAAAACGTTCGCCACTCATCAACTCGATGTCGACCCGGTCACCTTCCCCGATTCGCGGCAGCTTGGTTTCTTCGAAGTAGCCGCTGACATAAAACGAGTCAGCGTCCACCAAGGCCACCAGCGGACCACCCGCCGTTGCGTAGTCGCCCTGACGGGTCAGCAGATTGGTAACGAAGCCGCTGATCGGCGATTCGACCCGGGTGCGCTCCAGATCGTGCTCAGCCTCGGCCAATGCCGCGATAGCCAGTTGCACGTTGGCCTGGGCAAAACCCAGGTTGGCCTGGTTGCGCAGCAAATCAGCCTGGGCCACCGAGACTTCGGTGCTGGATTTCTCCCACTCTTCGCCGGAGATCGCCGAGCGCTCCTTGAGGGTCCGTCGGCGACGCTCTTCGCTTTGACGCTGCCTGAGCAGCGCCTGGCTGGCAACAATGGTGGCCTCGGATTGCCCGAGTGAAGCTTTCGCCACTTCCACCGAGCGTTTGGCGTGTTCCACCGCCAGGAGGTAACGCGAGGGATCGATCTCCAGCAACAACTGGCCCTTATCCACGTGCTGGTTGTCGTGCACGCCGAGTTTGACGATGCGTCCCGCGACATCGGCAGACAAGGTCACCACATCGGCGCGCACTCGGGCATCGCGGGTCCACGGCGCGCGGGTGTAATGCTCCCAGGCAAACCAGCCGAGCACAAATGCCAGCGCCACCACCGCCAGCGTCGTAAGTTGCGCAAGGATCTTCTTCACGGCATCAGGCTCCCATCAGCAGGATCAGCGTCGCGCACACGCAGGCGTACAACGCGCCTTCGAACAACGCTTCATGCCAGACAAACTGCAACACGCCGAGGCGCCGCAGGACCCAGTCCAGCACCAGGAAAACCGGCACTCCCAGCAGTAACGCCTGGGCGATCGGCGGCAGGTAGACGCCGCCTATTTCCAGATCAATGAGCAAGCGCAGGCACTCCTTGCAAGTTGACGGATTCGAAGTGTCGACGGTGGCGTTCAAGGAATGACACCACGATCAACAGCGCCACGCGCATGCGGAACACCGACCACAGGTGTTCATGGACGCTGGAATGCAGCGCGTCCAGTTCATCGCCCAATGCGTGCAGGCTGTCGAGTACACGATCCACCTCAATGTCGGGCCGACCAGCAACCAGCCTGCCGGTTTCGCGAACCGTGGCGAACAATCGACTTTGCATCTGCGGGTTGAGCAACGTGTTGTTCTGCGCCTGCTGCCTGAGCTGGTTCAAGGCGATGCCGAGCGCCATGCATCCCAGACTGACGTCGAACAGGTCACGCGATGGCTTGTCCTGAATGGCGGGCAACAATCCCAGCATCATGGTCAGGCGGTCGACCATGCGACTCTCGAAGGCAAACTGGTTTTCATCGGTGGCCGGGGTTTTCAGCAAGGCGTAGACCTGCTCGCAGTTCTCCTTGTACAACCGGCGAATCCGCAATACCGGCCTGAAGGGGAATATCAGGGCATAGACACTCAACGCCAGCGTGGCCGCGCACACATAAGCGCCGGCAAACTCGAACCACTGGATCGCGCTGTTTTGTCCTGTCCCGGTGTTTTGCGGGCCCAACAATAGACACGTCATCAACCCGAGCCCAATCCCCGTGCCCGTTGTGGGCGGACTGGACAATCCCACCGCGACGGCATATAGCAGTGGCGCCAGCAGCAGCGCCAATAACTCAAAACTGCTGATCATCGGCACCAGCGCAAACTGAAGAAACGACGACAATACCAGCGCCAGTGCCAGCCCCCGGGCAAAGCTCTGGGCAGCCAACAGCGGCCGGGGAAACGTCGCCATCAAGGAACAAAGAATCCCCACCACCACCATCCCGCCCCGGGCACCGTCCCATCCGGTTTCAATCCAGATCAGCCCGGCCACCATCAATGCGCAGTAAGCGCGGATGGCGTTCATCGCCGCCAGGGTGAAATCCAGATGCAACGGGTTGGCCTGACCGCGATAAACACTGCTGGCCTTGCGCCCGCTCTGGATCACATCGCTCAATTCCAGAATCGTTTCCAGCTGCTGCAGCATGCGCGCCTGTTCCCAGCGCAACGACCATGACAGCGAGCGCAAAGTCGCTTTCAAGGGCTCGGTCAGTTGCTCCGAACGGTAAGCCAGCGCATCGAAACGCTTTTGTAACGCAGAAAACTGGCGCCGCTGCTCGCTCGACAGCGCTCGCCCTTCCCAGGCCAGTTCATCGAGAAAGACCAGTTCTTCGGTAAGCAAATGCTGTATTTCACTGGGGATCTCGCCTTCCCAGCGTTCCAGCAACAATTCGCGCTGATGGCGCAACGCGGTGAGCCTTGCCGTCAGCAGCACCAATTGATTGCCAAGCAATTGCACCAGATCGTCTGCACTACGCAACCGCGGCGCGTCGTAATACAAATGCCGGCGTACCCCTTCCAGAGCACTGATTTGCCCAAGCAGCTGCATTTGCCGACGATGAAAGTCGGCCTCGCTTTCCTCGGTACGAATAACGGCGGCGGCATGGGTCGCCAGCAACTTGATCACTTGGTCGATTCTGGCGAAGTAATCCTTGGCTACCGACTCCGGGCGCGCGGTGAGCAGACTGACGACACAGACACAGGCCACTGCCAGCAGCGTCTCGGTCACGCGGGTCACGGCCAGCAAGAAGGTGCCATCCTGATCCGGCACCGCCAGCAGCCCCACCACGACCGCCGTATAGCCGCTGAGCACAAACGCCTGGGAGCTGGTGTAGCGCAACAAAGTGCCACCGGCGGTGCACAGCGCCAGCCACAACGACAAGGTAATAATGAAAGGCAACGGGGCCTGGGGGAAAATCGCCATGATAATCACGGCAACCGCCGCGCCCACGGTGGTGCCGATGACCTGACCGAAACTGCGAGCCAGCACCATCCCACCCAATGGCTGACTGATGATGACCACGGCCATGATCGACCACTTGGGCTGGTCGAGGTCGAACACAAAGGCCAGGTACAACGTCAACAGCCCGGCGGCAATGGTTCTCAAGGCGAACAGCAACACCCCGGGGCCGGGGTGGATGATCGCCTTGAAGTATTGCAGCAGCGCTTGCATGGGGACGCTCGTTGATTTGTCCTCAACAAGCGTAGCCATAGGTTTGGGGTCTCGACAGGTTAAGTGCCAAACCCCGGAGCCAAATAGGCGGCGTTATCTGTGCTATTACGTATTGGAACATTCTTGATAACAGGAGCCTTTTTCAGGCCCGACGCAGGCGTACTTAAATCAATGCTTCTACTCACACCTGAAGGATTTGGTATGTAAATTCCATTACTGTCATAAGCACCCAATATGTTTGATGACGGGATATTCTCTCCATAGTTTATTTCGTAAGGCTTGTGTCGCAACTTAGAGGTCGGACGTGAAGCCCATTCATGATTTTGATACAGATGAAACCCTTCCATATCTCTACCATCAATGACATACGTATAGCCCCCCCTCTTGCCCCCATATTGAAAGGCTCCTGCACCACTCTCACTGTAAAAGGCAGAAGTGGATATACCAGCGCCATCAAGATCGAGGGCATCTTTGCCTCCACCAAATCCACCGCGCATTCCATTTACATCGCCAATGTCTTTAACAGGCGTGCGCAACTTGAACCCATCCGCAAAGACGACCTTCGGTTTCCTCATATCGCCACGCATGACAAAACCTTTATAGACATACCCTTTGGACGGGCTCGCAAAATAGGTATAACCCGTTTCATCCATTAAACGTTGCGCAATTTCCGGACCTTCGCGCAAATTATTTATCTGGTTTACGGTTCGCTGGTTTACGAATTTCTTGTTGATTTTCGCGCTGACTTCTTCGCTCTTTTTGACAACCGGAGGAATCCATTTAGGTATTTTCTTGGCCGCAGTCAGTACCACATTTCGCGACCGCGTTGCAGAAAAATACTTGGCTATGTTTTTTGGCATTAGATCTTTTGCCGCCATGCGATCAAGGACTTCGGCGCCAATACGGTTGTGTACCGATTTAGTCAGCTCCTTACCAACCAGTCGCCCTACGAATGGCCCGGCGAGTTCAAGCACCGCCCCCCGAAGAGCGGCGGCTTTATGTTGTGCCGCCACTTCAGGATCGTCTTCCAGTTCACCCCGTGCAAAATCCGTCGCTGAGGAGGCCAGCCCAAACAGCATCGACACGCCAGCGGCCAGACTACCCGTCCCGGGCAAGAATGCCGTACATATCGACAGCTTCGCGAAAACGTCCGCTACTAGTTCAAGAATCTTATCGGTCATTCGTTCGTCAGGGGTGGAAGTCAAGACGTCTATAGCAGACGCTACCTGATCTTTTTGCCGATTAAAAAGCTCTTCAAAAACTGAGTCGCTGTCTCGATATCCCCAATCAATTACAACTGCCTCATAAGGTATTTTCCCATTGATCTTATCAATCAACTTCAAATTATTGAGCAACACCTCAATATAATCCCACACTTTAAACTTTAGTCTCTCCGGATCGATATAGCCCAGACTGTATTTGAAATCATATTCGTCACGCGCCAGAAACTCCTTCAAATCAATTCGACGCGACAACAGCTGACTGAGTTCCGGAAATTTCTCTATCGACTTGGTTCTTTGCAAAAGCTCGACCGGGTGTTCAATCACTGTGCTGTTCCCGCCCAGAAAAACGAACAACCTCACGTTTTCTGTCGCATCGTACAAGTACACTGCATTACTCACTTTATCGGGAGCGCTGAGCCCTCCGTCGCGAATGGAGATGAGTTGCGGCGGAAAAACGCCATTCAGGAAATTTCTCGCGGCTCTCTTGCCTTCCACCGAACCCTGCTCTCCCTGCAAATATTCCACGAGGGTATGATGGAGTTCCTTTTGCTTATGTAGCTTCCAAAGGTCATTAAAACCGGGTTGCGAAAATGCTGCTTCTGATTGAACCTTGTATTGTTCTTCGAAATTATTTCGGTCTACTGTGTTTTTGAATTCAGCGGTATACCCATTCGGCCAGGGTATGAGAATTTCTTCGCGACCCTTTGCCCATTTTCTATGCTGCCCAGCAAACAACTGCGCCAAATCGAACTCTTTATATCGACGGGTGTAAAGCGGTTTGTAGTCCTCGAGCAGCCCACGACGGGTTTCGAAAGTGACATTGAATTTCGTCTTGAAATTCAGGGCCGACTTAATGTGAGGTGGCAAATCCGAGTCGACGATCGTATCAGCAATGGCTTTGCGTATGAACATCGAAGGATCAGACAACCGCTGCATGTCTTCAATGGTTTCGACGAATTTATCCGCGGCCTGTTTGATCGTCAGAGTAGGAGCGATGACGTCATCCGAGCCACCTGAAGCGCGTGCGTATATCGAGCCTCGCCCCGCTGTAATCAGCCACTGTACAGGCCCCGATCCCTTCTCAGCCGGTTGGTTAGACATGCCTTGCAGACTTCTTTTTTTGCGAACAGGGTCCGTCGCGTCAAATACCGTTTGCCCACCGGATCCAGGCTGCGTTGTTGGTTCGCCCTCGGCATCATCCTCAAACTCTTCGAGCGCCTCTAAATGCGCCAACTCGATGAGTTCTTCAATGTATTCCTGATACGTCACACTGAGGTCGCCTGGCATGGGCTGCATTAAAAGCGCCTCGATTTCCTCTGCCAACTGAGGATCATCAGCGGGATCAAGGTAATCGGATTGGCTGATAAGCGTTTCAACTACCAAGGCGAACTCCGGCTGCTCCTCGAACAGTCCGTCTATGCCCTCAATGGTTTTTTCATAAGTTACGAACGCTTCATCCAGTTCATCGAAATCAAGTGCCTCTTGTGGTGAATCATCCGGGGATTGCGGTTCAGGCAGAAACCAACTGGCGTAAAAGTTGCCGACCGCCACGTAAGCGGCAACAGCGCCTATCGCAGTGCGTGGATGGCGTTCAATCAAGTCGCCGGTTTGGCTGAGGACGGCAGCACCAGTGCTGACCAGACTGACACTCATCCTGTTGAGCCAGTCGTGCAACCGCTCGCCCATCTCTGACATGCGCGCGGAGAGTGAGGCAGATTGAGAGTCGTCCAAAAGTCTGGTTGTATCTCTATAGACGTTCTGCGCTTCGTTGAGCATTTCCATGGCCGCCTCAACGTCTTGCGCATAGGCACTGTCCCATGGCATGAAACTGTTGATGAATTGGCTAGCAAGTTCATCGGCCTGCGCTGCAAACAGTTCCAGCGTTTCCCACGATGGGAATGCCTGCGCATTGGCTGGCGAAGTTTCTCCATTGGGATCCTGCGGCAGTACAGGCATGTCTTGAGTTGCCTGAAGCTTATGTGGCGGCGGGCTAGGCAAGTTCAATAACGGTTGCACTGCACTCAGCACATTCAAGACACAGACGAACGACTCGGCCAAGGTGGTCGGAATCAGAGGGCCTGTCGGGGAGAAGGTCGAAAAGTCTGCACTTCGCTCAAATTTTTGCAGCTTCGAGAGCAATGAGGTCGAACTAACCTGGGCCTGTGGCTGTGTAATCGATTCCGTGGACGCCCCCGAAGTGAAGTTTTCTAACAGCGCCTTCACTGAAGCCGACAACGAAACCGGATGGCTAACGAGACTCTCCAGCCAGCTAGGCCCGATGCTCCATTCCAGCCACGATTGCACTGTCTGTTCAGCAGGTTTTAACTGCGCGTAAACAGCTTCGACATCCTTGGGAAAACGCTCCGGCCAACGCACGCGTTCGCCCGGTGGAGGGTTGTCGAGTTGCTTAACGAACTCAGCCAGGAAGTGCCGTGCTTCTTGAGGCGTGGGACGCACGTTGCGCATGTCTTCAAGCATCATCAATGCACTGTTGAGCTGGCTGTCGCTTGAATGGCGAATGTACTGTCGGGCCTGCCGGGCAACGTGTTGGACGCCCTCCCATTGCGTATCCGACAGCAACTCGTCGTTGGCAATGCGCTCGTCGCGCTGCGCACCTGAGCGTTCCAGCTGCGCCTGAATGAATCCCGTCACGCTGTCGGCGCTTTGCCCAGGCGAAAACCGCACCGCTTCGCCCAACGCCGCCTGCCATTGCTGAGGTGGCAAATGACAAATCACGTCGACGATCTTTTCCAGCCGCTCTTCACTCAGCTGCCCGACAGGTCGAATCGAGCGCAACATCGCGTCGGCAAACAGTCCGGCAACGGCCTTGCCGGTTGGCGTCTGCAGAATGCCGCTGCTGAGAACCGCATACGCTTCCTGTTCGCAGAGCGTTTCATCACAGAGTGTTTTCTTTAGTGCGGTCCATTGCCGGTCAAGATCGGCCTGATTCATAAAGTCGACCCTCGCCGAAAAAAGCGTAGGCGCATCAAGGACCGGCGAGGGCACGTCACCATTGAGCTTCATCACGGGAATTGAACGCAGGGAAGCGCAATCATTGTGGGCGTGCAAAAGGTGATTTGGCAGTGGACCTCGCATCTGCGCAGAGTTGTTCGATGCATGTGTGTGGGACAGATGACCGGCTGCGGTAACGTCTTTAAAAGGTGGCATGCTTGTTCGCATTAATCAGATCAGATGCATACAGGTTATTTGTCCGCCCCAACATCCTCTTTCAAAAAAAGCCCAAGGTTTGACTCACAGCCCCTCCCTGACCGAAGCTGACCACTTTGCAAAAGCTTCCCAACCCGGATTCTGCATGTCTCATTCCCGCCGTTATCTACTTATCAGCCTTTGCGCCCTGTTCGCCATCGTCCTTGCATGGACGTTTCTGCGCAGTACTACCCCTGTAATACCGGAGGCCATCAAACGCGGTTACAGCGAAGCACTGGCCAAGGCCCGTGCCGGCCAGCCGGGTGCGGCGCGGGTGCTTTACCAGCAACTGGCTCGCCCTGATATTTCGCCGAAACGGCGCGTGTGGCTGCATGCCGAACTGCCCAACTACCCCAGTTCCGTGGCCCTGAAACTGGCGGATGCGGACTTGCAGCATGAGGCGCCCGAGGTGCGCATTGCGGCGATCAAAAGCATCAGCGGCTTGGTGCCCAGTGGGCAGCGCAGTCTGTTGCTCGGGCCGCTGCTCGATGACAGTGACCAGAATGTGCGCTTTGCTGCGGTCAACGCGCTGCTGGGGCTGTCGCCGGATGATCTCGGCTTGTACTTCGGGCCGCTGGAACAGGCCATTGATGCCTGGCAACAGGTACTGAAAAACGCCCCGGAAAGCGCTGAAAATCAATATCAGCTGGCCCGCTTGTACCTGCACAATGCCGAATTCAAAGAGGCACAACAGGCCCTGGAACAGACCTTGCGCCTGGCGCCCGACAACCTGCCGGCGCTAGTGATGCAGATTGAAGTGCTGGATAAACTCGGCCAGAACGGCGCGGCCCAACAGCTGTTGGCCAAACAACTGAAGGCGCAACCCGACTCGGCGTATCTGCAACACGCACTGGGACTTTGGTTGTTGCATCACGATCAAAGTGAGTTCGCCCTGCTCGGCCTCTCCAAAGCGGTGGAACTTGAGCCTGACAACAAGGATTACCGCTACGACTTGGCCACCACGTTGCACGGTGAGCAAGAGCTGGAAGCGGCGCAGAAGCAGTTGCAGGAAATCGTCCAGCGTCATCCGAATGACCGTAAGGCGCGGGTCTTGTTGATCAATTACTGGAAAGAAAGCGGACAACTGCAGAACGTGCAGATTCTGTTGGCGCAGCTTGAGCAGATGAACCCGGATGATCCGGCTTTGCAGCAGGGGCTTTAAAGCAAAGATCGCAGCCT
>NZ_JAGYGD010000062.1:0-13068 GCF_019947275.1 Pseudomonas sp. GL-RE-29
GGAATTCATCTCGCATTACAACTATCGCCGTTGCCACTCCGCCTCGAACCACTTGCCGCCTGCGCTGTTCGAGCAACAGGCGGCTTAATCCTCCTACGGGATGGTTTAAAAAAACTGAACCACTACACCGGAGGCTGCGATCTTTCAAGAGCCTTGCCCCGGCACATTCGGCCAAAGATCCGCCACCAGAAACAATCGTTCCGCTTCCTCCCAATCGCCCAGAGCATTTTCCGTCAGTCGCACCAGCAATTGCGCCGGTGCCAGCGGCTCCAGTTCATTCAGCCAGGCACCCAACTGTTCAGCGCTCCAGGTTTGATCCGCAGGATAGTGCGCCGGCGCGAGCCAGGCATGACGGGGCAGGGGTTGCCAACGACCGGGCGGACTTTGCGCGGAAAACTCCGGCCAATCCTTTTGATGCAGCCAGCGACCGCGCAAGTGCTGCGGGTGCGCGCCATTGGGCGAGGCTGCCTGCCCCGGCCATGGATAGAGTAGATAGCCACCCAGCCACAAATGGGCGTTGAACTGCTGGATATCCAGCGCCGCCAGCACTTCGCGGCTCTCCGGGCGCGCGGAAATCGGCAGTTGATGCTGGCTCAGGTGCGCCAGTTTTCGGTCCAGCCGATCGTGGCAACCCGGGCCGAGCCACTGGGCAGTGTCGTGTCCATCACCGTTCTGCGGGCCGAGGTAAAGCTTGATCGCCAACTCCAGGTGATGCACGCCGTCGCGATCGCGCAGTAGCATATCGAGTTCGCCTAGCGTGTGGCCTTCGCGGCGGATCGGCATGTTGGCGGCAATCAACTCGATGCCGGGCGCGTGTTGCACGGCGAATTGCCATAAGCGTTCGTAATACAAACCCAGGCGCCGGGTACGCGCCTGGGCCAGCCAGTGCAGCAATCCATAGCTGTCGCGATCGAGTTTTCGCAGCCAGTGTTCCAGGCGTTCCGGGGCCTGCACCCAGTCGCTGCCGGCCAGCGGATGACGTTGCGGCCACGGCGTGGCGCCGAGCATCGGCGGCGCCAGGATGACCCACGCCAGGTCGCGCACTTCGGGGTGGCGCAACTGGTGGGGTAACTGCAGCAAATCTGGAAATAGGATCATCTTGCGAGCATAGCCCGAATCGCGAGCACACCTTGAGGCTGAAAGGATTTTGTCTATCTCGCGCTTTCGCCCATAATCGTGCTTTTCGCCGTCGCAGAGCTTAGGGGCCCCATGGAGCAATTTCGTAATATCGGCATCATCGGTCGCCTGGGCAGCTCTCAGGTGCTGGATACCGTCCGCCGACTGAAGCGCTTTCTGCTCGATCGTCACCTGCACGTGATCCTCGAAGACACCATCGCCGAAGTGCTCCCGGGCCATGGTTTGCAAACCTCCTCGCGCAAAATGCTCGGTGAAGTCTGTGACATGGTCATTGTCGTGGGCGGTGATGGCAGTTTGCTTGGCGCGGCCCGTGCGCTGGCCAAGCACAATATTCCGGTGCTTGGTATCAACCGGGGCAGCCTCGGGTTTCTCACCGATATCCGCCCTGATGAGCTGGAAGTCAAAGTCGCCGAAGTGCTCGACGGCCATTATCTGGTTGAAAACCGTTTTCTCTTGCAGGCCGAAGTCCGCCGCCACGCCGAGGCCATTGGTCAGGGCGATGCGCTGAACGACGTGGTGCTGCACCCGGGCAAATCGACCCGCATGATCGAGTTCGAGCTGTATATCGACGGCCAGTTCGTCTGCAGCCAGAAGGCCGACGGCCTGATCGTTGCCACGCCAACCGGTTCGACCGCCTATGCGCTGTCAGCGGGCGGCCCGATCATGCATCCCAAGCTCGACGCTATTGTGATTGTGCCGATGTACCCCCATACCTTGTCGGGTAGGCCGATTGTGGTCGATGGCAACAGTGAGCTGAAAATCGTCGTGTCCAAGGATATGCAGATCTACCCGCAAGTCTCGTGTGACGGGCAGAACCACTTCACCTGCGCGCCCGGTGACACCATCACCGTCAGTAAAAAAGCCCAGAAGCTGCGGCTGATTCACCCGCTCGACCACAACTACTATGAAGTTTGCCGAACCAAGCTCGGCTGGGGCAGCAAGTTGGGTGGTGGAGGCGACTGATGCTCGATCCCGCGCGTAGCTACGACCTGATCGGTGACGTGCACGGTTGCGCTCTGACCCTTGAGCATTTGCTCGACCGGCTCGGTTATCAAAAACACGGTGGTGTCTGGCGCCATGCCTTGCGCATGGCGGTATTCGTCGGTGACATCATCGACCGCGGCCCGCGGATTCGCGAAGCGCTGCACATTGTCCACGATATGGTCGAGGCCGGTCAGGCGTTGTGCATCATGGGCAACCATGAATTCAACGCGTTGGGCTGGGCCACACCGGCACTGCCCGGCAGTGGCAAACAATTCGTGCGTGAACACACCCCGCGCCATGCCCGTTTGTTGCATGAAACCCTGACTCAGTTCGAAAACCACCCGGGTGACTGGCACGACTTCCAACAGTGGTTCTATGAGCTACCGTTATTCGTCGATGCCGGGCGTTTCCGCGTGGTGCACGCCTGCTGGGATGCCGGCCTGATCGAGCCGCTGCGGGCACTGTTCCCCAATGGGTGCGTTGACGAGCATTTCCTTCAGTCGTCGGCCATTCCGGGCAGTTTTGCCTGCACCGTGTTCGACCGGTTGCTGCGCGGTACCGACATGCGCTTGCCCCATGGGCTGACCATGACCAGCGGCGACGGCCTGACGCGTTCGTTCTTCCGCACCAAATTCTGGGAGGACGACCCGCAAACCTACGGAGACATCGTGTTCCAGCCAGACGCCTTGCCGGACCCCGTGGCCCGTACGCCACTGACGTCTTCCGAGAAAAACACTTTGCTGCGCTATGGCGTCGATGAGCCGTTACTGTTCGTCGGCCATTACTGGCGCAGTGGCAAACCGGCGCCAATCCGCCCGAACCTGGCCTGCCTGGATTACAGCGCCGTGCTTTACGGCAAGCTGGTCGCCTACCGCCTGGATCAGGAAAGCCGTCTTGATCCACATAAATTTGTCTGGGTCGATGTCGAGCGACCGGAGGTACTGCAATGAGTGCCATCGCCGTATTGCGTCTGCCGCTGGCGGTGGATTTGAGCGGATTCGTCAAACTGCTGCAGCGTATGCAGGTACCGCATCGGGTCAGCGAAGAGGCAGGCGAGCAAGTGTTGTGGGTGCCGGCAAACATCAGCGAAGACGTGCGCGTATTGTACGAGCGTTTTCCGGCGGGCGACCCCGATGAAAAACTGAACATCCCCGTGACGCATCCGATACGCCGGCCAAGTTTCGCCTCGCAGGTTCGGCACGGCAAGGCGACCACACTGGTATTGCTGCTGACCATTATCGTCGGCGCAGTGACGCTGTTGGGCGACAACCTCGACACGATGCGCTGGCTGACCTTCCTTGATTACCGCGTCGTCGGTGAGTACATCCATTTCGTGCCATTGTCCGATAGCCTGGCGGCGGGGCAGTGGTGGCGACTGGTGACGCCGATGCTGATCCACTTCGGTATCTTGCACCTGGCCATGAACGGCATGTGGTACTGGGAGCTGGGACGGCGTATCGAATCGCGCCAGGGCAGTGTCAACCTGATCGGTTTGACCTTGCTGTTCAGCCTCGTTTCCAATTTTGCCCAGTTTGTTTTCAGCGGCCCGACCCTGTTTGGCGGGTTGTCCGGGGTGCTGTACGGCCTGCTCGGGCACTGCTGGATCTTTCAGATTTTGTCGCCGAATACCGCTTATCGCCTGCCCCGTGGGGTATTGGCGATGATGCTGATCTGGCTGCTGCTATGCCTGTCCGGGCTGGTCTCGATGATCGGCTTCGGTGAAATTGCCAACGCGGCCCATGTCAGCGGGTTGCTCGTCGGATGCTTGACCGGTTTGTTGGGTGGTTTGTACAACCGCCGTAAACTGGCCGCCTGAATAGTTATGTGAATTGAAGAGCCCGGAGACTCAATGTCCTCTTTTAACGAAATGATCAAGAACATCACCCCGGATATTTACCAGAGCCTGAAACTGGCGGTGGAAATCGGTAAATGGTCCGACGGTGGCAAACTCACCGCCGAGCAACGCGAACTGTCGCTGCAAGCGATGATCGCCTGGGAAATCAAAAATCTTCCCGAGGAAGAGCGTACTGGCTACATGGGCCCGCAGGAATGCAGCTCCAAGTCGATTCAAGTGCCGAATATCCTGTTCAAGTCGGATGCCATCCATTGATCGAGATTGGCCGCGGTGCAATCAGTAAAATGTCGGCGCGCCTGGACGGGCCGAATGTGCAATACGCATTTCGCCTGGGCGACGTCGAGGTTCCGGTCAATCCGTTGATCGGCACCACGGTACGTCTGGAATACCTGGGGGCGATCCACTGCACCCATTGCGGACGCAAGACCAAAACCAGTTTCAGCCAGGGTTACTGCTACCCGTGCATGACCAAACTGGCCCAGTGCGATGTGTGCATCATGAGCCCGGAACGCTGCCATTTCGATGCCGGCACCTGCCGCGAGCCGGAGTGGGGCCAGACGTTCTGCATGACGGATCACATCGTCTATCTGTCGAATTCGTCCGGGGTAAAAGTCGGGATCACCCGCGCCACCCAGTTGCCGACCCGCTGGATCGATCAGGGCGCCAGTCAGGCGTTGCCGATCATGCGCGTCGCGACCCGCCAGCAATCAGGCTTCGTCGAAGACCTGTTCCGCAGCCAGGTGGCGGACAAGACCAATTGGCGTGCCTTGCTCAAGGGCGACGCGGTATCGGTGGATCTGCCGCAGATCCGTGACCAGTTGTTCGACAGCTGCGCTGAGGGCTTGCAAGGTTTGCAGGAGCGATTCGGCCTACAGGCAATCCAGACCATTGCCGACGTCGAACCGCTAGAAATCCGCTTTCCGGTCGAGCAGTACCCGGCGAAAATCGTCAGCTTCAACCTGGACAAGAATCCGATTGCCGAAGGCACGCTGATGGGGATCAAGGGCCAATACCTGATTTTCGATACCGGCGTGATCAACATTCGTAAATACACGGCTTATCAGCTCGCCGTGCATCAGTAAGGACTCCAGCATGCGCACCGAACAACCGAAGATGATCTACCTCAAGGACTATCAGGCGCCCGAGTACCTGATTGACGAAACGCACCTGACCTTCGAGTTGTTCGAGGACCACAGCCTGGTCCATGCGCAACTGGTGATGCGCCGCAACCCAGAGCGCGGCCCGGGCTTGCCGCCGCTGGTGCTGGATGGCCAACAGCTTGAACTGTTGTCGGTCACTCTGGCCGATCAGGAATTGACTCCAGCGCAGTATCAGCTGTCCGAGAATCACCTGACCCTGCATCCGACCAGCACCACGTTCACGGTCGATACCAGCGTCAAGATCCACCCGGAAACCAACACCGCGCTGGAAGGCCTGTACAAGTCCGGCACGATGTTCTGCACCCAGTGCGAGGCCGAAGGCTTCCGCAAGATCACCTATTACCTCGACCGTCCGGACGTGATGAGCACGTTCACCACCACGGTGGTCGCCGAGCAACACAGCTATCCGGTGCTGCTGTCCAACGGCAACCCGATTGCCTCCGGTCCCGGCGAAGACGGCCGGCATTGGGCGACCTGGGAAGACCCGTTCAAGAAACCGGCGTACCTGTTCGCGCTGGTGGCCGGCGATCTGTGGTGCGTCGAAGACACCTTCACCACCATGACCGAGCGCACCGTGGCGCTGCGCATTTATGTCGAGCCGGAAAACATCGACAAATGCCAGCACGCCATGAACAGCCTGAAGAAATCCATGCGCTGGGACGAAGAGGTTTACGGTCGCGAGTACGACCTGGACATCTTCATGATCGTTGCCGTGAATGACTTCAACATGGGCGCGATGGAGAACAAGGGTCTCAACATCTTCAACTCCAGCGCCGTGCTGGCCCGCGCCGAAACCGCTACCGACGCCGCGCACCAGCGGGTCGAGGCGATTGTCGCCCACGAATACTTCCACAACTGGTCGGGCAACCGCGTGACCTGCCGCGACTGGTTCCAGTTGTCGCTCAAGGAAGGTTTCACGGTATTCCGTGATTCCGGTTTCTCCGCCGACATGAACTCGGCCACGGTCAAGCGCATTCAGGACGTGGCGTACCTGCGTACCCACCAGTTCGCCGAAGATGCGGGCCCGATGGCTCACGCGGTACGCCCGGACAGTTTCATCGAGATTTCCAACTTCTACACCCTTACCGTGTACGAAAAGGGTTCGGAAGTGGTCGGCATGATCCACACCTTGCTCGGCGCCGAAGGCTTCCGCAAAGGCAGCGACCTGTACTTTGAGCGGCACGACGGTCAGGCCGTGACCTGCGATGATTTCATCAAGGCCATGGAAGACGCCAATGGCGTCGACCTGACCCAGTTCAAACGCTGGTACAGCCAGGCCGGCACGCCGCGTTTGGCGGTGAGCGAGTCCTACGACGCTGCGGCAAAAACCTATAGCCTGACGTTCCGCCAGAGCTGCCCGGAAACCCCGGACAAAGTTGAAAAACTGCCGTTCGTGATTCCGGTCGAATTGGGTCTGCTGGACAGCAAGGGCGGTGAAGTTGCCCTGCGTCTTGCCGGTGAAGCGTCGGCGCAAGGTACTTCCCGAGTGATCTCGGTGACCGAGGCCGAGCAGACGTTCACTTTCGTCGACATCGCCGAACAGCCGCTGCCGTCGTTGCTGCGTGGTTTCTCGGCGCCGGTAAAACTGAGCTTCCCTTACAACCGCGATCAATTGATGTTCCTGATGCAACACGACAGCGACGGTTTCAACCGTTGGGATGCTGGCCAGCAATTGTCGGTGCAGGTGCTGCAAGAACTGATCGCCCAGCAGCAGAAGGGCGAAGCGCTGGTGCTGGATCAGCGTCTGGTTTCGGCCCTGCGTACTGTGCTGTCCGATGAGTCGCTGGACCAGGCAATGGTCGCCGAAATGCTCTCGCTGCCAAGCGAAGCGTACCTGACCGAAATCAGCGAAGTGGCCGACGTCGATGCCATTCACAGCGCCCGCGAGTTTGCGCGCAAGCAACTGGCCGATGCGCTGTTCGAAGGTTTGTGGCTGCGTTATCAAGCCAACCGCGACCTGTCGAAGCAAACCCCGTACGTGGCCGAAGCCAAGCACTTCGCCCGTCGCGCATTGCAGAACATTGCGCTGTCGTACCTGATGCTCAGCGGCAAGCCGGAAGTATTGGCGGCAACGCTGGAGCAGTTCGATACTTGCGACAACATGACCGAACGCCTGACTGCGCTCGCCGTGTTGGTGAACTCGCCGTTCGAAGAGCAGAAAGCCAAGGCACTGGCCAGTTTCGCCGAGCACTTCAAGGACAACCCGCTGGTCATGGACCAGTGGTTCAGCGTCCAGGCCGGCAGCGTGCTGCCGGGTGGTCTGGAGCGGGTCAAGGCGTTGATGCAGCACCCCGCGTTCAACATCAAGAACCCGAACAAGGTGCGGGCACTGATCGGCGCGTTCGCCGGGCAGAACCTGATCAACTTCCATGCGGCGGATGGCTCCGGGTATCGCTTCCTGGCGGATCTGGTGATTGAGCTGAACGGCTTCAATCCGCAGATTGCCTCACGCCAACTGGCGCCGCTGACTCGGTGGCGCAAGTATGACGACGCTCGTCAGGCGTTGATGAAGGGTGAGCTGGAGCGAATTCGCGGTTCGGGGCAACTGTCCAGTGATGTATTTGAGGTGGTGAGCAAAAGCTTGGCCTGACATAGGCAGCTAACAGTTGCTCTGGACGATAAGTCCGCGAAACGAGAACGCCCAAATCGAAAGATTTGGGCGTTCTTTTTATGGCTACACCGTGCTGCGATTGAAAGTGAGTTCCAGCGGATTGAAGAGAGACCTGAAGAAATCGTCGACGGTGCGCACGGCCATCTTGTCTTGCGGGGTCAACTGCGCCGACTTGAATCGTTCAATCATCTGTTGATCGATCATTCGAATAGCACTGACGACTGACGCTTGTTCAACCGCATCTTTCGGATGGTCCGCAGTCAGCTTATCGGCGAACGTCGCCAGGCACTCCAGAGCCGAGGAAAAAAATGCATCGGGGTAGACGCCCGCATCACTCGGCAGATACGGGGTATTGAACAAGTAATTCAGTGTGGTGGAAAACTCTCGAATAATGGCCAGATTATCGGCGAGCGTTGTGTATTTAGCCTCGTCACAGAACGGAAAGGATTCAATCTGAAAAGGTGACTCGGTGTTTACCTTGAGTTGCTGGGCATAAGTATAGGTTTGACGAAAGACCGCGGCAGGTGTGCCACTGACAATGACCGTACTGAGTGGTTTTCCATCTTGAATGTCACGGTTGATGATGTCGGCGACGTTAACCGCATTTTGGCCGCTGTTGGTCGAGAACGGGTCTACAGTAATACGCTTTGGATCGACGCCTTTTTCCATGAGCAACTGTTTAAAGCGGTCTCCCTCGGTTTTGTTGGTCGCGATGGCGTGCCGATCGGTCGTGCCGTGGCCACCAAATCCGCTGGTGATGAAGTTGATATGTTTGCTGTCCGCGAGCTTATCAGCGATGAACGAGACGTAGGTTTCGTCGTTGTTGCCGTTCAGGACGATGTAGCAATCCGGCCTGTCATGACCCTGTAGCCAGTCAGACATGCCGATGGTGGGGAGGTTGTTTGATGTGACGTTGCCTTTTTCAACGGTCAAACCAACCGGCGAGGCAAGTATCGACAGACGACCGTTGGCTGCCTCGCTCAAACAGGACTGGATGCGCGTGGCCAACTCTATCGGCGGCGAAGTGACTGGCGGTTTTTGTTCGGCGAGTTCGTATCCTTCCTTGATCAGGTTGTGCATGGTTTGTGCGGTGTTGAGGTTGTTTCTCGTATTGGTCTTGATCTGATCGGAGGACAGTATTTGGGCGTTATGGTTGGGCGAGTAGGACCTTGGCACAGTGTCGAAGTAACCGGCTAACTTGATAAAGCCCTTTGATGTCGAGAACTCGACCTGCCGGTTTTCCTTTGACAGTTCCAGACTGGCTTTGCCTTGGCAGACCTTTTCGAGGTTTTGTGAGATGGCGGTTGAGCCTGCATCGCTTTGCGATGTTTGATTGATTGAGGTGGAACTTATCGACGGGATCATGCCATGTCCTCCTTGTGGGATGTTCTGGATCACCCTACGGAGTCAGCGGCCCACAGACTGACAAAAATCGCTCGTCAGGCGTGGGTTCGAGTGCGCCATACAATTCGTCGGAGGCCAGACCCGCAGAATCACCCGGTCTAATACCCCAACATTCAGCCTTGGTTGCTTTCCCTCTGGTTAACAAAAGATAACGAGCCGTCGATTGTCAGCCCTTCAAAAACACCGATAGGATAAGCCAGCTTCCGAAGGGGCTCTGGATTGCGGGTTTCAAGACTATGCTCTGAAACAGGTGATCCCGAGAGCAACCCTTACGGCGCCCTGAAAGGTTGAACGACCTAACAATAATAATGGGGGAAGGTCTATGAGTGAGCCTGTCATGGGTGTGGGTATCTGCCGCCCGCCGGCACTGCGCAAATTCGCGTTGCTGGCTACAGCGCTCTCGCTGGTGGGTTGTGCCATGTGGTCGGCATCTGCGCTGGCCGCTGACGCGCCGGCATCCGACGTTGTTTATTCCGTTGAATCGGCCAAGGCCAGCAAAAGCCTGGTTCTGGATGTCGTGCACGCCGGCAAGCGCCTGGTGGCGGTCGGGGATCGTGGGCACATTCTGTATTCCGACGACCAGGGTTCGACCTGGACCCAGGCCAAGGTGCCAACCCGGCAACTGCTGACCTCGGTGTTCTTTGTCGATGACAAGCACGGCTGGGCCGTCGGTCATGACGCGCAGATCCTCGCCAGTGAGGACGGCGGTATCACCTGGACCAAGCAATTCGAAGATCTGAAACGCGAATCGCCGCTGCTCGACGTCTGGTTCCAGGACGCCAACAGCGGCTTTGCCGTGGGCGCCTACGGGGCGCTGATGGCCACCACCGACGGCGGGAAGAACTGGGAAGACGTCAGCGACCGCCTCGACAACGAAGACCAGTTCCACCTAAACGCCATCACGGCGGTCAAGGATGCAGGCCTGTTCATCGTTGGCGAGCAGGGCAGCATGTTCCGATCTGCCGACTGGGGCCAGACCTGGGAAAAGCTCGAAGGTCCCTATGAAGGTTCGCTGTTCGGTGTGATCGGCACTGCGCAAGCCAATACGCTGTTGGCCTATGGCCTGCGCGGCAATCTTTACCGCTCCACGGATTTCGGCAGCACCTGGGAACAGGTCGAACTCAAGGCTGAACGCGGTGACCTGGAATTCGGTTTGTCCGGCGGCACATTGCTTGATGACGGTTCGATTGTGATCGTCGGCAACGGCGGTTCGGTGATCAGCAGCAGCGACAACGGCGAGACCTTCAGCGTCTTTAACCGCCGGGATCGTATCTCGCTCTCGTCGGTGGTTGCCGCGGGCAATGGCAATCTGATTCTGGCTGGACAGGGCGGCGTTCGCGCCACTTCGCCAAATGGCGCCGAGCTGGGCAAATGAGCCAGGTTAATAATAAGAAGGCGGAGCTATGACTTCCTTGAGTACTCATCATCAGGACAAGGCGACGTTTCTTGAACGCCTGATTTTCAACAACCGTCCGGCAGTGATCACGATCTGCCTGCTGGTCAGTGTTTTCCTGTTCTGGCAGGCCACGCTGATCCGGCCATCCACCAGTTTCGAAAAAATGATCCCGCTCGAGCATCCATTCATTCAAAAGATGATGGAGCACCGCAACGATCTGGCGAACCTGGGCAACACCGTGCGAATTTCGGTTGAAGCCACCGACGGCGACATTTTCTCCAAGGAGTACATGGAGACCCTGCGCCAGATCAACGACGAGGTGTTCTACATCTCCGGCGTTGACCGTTCCGGCCTCAAGTCGTTGTGGAGTCCGAGCGTTCGCTGGACTGAAGTGACGGAGGAGGGCTTCGCCGGTGGTGAAGTGATCCCGCAAAGCTACAACGGCTCCCAGGCCAGCCTCGACCTGCTGCGCAACAACGTGCTCAAGTCCGGTCAGGTAGGGCGGCTGGTGGCCAACGACTTCAAGTCGAGCATCGTCGACATCCCGTTGCTGGAGTCCTACCCGGACCCGCAGGACCAGGGCAAGTTGCTGGCGCTGGACTATCGCAAGTTCTCCCACGAACTCGAAGACAAGATCCGCGACAAGTTTGAGAAACAGAACCCCAACGTGAAGATCCACATCGTCGGTTTCGCCAAGAAAGTCGGTGACCTGATCGATGGCCTGGTGATGGTGGTGATGTTCTTCGGCATCGCTTTCGTCATTACCTTGATTCTCCTGTTGTGGTTCACCAACTGCCTGCGCAGTACCGTCGCCGTGTTGAGTACGACGCTGGTGGCGGTGGTCTGGCAGCTGGGGTTGATGCACTTCTTCGGCTTCGGGCTCGATCCATACTCGATGCTGGTGCCATTCCTGATCTTCGCCATCGGTATCTCCCACGGCGTGCAGAAAATCAACGGTATCGCCCTGCAATCCAGCGAGGCGGAAAACGCCCTGACGGCGGCTCGGCGCACGTTCCGCCAACTGTTCCTGCCGGGGATGATCGCGATCCTCGCGGACGCGGTGGGTTTCATCACGCTGCTGATCATCGATATCGGTGTAATTCGTGAGCTGGCCATCGGCGCGTCCATCGGCGTGGCGGTGATCGTGTTCACCAACCTGATCCTGCTGCCGGTAGCCATTTCCTATGTCGGCATCAGCAAACGCGCCGTAGCCCGCAGCAAGAAAGACGCGACCCGCGAGCATCCGTTCTGGCGCCTGCTGTCGAACTTTGCCAGCGCCAAAGTCGCCCCGGTTTCGATCCTGTTGGCACTGATCGCCTTCGGCGGCGGCCTCTGGTACAGCCAGAACCTGAAAATCGGTGACCTCGACCAGGGTGCGCCGGAACTTCGTCCGGATTCGCGCTACAACAAGGACAACAACTTCATCATCAGCAACTACTCCACCAGTTCCGACGTGTTGGTGGTGATGGTGAAGACCAAGGCCGAAGGCTGCTCGCGCTACGAAGCCATGGCGCCGATCGACGAACTGATGTGGAAGATGCAGAACACCGAGGGCGTGCAGTCGGCGATTTCCCTGGTGACTGTGTCCAAGCAAATGATCAAGGGCATGAACGAGGGCAACCTGAAATGGGAAACCCTGTCGCGTAACCCTGACGTGCTGAACAACTCCATTGCCCGGGCCGATGGCCTGTACAACAACAGCTGTTCATTGGCACCGGTGCTGGTATTCCTTAACGATCACAAGGCCGAAACCCTGGATCGTGCGGTGCATGCGGTGCAGGCGTTTGCCAAGGAACACAACACCGAGAACCTGGAGTTCATCCTGGCGGCCGGTAACGCGGGGATCGAGGCGGCCACCAACGAAGTGATCAAGAAGTCCGAACTGACCATCCTGATCCTGGTGTATATCTGCGTCGCGGTCATGTGCATGATCACCTTCCGTTCCTGGGCGGCGACCCTGTGCATCGTGTTGCCGCTGGTGCTGACCTCGGTGCTCGGCAACGCCCTGATGGCGTTCATGGGCATCGGCGTGAAAGTCGCGACCCTGCCGGTCGTGGCGCTCGGGGTGGGGATTGGCGTGGACTACGGCATCTACATCTACAGTCGACTGGAAAGTTTCCTGCGTGCCGGACTGCCGTTGCAAGAGGCGTATTACCAGACCCTGAAGTCCACCGGTAAAGCCGTATTGTTCACCGGCCTGTGCCTGGCCATCGGCGTGTGCACCTGGATCTTCTCGGCCATCAAGTTCCAGGCTGACATGGGTCTGATGCTGACCTTCATGCTGCTCTGGAACATGTTCGGTGCACTGTGGCTGTTGCCGGCACTGGCGCGGTTCCTGATCAAACCGGAGAAACTGGCGGGGCAGAAGGGCAATTCGCTGTTTGCTCACTGATCGACGCTGAAATGAAAAAGCCGCAACCTCAGGGTTGCGGCTTTTTTATGTCTGCAGATCAACAAAACCCGTTGTAGGAGCCGGCTTGCTGGCGATGACGTGTCAGTCAACATCAATGTGGCTGACACG
>NZ_JAGYGD010000063.1:0-12800 GCF_019947275.1 Pseudomonas sp. GL-RE-29
GGCGTTCGGCTTGCCGGCGATACTTGGTTTTCCGCCGACCGGTGGTGCAGACGCTGTAGGCCTTCTGTAGGAGCTGGCTTGCTAGCGATGCGGTCAAAGCGGTGTATCTGAGTGACCGCGGTGATGCGATCGCCAGCAAGCCGGCTCCTACGGGAACTAGGTCAGTCTTCACGTTCGCGACGTTCGGCTTGCCGGCGGTACCTGGTATTTCCGCCGATCGGTGGTGCGGACGCTGTAGGCCTTCTGTAGGAGCTGGCTTGCTAGCGATGCGGTCAACGCGGTGTATCTGAGTGACCGCGGTGATGCTATCGCCAGCAAGCCGGCTCCTACGGGATCCAGGTCAGTCTTCGAACTCGCGGCGCTCGGCTTGCCGGCGATCCTGGTTTTTCCGCCGATCGGTGGTGCGGACGCTGTAGGCCTTCTGTAGGAGCTGGCTTGCTAGCGATGCGGTCAACGCGGTGTATCTGAGTGAACGCGGTGATGCGATCGCCAGCAAGCCGGCTCCTACGGGATCTAGGTCAGTCTTCGAACTCGCGGCGTTCGGCTTCGATGGCTTCGGCCAGGGCCAGCGCTTCGGCTTCTTCGTCACTGAGCTCGGGTTTCGGATGTTCCAGGGCAGCGACGGCAGCGAGGAGTTTTTCGCGCGCTTCGGCAACGCCGAGGATGTCGTCTTCCTGCTCAGGTTCGATTTCTGGCTCAGACTCCGCTTCGATCTGCACGACTTCGGTCTCCGGCTGAACGTCAGCGAATTCCGCATCAGGCTCGGACGCCTCACCATCGCGCAACAAGTCATCGAAGTCAGTCTTGAGCCCCTCCTCCATGGTGTCCAGTTCCAGCAACAGCGTATGGAAACTGGTCTCTTCCTTGGGTTCTTCCGGCTCGGCGCTGGCGTCCGCCAGTTCTTGCAAGCCTGGTGGCACCGGCGCGTCGTCGAAATCGAGTACCGGATCGGGCTCCAGTTCGCGCAGTTCGGCCAGTGGCGGCAGATCGTCGAGGTTTTTCAGGTTGAAGTGATCGAGAAACGCCTTGGTGGTGGCGAACATCGCCGGCTTGCCCGGCACGTCGCGGTAACCGACGATGCGGATCCACTCGCGCTCCATCAGCGTTTTGACGATCTGACTGTTGACCGCCACGCCCCGCACGTCCTCGATCTCGCCCCGGGTGATCGGCTGGCGATAGGCGATCAGGGCGATGGTTTCGAGCATTGCGCGGGAATAACGTTGCGGGCGCTCTTCCCACAAACGACCGACCCACGGCGAAAACTTTTCGCGGATTTGCAGGCGATAGCCCGAGGCAACCTCCTTGAGTTCGAAGGCGCGGCCATCGCAGGACTTGGCGAGAATCGTCAGTGCTTTCTTGAAAACCGGCGGCTCGGGCCGTTCGCCCTCTTCGAAGAGTTCATACAGGCGCTCCAGGGATTGCGGTTTTCCCGAGGCCAACAGAAAGGCTTCGAGCAAAGGTGCCAGCTCGCGGGGTTCACTCAGGTTCATGATTCGACTCGTTATTCGGCTCGGGCTCGCACGTGGATCGCCGCGAACGGCTCATTCTGCACCAGCTCGACCAAAGATTCCTTGACCAGTTCGAGGATGGCCATGAAGGTCACCACCACCCCCAGGCGCCCTTCTTCAGCGGTGAACAGCTCGACAAACGGCACGAATCCGCCGCCCTTGAGCCGTTCCAGCACATCACTCATGCGCTCGCGGGTGGACAGCGCCTCGCGGCTGACCTGGTGGCTTTCGAACATGTCGCCACGGCGCAGCACCTCGGCCATGGACAACAGCAACTCGGACAGACGCACGTCCGGCAACAGCTTGCGCGCCCGGGCTTCCGGGGCATCCAGCTTGGGCACCACCACATCGCGACCGACGCGGCTCAGGCCGTCGATGCCTTCGGCGGCCGCCTTGAAGCGCTCGTACTCTTGCAAGCGGCGGATCAGTTCGGCGCGCGGGTCGTCTTCTTCGTCTTCGACGGTTTCGGCGCGCGGCAACAGCATCCGTGACTTGATCTCGGCCAGCATCGCGGCCATCACCAGGTACTCGGCGGCCAGTTCCAGGCGCACCGACTGCATCAACTCGACGTAGCCCATGTACTGGCGGGTGATTTCCGCCACCGGGATGTCGAGGATGTTGATGTTCTGTTTGCGGATCAGGTACAGCAGCAGGTCGAGCGGGCCTTCGAAGGCTTCGAGAAACACCTCCAGCGCATCCGGCGGGATGTACAAGTCCAGCGGCATTTCCAGAACCGCCTGGCCATAGACCATGGCGAAGGGCAGCTCTTGCTGGGCTCCGGCCTGACTGTCGACGGGTTCGACTGCGGACATCTAGGCCTCGGCCATGAACGGCGTGGGGTCGCCGCAACCGACGCGAATCACTTCCGGCTCGCCATCGGCGAGGTTGATCACGGTAGACGCCTTGATCCCGCCGAAACCGCCGTCGATGATCAGGTCGACTTGATGCTCGAGCAGCTGACGCATTTCATAGGGATCGGTCAGCGGATCGGTATCGCCGGGCAAAATCAGGGTCACGCTCATCAGCGGTTCGCCGAGCTCTTCCAGCAGCGCCAGGGCAATCGGATGGCTCGGCACCCGCAGGCCGATGGTGCGTTTTTTCGGGTGCAACAACAGCCGCGGGACTTCGCGGGTGGCGTTGAGAATGAAAGTGTACGGCCCCGGCAAGTGCGCCTTGAGCAAGCGGAACAGACCGGTGTCGATTTTGGCGAAAAGCCCCAGTTGCGACAGGTCGCTGCAAATCAGCGCGAAGTTGTGCTTGTCATCCAGCCCGCGCAAACGGCGCACTCGCTCCACAGCGTTCTTGTCGCCGATCTGGCAACCAATGGCGTAGGACGAGTCTGTGGGATAAATCACCACCCCGCCGTTGCGGATGATTTCGACAGCCTGTTTGATCAGGCGCGCTTGCGGGTTTTCCGGATGAATCTGGAAAAATTGACTCACATTCTCTACCTGTTCAGACGGCGGCAATAATTGGGTCATGTTTGAATCGACACCACAGGGGTGGCAGATCCTCCGGAATCGGGCGGTACTCACCGATCTCAGACCAGCCTCCAGGGCCATGAAAATCACTGCCGGCGCTGACCAGCAGACCGAACTCGCGGGCCAGAATGGCCAGGCTGCCCACTTGCTCGGCAGGCTGAAAGCCATTGACCACCTCGATTGCGTGGCCCCCTGCTTGAATATAGTCGGCAATCAGGCGCCGACGTTTGCTTCGGGTGAATTCATAGTGCCAAGGGTGGGCCAGACTGACCCAGGCCTTGGCCGCGCGCAGGGTTTCGACGGTATCTTCCAGGGTCGGCCAGTGTTGCTTGACGTCGCCCAGCTTGCCGGCACCCAGCCATTTGCGGAACGCTTCGGCGCGATCCTTGACGAAACCTTCGCGCACCATCCAGTCGGCGAAGTGCGGACGGGCCGGCGCGTTGCCGCTGTCGCCCAGTTCCTTCTGGATTTCCCGGGCGCCTTCCAGCGCGCCGGGCATGCCTTTCAGCGCCAGTTTGCGGCCGATTTCTTCGGAGCGCAGCCAGCGTCCCTCGTGCAATTTGGCAATCGCCTCGACCAACGGTGGGGCGTTGACGTCGAAACCGTAGCCCAGCACGTGAATGGTCGCGCCACCCCAGGTGCAGGACAACTCGACACCGTTGACCAGTTGCATGCCCAGCGAATTCGCCGTGCTGCGCGCCTCTTCGAGGCCTTCAAGGGTGTCGTGATCGGTCAACGCCAGGACTCGCACGCCGTTCTCGAACGCACGCGTGACCAGAACCGCAGGCGCCAGGGCGCCATCGGAGGCCGTGCTATGGCAGTGCAAATCAACATTCACAGGGCTTTGTAACCTCAAATCAGCTGGCGCTATCGCGCGCCCATATGTTTGTTATTATGCCGCCACATCCTGCTTCTGGCTGCCACTGTGAAACAATTCATCGATTTCATCCCGCTCCTGCTGTTTTTCATCGTCTTCAAAATCGATCCACGGGTCGTCGACATCGCCGGCCACGAGGTAACTGTAGGCGGTATTTACAGCGCCACCGCGATGCTGATCATCAGCTCCCTGGTGGTCTACGGCACGCTGTTCATCAAACAGCGCAAGCTGGAGAAGAGCCAGTGGCTGACCCTCATCGCCTGCCTGGTCTTCGGCAGCCTGACTCTGGCCTTCCATAGCGAAACCTTCCTGAAATGGAAAGCCCCGGTGGTGAACTGGCTGTTCGCACTGGCGTTCATTGGCAGTCATTTCATTGGTGAACAACTGCTGATCAAACGCATCATGGGCCACGCACTGACGCTGCCTGATGCTGTATGGACGCGCCTGAACATCGCCTGGATCGCGTTTTTCCTGTTTTGCGGCGCCGCCAATCTGTTCGTCGCGTTCACTTTCCAGAGCTACTGGGTCGACTTCAAGGTCTTCGGCAGCCTGGGCATGACTTTGCTGTTCCTGGTCGGCCAGGGCATCTACCTGTCCCGCCATCTGCACGACGCCGATACCACAACGCCGAAAACCGAGGACTGACATGCTTTACGCAATCATTGCCACAGACGTCGCCAACTCCCTGGAAGCCCGCCTGGCCGCACGGCCTGCTCACCTTGAGCGCCTGCAAGTGCTCAAGGGCGAAGGTCGTATCGTATTGGCCGGCCCGCACCCGGCGGTCGACAGCAATGATCCGGGCGCGGCGGGTTTCACCGGCAGCCTGATCGTTGCCGAATTCGACTCCCTGAGCGCCGCCCAGGCCTGGGCCGACGCCGATCCGTACATCGCCGCCGGCGTCTACGCCAACGTTTCGGTCAAGCCGTTCAAGCAAGTCCTGCCGTAATTTCCTCTCTGCGCGGTGAACCTTGTCGGTTCATCGCGCGCTCAATCGCTCATTATTCTCGTTTGCCGGCCGACAACTTCCCCAATACTCGTATTGGAACCAGGAGTCGCGATGCGCAAAGGTCCGTTGTGTCTGATGTTGGTCACGTTGTCGATCGTGGCCCCCGCCCACGGTGAAGAACACGCCGAGGGCGCAAGCTCGACGCCGCTGTCCCTGAGCGCCGGCACCCAGATTAACGAGTTGCAGCAACGCTTGAAGGAAAGCGAGCGGCAACGGGAAGAGCTGAACAAACAATTGCAAACAGCCGATGGTGAACGCGAAAGCGCCCAACTGGTCCGGTTGCGCCAGGAGAACCAGCGTCTGAAGCTGCAACTCAAGGAAGTGCAGGCCGGCAGTTCGATACCGCGCTTGTTGACTGATCAGCAGCAGTGGTTTGTCATCGGCGCCGGAGTAGCGCTATTGGCCCTGCTCTGCGGTATCTTCGCCAGTGGGGCAAGTCGAAAACGTCGACAATGGCTAAATTGAGTGAGTCATGAGCGAGCTGTTACTAATTGATGATGATCAGGAGCTGTGCGAGCTCCTGAGCAGTTGGCTGAGCCAGGAAGGGTTTCAGGTCCGTGCCTGTCACGATGGCCAGAGCGCCCGTCGTGCGCTGGCCGAAACCTCCCCGGCGGCCGTGGTGCTGGATGTGATGTTGCCCGATGGCAGCGGCCTGGAATTGCTCAAGCAGTTGCGCAGCGATCATCCGGACTTGCCGGTGCTGATGCTGTCGGCCCGCGGCGAACCGCTGGACCGCATCCTCGGCCTGGAACTCGGCGCCGACGATTACCTGGCCAAACCCTGCGACCCTCGGGAACTGACCGCCCGCCTGCGCGCCGTATTGCGCCGCAGCCACCCGGCGGCGGTGTCCAGCCAGGTGGAACTGGGCGACCTGTGTTTCAGCCCGGTGCGTGGCGTGGTCAGCATCGATGAACAGGAATTCACCCTCACCGTTTCCGAAAGCCGTCTGTTGGAAGCCTTGCTCAAGCAGCCCGGCGAGCCACTGGACAAACAGGAACTGGCGCAAATCGCCCTCGGCCGCAAGCTGACCCTGTACGACCGCAGCCTCGACATGCACGTCAGCAACCTGCGCAAGAAGATCGGCCCGCACCCCGATGGCCGTCCGCGCATCGTTGCGCTGCGTAGCCGCGGTTATTACTACAGCCTCTGACACACCGCGTCGCCTGGATCGCCAGCAAGCCGGCTCCTACACGGTCCCTGCAGGAGCTGCCGCAGGCTGCGATCTTTTGATCTTGATCTTGAAAAACAAAATCAAAAGATCGCAGCTTTCGGCAGCTCCTGCGGGGTTGATGTTTGTCAGGTCGGCGGAAAACCATCTTTACCCAAGCTTTACGTACCGCTGACCGCCACTGACCTTGATCTGCGTAATCTGTACTCATCCGGAACGTACCGGGAATGAGACAAGGAGATTCACCATGCGCAAGACTCTTATCGCTCTGATGTTCGCCGCCGCTCTGCCGACCGTTGCCATGGCCATGCCTGAAGGCACCGGCCCGATGGGTGGCCCGATGGACGGTTCGCGCCACGGCGGTCAGATGCACGGCATGCACGGCAAAGGCCCGTACAGCCAACTGGACCTGAGCCGCGAACAGCGTGAACAGATCCGCAAGATCATGGGCGAGCAGATGCACGAGCGTAAGCAAGTGGTCGACAAGTACCTGGAAAAACTCTCGCCAGCCGATCAGAAAGCCATGAAAGACGAAATGGCTGCCAACCACAAAAAAGCTGAAGCCGACGTACGCGCCTTGCTGAAGCCGGATCAACAGAAGCAATTCGACGAGATCCAGAAGAAACAAGCTGAGCGTCGCGCCGAATGGGCCGAGTTCAAGGCCTGGAAAGCGCAACAGGCACAAAAAGCGCAATAATGCGCTAACCCCAGGCCCAACGGTTGAACACCGTTGGGCCTCATTGCTTTTGATCTACTGTAGGAGCGAGCCTGCTCGCGAAAAGCGCATAGACAACACTTGTTGCCTGATCCCCCGCGTTATCGTTGACGTCCATCGCGAGCAGGCTCGCTCCTACATGGATTTATGTTTGTTTGAGGATTTTCTGTGCGCTCATTGTTCTGGCGGATTCTGGCCAGCTTCTGGCTGGCCATCGCTCTGGTTGCAGGGCTCTCCATTCTGCTCGGGCACATGCTCAACCAGGACGCGTGGATACTCAGTCGCCATCCGGGCCTTAACACGCTGGCCGAGCAATGGACGCAGACCTACGAAACCCAGGGCGAAGATGCAGCCCAGGACATTCTTGAGCAGCGCAAACGCCAATATCATATCGACGTCCAGGTGCTCAACGAGAGCGGCGACCCGGTGGTGCGCGGCACCTTCCCAAGGCGCGCGGCGGCGTTTGAGGCGCGGCAGAACAACGATGATCGTCGCCTGCCGTGGCGGCGCCTCACCGATGAGTTCACCAGCGACAAAAGTGGTGACACCTACCTGTTCATCTACCGCATTCCACACCCGGAACTCGACGCCTGGCATCGCGAAAGCTTGCTGTGGCCGTTGAGTGCGCTAGGTATCGCCCTTGTGGTATTGACCCTGTTCAGCCTGCTGGTGACCTTTTCCATCACCCGCCCGCTCAGCCGATTGCGCGGCGCGGTGCATGACCTTGGGCAAACCACTTACCAACAAAACAGCCTGGTCAAACTGGCCAACCGCCGCGACGAATTCGGCGTGCTAGCCAACGACTTCAACCGCATGGGCGCACGCCTGCAAAGCCTGATCGGCAGCCAACGGCAATTGCTGCGGGACGTGTCTCACGAACTGCGCTCCCCGCTTGCCCGGCTGCGCATTGCGCTGGCGTTGGCCGAGCGGGCCAATCCGGAAGAGCGGGAAAAACTCTGGCCGCGCCTGACTCGCGAATGCGACCGGCTCGAAGCGCTGATCAGTGAAATCCTGGTGCTGGCGCGGGTCGATGCCGACAACGCCAGCGCTGAAGACGTGGATCTCAACGCTTTGCTCAACACCCTGCAAAAAGATGCGCAACTGGGTTCACCGGATCAACTCGTCCATCTCGAGGCCGAGACGCAACTAAGTCTGAAAGGCTGGCCGACCATGATCGAGCGCGCCGTCGACAACCTGCTGCGTAACGCCCAACGCTTCAATCCGGTGGGCGGCCTGCCGATTGAAATGCAGGCGTTGCGTCACGGGGAGCGGATTGTGGTGACCGTGCGCGACCATGGGCCGGGGGTCGATTCGGCGCATTTGAATCAGCTCGGTGAGCCGTTCTTCCGAGCGCCGGGGCAGACAGCGGCGGGGCATGGTTTGGGATTGGCCATTGCACGCCGAGCGGCGGAGCGCCACGGCGGGAGTCTGGTGCTGGCCAATCATCCGGAGGGTGGGTTTATTGCCAGTCTGGAATTGCCGTTGGTGCCGGGGGCCGTCGTCCAACCTTGAACCCCTGTGGGAGCGAGCCTGCTCGCGATAGCGGTCTATCAGTCACTTCAGTGTTGAAGCTTCTGCCGCCATCGCGAGCAAGCTTGCTCCTACAGGTTTTGCGGTGTCAGGCTTTACCGGGCCAGGCGCTGACAAACTCCGCCAGATCAACCTTCTCCGCTACCCGAGGTTCTTTCTGCGGCGTGCCAAGGTAAAGAAACGCAATCACCTCCTCCCCTTCCGCCAGGCCCAACCCCTTGGCCACATGCGGCGAGTAAGCCAGATCACCCGTACGCCACACCGCGCCAATCCCTTGCGCATAGGCCGCCAACAAAATTCCGTGAGCCGCACAACCCGCCGCCAGCAACTGCTCGGACTTCGGATATTTGACGTGATCCTGCACACGCGCAATCACCACGACCACCAGCGGTGCACGCAGTGGACCGTTGCGCGCCTTGTCGATCGCCGCTTCAGTGACTTCGCCGTCCTGCTGCTTCGCCGCTTCAGCCAGCAACTCGCCCATTTGCTCACGCGCCGCGCCTTCGACAGTCAGGAAACGCCAAGGCTGCAAATGACCGTGATCCGGAGCCCGCATGGCGGCGCCAAACAGCGCTTCGCGCTGTTCCTGGGTAGGGGCCGGCTCGATCAGTCGCGGGACGGAAACACGGTTGAGCAAAACGTCGAGAGCCTGCATCGGCCACCTCCTGAAAAAAATGTTTGGCTATTCTAGCGGTATCCACCTTCAGAGTGCCGGTTTACATGCCCTGCCCCGCAGGTAGAATGGCGCCCTTCCTTATTTCAGCCGAGCGGAATTCATGGCGTTGCCGACCTTACGTCTCATTGGTTTCATCATCGGCATCTTCCTGATAACCCTGGCTATCGCCATGGTCGTGCCCATGGCCACGCTGGTGATCTTCGATCGCACCGGCGACCTGCCTTCGTTTCTCTGGGCCAGCATGATCACCTTTGTCGCCGGCCTGGCGATGGTCGTTCCCGGACGCCCCGAGCACGTACACCTGCGACCACGGGACATGTACCTGCTGACCGTCAGCAGTTGGCTGGTGGTGTGCATCTTTGCCGCACTGCCGTTTTTGTTGACCCAACACATCAGCTATACCGACTCGTTCTTCGAAAGCATGTCCGGCATCACTGCCACCGGTTCGACAGTCCTTAATCACCTGGACGACATGTCCCCCGGCATCCTGATGTGGCGCTCATTGCTGCACTGGATCGGCGGCATCGGCTTTATCGGCATGGCGGTTGCAATTCTGCCACTGCTGCGCATCGGTGGCATGAGGCTGTTTCAGACCGAGTCGTCAGACCGTTCCGAAAAAGTCATGCCCCGTTCGCACATGGTGGCGCGATTGATCGTAGCGGCCTACGTCGGCATTACCATTTTCGGCAGCCTGGCGTTCTGGTGGGCTGGGATGAGCCCGTTCGATGCGATCAACCATGCGATGTCGGCGATTTCCACCGGCGGTTTCTCCACCTCGGACCAATCCCTGGCCAAGTGGACGCAACCGGCGGTGCACTGGGTTGCAATCGTCATCATGATTCTCGGCAGCCTGCCGTTCACCCTGTACGTGGCGACCCTGCGCGGTAACCGCCGCGCGTTGATCAAGGATCAACAGGTTCAAGGTTTGCTCGGCATGTTGCTGGTGACCTGGCTGGTGTTGGGCACCTGGTACTGGTGGACCACCAAGCTGCATTGGCTGGAAGCGCTGCGACATGTGGCGCTGAACGTGACTTCAGTGGTAACGACCACCGGTTTCGCACTGGGGGACTACAGCCTGTGGGGAAATTTCTCGCTGATGCTGTTCTTCTATCTGGGCTTTGTTGGCGGCTGTTCCGGCTCGACGGCGGGCGGGATCAAGATTTTCCGTTTCCAGGTCGCCTACATCCTGCTCAAGGCCAACCTTAACCAGTTGATTCACCCCCGCGCGGTGATCAAGCAGAAGTACAACGGTCACCGACTCGACGAAGAGATTGTGCGGTCGATCCTGACCTTTTCGTTCTTCTTTGCCATCACCATCTGCGTGATCGCGCTGCTGCTGTCGCTGCTCGGTGTGGACTGGATGACCGCCCTCACCGGCGCGGCCAGTACCGTTTCCGGCGTCGGCCCGGGACTGGGCGAGACCATCGGCCCGGCAGGTAACTTCGCTTCCCTGCCGGACGCGGCCAAGTGGATTCTCTCGTTCGGCATGCTCTTGGGCCGACTGGAGATCATTACGGTGTTTGTGCTGTGTATTCCGGCGTTCTGGCGTCACTGACCGGCGCAGGCGTTTCCAGCAACCGCGCCCGGTACTCGCCGGGAGTGGCGTCGAACCAGCGGCGGAAGGCGCGGAAGAAGTTGCTCGGATCGGCGAACCCCAGCAGGTAGGCAATTTCCAGCAGGGTCATGGTCGGTTGCGCCAGATACTGCTCGGCCAGCTCACGACGGGTATCGTCGAGCAACGTCTGAAAACTTGTGCCCTCCTCCTGTAAACGCCGCTGCAAGGTGCGTTGCGACAGGTGCAGCGTCTGCGCCACCGCATCGCGTTTGGGTTCGCCCTGGGGCAGCAATCGGCATAACACCTGCCGCGCCTTGTGCGTGACACGACTCTCGGAGAACCGCGCCAGGTATTCGCCGGCAAAGCGGTCATGCAACAGCGCCATGGCCTCGTTGGCGGTCGGCAGCGGCGCTTCCATGTCCGCGCGTTCAAAAATCAATGCATCGTACGGCGCGTTGAACACCAGCGGCGCATGGAAAGCTTGTTTATAAGGTTCGAGATTGGCCGGTTGATCGCCCTGCACCAGCACTTTGCGCGGCTGCAGCGTGCGCCCGGTCAGCCAGCCGCACAGCGCCAGGGCGCAGGCCAGCGAGGCTTCAGCGCTTTGCCGGGTTGGCGGCAGATGATCGCCGTGCACGGTCAGGATCAACGCGTAGCCCTCATCCAGCAGGCGGAAACTCAGATCAGCGCTTTCGGCAATGATCCGCTGGTAGCGCACCAGTCGCTTGAAGCCTTCAGCCAGGGTCTGACTGGACATCAAGGCGTAGCCGGTCACATGAAACTGTGCCGGTCGCACCACTTTGCCCATGTTGAGGCCGATCGCCGGGTTGCCGGACAGCTCAACCGCACGTTGCCACAGTCGTGTCATGGAATCTTGCGGGAAGCGGGCATCCGGATCATCCAGTGCCGCGAAGTCAAGCCCCAGCTGTTTGAACAGAGCCCGGCAATCCAGGCCGTCCATTTCCAGTGCTTTGACAATCCCCATTGCCCAGCTTGCAGAAGTCGTTCTTTCGCTCATGGCGTTTACTGTCTTGGTGAGCCGTCTGTCGCGGCGAATTTACCGAAGGATACTAAAGTGGCGCCTATTGTCACTGGCTGGCGCCAATGATCACTCTAGACTCAAATAAGCTACCCGCAGAACAACTTGCAGCCAGAACAATAACCACAGAGACCGCGGTCGTGGAAAACATCAAGCGTTTCAACAGCTTCGCTGAGTTTTACCCGTATTACCTCAGCGAACACAGCAACAGCACTTGCCGACGACTGCACTTCATCGGGACCACGCTGGTTATTTTCATTTTGGCGCTGACCATCGGTCGTGGTGCCTGGATGTTGTTGTGGGTGTTGCCGGTCGCAGGTTACAGCTTCGCCTGGGTCGGACATTTCTTCTTTGAGAAGAATCGTCCTGCAACCTTTCAGCACCCTTTCTACAGCCTGCTCGGCGATTTCGTCATGTATCGGGACATGATTCTGGGACGCGTGCCGTTCTAGATCACAAGAGGATTGCCGATGAATGCCAATGCCCGTTTCACCCATATGAAAGATGGCACGCAGGAAGACTGGGCGATCATCGCCGCGGATTTCAGTGCCTACGCCCGTCAATTGCCGAGCCGGATCGTGGCGCACCTGAAGCTACTGGAGGGTGATTTTGGTGGTTTCCCGGTGGATCGCCTGACCCACTCGCTGCAAACCGCCACCCGTGCCTGGCGTGATGGCCGCGATGAAGAATATGTGGTGTGCGCGCTGCTCCACGACATCGGCGACACCCTGGGTTCCTACAACCACCCGGACATCGCTGCGGCGATCCTCAAGCCGTTCGTCAGTGCCGAGAATTTATGGATGGTGGAGAAGCACGGGATTTTCCAGGGCTACTACTTCTTCCATCACCTGGGCATGGACCGGCACCTGCGCGAGCAATTCAGCGACCACCCGCAATACCAGACGACCATTGAGTTTTGTGCCAAGTACGATGCGGCAGCGTTTGACCCGGCGTATGACACCCTGCCGCTGAGTTTCTTTGAACCGATGATGGCGCGGTTGTTTGCGCAGCCGAAGAACTCGATTTACAAGGCGGCGATGGAAGAGCATTCGACTGCCTGAAGATCGCAGCCTGCGGCAGCTCCTACAGAGGAATGCATTTCCCTGTAGGAGCTGCCGTGTTGCGGTCGAATTTTTTTAGACCATGATGTAGGAGCGTCGATCTAAGGAAGCATCATGGGTTATCGGGTTGTCACGTCAGAGGAAAAAGCAGAAGCCATTCGCTTGGTTGTGGAGATGCATTACT
>NZ_JAGYGD010000064.1:0-12168 GCF_019947275.1 Pseudomonas sp. GL-RE-29
TGGCGATTTCAAGGACGCCATCGCCAGCAAGCCGGCTCCTACAGGGGCGATGTCGTTTAGAACGAATCGCCTGGCACGCGAACGTAACCTTCCATCAACACCCTCGCACTGCGGCTCATGATGGCTTTGTTCACGGTCCATTCGCCGTTGACCAGACTGGCTTGCGCGCCAACGCGCAAGGTGCCGGACGGATGCCCGAAGCGCACCGCGTTGCGTTCGACGCCGCCCGCAGCAAGGTTCACCAAGGTGCCGGAAATCGCCGCCGCCGTGCCGATGGCCACCGCAGCGGTGCCCATCATCGCGTGGTGCAGCTTGCCCATGGACAACGCGCGCACCAGCAGATCGACATCAGCCGCCGCAACCGCTTTGCCGCTGGACGACACGTAATCAGCCGGTTTGGCCACGAACGCCACTTTCGGCGTGTGCTGACGCTTGGCTGCTTCGTCGACATTCGAAATCAGGCCCATGCGCAGTGCACCATAAGCGCGGATGGTTTCGAACATCAGCAAGGCTTTCGGATCACCGTTGATCGCGCCTTGCAGTTCGGTGCCCTTGTAGCCAATGTCTTCGGCATTGACGAAAATCGTCGGAATGCCGGCGTTGATCATGGTCGCCTTGAAGGTGCCGACGCCGGGCACTTCAAGGTCATCGATCAGGTTGCCGGTAGGGAACATCGACCCGCCACCGCCCTCTTCTTCCGCTGCCGGATCGAGGAATTCGACCTGCACTTCGGCGGCCGGGAAGGTCACGCCGTCCAGTTCGAAATCGCCGGTTTCCTGCACTTCGCCGTTGGTGATCGGCACGTGGGCGATGATGGTCTTGCCGATGTTGGCTTGCCACACGCGCACCACAGCCACGCCGTTGTGCGGGATGCGGCTGGCGTCCACCAAACCGTTGCTGATGGCGAACGAACCGACCGCCGCCGTCAGGTTGCCGCAGTTGCCGCTCCAGTCGACGAATGGCTTGTCGATGGAGACCTGACCGAACAGGTAATCGACGTCGTGATCGGCCTTGATGCTTTTCGACAGGATCACGGTTTTGCTGGTGCTGGACGTCGCGCCGCCCATGCCGTCGATTTGCTTGTCGTACGGGTCCGGGCTGCCGATCACGCGCAACAGCAAAGCGTCGCGGGCCGGGCCTGGAATCTGTGCGGCTTCAGGCAAGTCTTTCAGGCTGAAAAACACGCCTTTGCTAGTGCCGCCGCGCATGTAAGTCGCGGGGATTTTGATTTGCGGTGCATGAGCCATGGTGCTCGTTACTCCTGATCTGAAAGCAGACACGGGACTTGAAGTCCCGTGTCTGTACTGCGTGTGTTAAACGGCTACCGCCGACTCTTCGAGGAAGTCCTGGGCGAAGCGTTGCAACACGCCGCCGGCCTCGTAGATCGACACTTCTTCAGCGGTGTCGAGGCGGCAGGTCACCGGCACATCGACGCGCTCGCCGTTCTTGCGATGGATCACCAGCGTCAGCTCGGCGCGTGGCGTACGATCACCGATCACGTCGTAGGTCTCGCTGCCGTCGATGGCCAGGGTGTGACGGTTGGTGCCCGGTTTGAACTCCAGCGGCAACACGCCCATGCCCACCAGGTTGGTGCGGTGAATGCGCTCGAAACCTTCGGCGGCAATCGCTTCCACACCCGCCAGACGTACGCCCTTGGCCGCCCAATCGCGGGACGAACCCTGACCGTAGTCGGCGCCGGCAATGATGATCAGCGGCTGCTTGCGATCCATGTAGGTTTCGATCGCTTCCCACATGCGCATCACTTGGCCTTCCGGCTCGACGCGGGCCAGCGAACCCTGTTTGACCTTGCCGTTTTCCAGAACCATTTCGTTGAACAGTTTCGGGTTGGCGAAGGTTGCGCGCTGCGCGGTCAGGTGGTCACCACGGTGGGTCGCGTAAGAGTTGAAGTCCTCTTCCGGCAGGCCCATTTTCGCCAGGTATTCACCGGCGGCGCTGTCCAGCATGATCGCGTTGGACGGCGACAGGTGGTCAGTGGTGATGTTGTCCGGCAGCACCGCCAGCGGGCGCATGCCCTTGAGCGGACGCGCGCCGGCCAGTGCGCCTTCCCAGTACGGCGGACGGCGGATGTAAGTGCTCATTTCGCGCCAGTCGTACAGCGGCGCGACTTTCGGGCCGGTGTCTTCGTGGATGGCGAACATCGGAATGTAGACCTGACGGAACTGTTCAGGCTTCACCGAAGCTTTCACCACGGCGTCGATTTCTTCGTCGCTCGGCCAGATGTCTTTCAGGCGGATTTCCTTGCCGTCGACCATGCCCAGCACATCTTTTTCGATGTCGAAACGGATGGTGCCGGCAATCGCATACGCAACCACCAATGGCGGCGAAGCAAGGAACGCTTGTTTGGCGTATGGGTGAATCCGGCCGTCGAAGTTACGGTTGCCGGACAACACGGCCGTGGCGTACAGGTCGCGGTCGATGATCTCTTGCTGGATCACCGGATCCAGTGCACCGGACATGCCGTTGCAGGTAGTGCAAGCGAACGCCACGACGCCGAAACCGAGCTGTTCCAGCTCATCGGTCAGGCCGGCTTCGTCGAGGTACAGGGCGACGGTTTTCGAGCCCGGTGCCAGGGACGATTTGACCCACGGTTTGCGGGTCAGACCGAGCTTGTTGGCGTTGCGCGCCAGCAGGCCGGCAGCGATCACGTTGCGCGGGTTGCTGGTGTTGGTGCAGCTGGTGATGGCGGCGATGATCACCGCACCGTCGGGCATTTGGCCCGGCACATCGTCCCACTGACCGGAGATGCCTTTGGCCGCCAGATCCGACACCGCCACACGGGCGTGCGGGTTGCTCGGGCCAGCCATGTTGCGTACTACCGAGGACAGATCGAAAGTCAGGCCGCGCTCGTATTGCGCGCCTTTCAGACTGTCGGCCCACAAACCTGTGGTCTTGGCGTAGTTCTCTACCAACTGCACTTGCTCGTCTTCACGGCCGGTGAGCTTGAGGTAGTCGATGGTCTGCTGGTCGATATAGAACATCGCCGCGGTAGCGCCGTATTCCGGGGCCATATTGGAGATGGTTGCGCGGTCGCCGAGGGTCAGCGCTGCGGCGCCTTCACCGAAGAATTCCAGCCATGCGCCAACAACCTTTTGCTTACGCAGGAACTCGGTCAGCGCCAGCACCATGTCGGTGGCGGTGATGCCCGGTTGCAGCTTGCCGGTCAGTTCGACGCCGACGCTTTCCGGCAGACGCATCCACGATGCGCGACCGAGCATCACGCTCTCCGCTTCCAGGCCACCAACGCCGATGGCGATCACGCCCAGCGCATCGACGTGCGGGGTGTGGCTGTCGGTGCCGACGCAAGTATCAGGGAAGGCCACGCCGTCACGCACCTGGATCACCGGAGACATTTTCTCCAGGTTGATCTGGTGCATGATGCCGTTGCCCGGCGGGATCACGTCGACGTTCTTGAACGCCTTCTTGGTCCAGTTGATGAAGTGGAAACGGTCTTCGTTGCGACGGTCTTCGATGGCGCGGTTCTTCTCGAACGCCTCCGGATCGAAACCACCACGCTCGACGGCCAGGGAGTGGTCGACGATCAACTGGGTCGGCACTACCGGGTTGACTTGCGCCGGGTCACCGCCTTGCAGGGCGATGGCGTCACGCAGGCCGGCGAGGTCGACCAGTGCGGTCTGGCCGAGGATGTCGTGGCACACCACACGGGCCGGGAACCACGGGAAATCGAGGTCGCGCTTGCGCTCGATGAATTGCTTCAGGGATTCGGTGAGCGTGGCCGGGTCGCAGCGACGCACAAGGTTTTCCGCCAGCACGCGAGAGGTGTAAGGCAGGGTGTCGTAGGCGCCAGGCTGAATGGCTTCGACAGCCGCGCGGACGTCGAAGTAATCCAGTTTGCTGCCGGGCAGCGATTTGCGAAATTCTGTGTTCATCGTCGGGACTCGGTCACGGTAGTTACAAAAGGTGGGGCCTGGCACGGTCCTGAAGTTCACACAATCCACTGTAGGAGCGAGCCTGCTCGCGATGACTGAGTCATTTCCGACATTGATGTCGATTGACCCACCGCTATCGCGAGCAGGCTCGCTCCTACAGGGATCTGCGATTTTTTCAGATCCCTGCGCAAGCGCCCTCCTCGCTCAGCGTTGTTCGATTGGCACGAACTTGCGCTGTTCGACGCCGGTGTATTCGGCGCTCGGGCGGATGATGCGGTTGTTGGCGCGTTGTTCGTACACGTGGGCGGCCCAGCCGGTCAGGCGCGAGCAGACGAAGATCGGTGTGAACAACTTGGTCGGGATGCCCATGAAGTGGTACGCCGAGGCATGGTAGAAGTCGGCGTTCGGGAACAGTTTCTTCTGCTCCCACATGGTCTTGTCGATGGCTTCGGAAACCGGGAACAACACCTTGTCGCCCACTTCGTCAGCGAGTTTTTTCGACCAGCCCTTGATCACTTCATTGCGCGGATCGTTGTCCTTATAGATCGCGTGGCCGAAGCCCATGATCTTGTCCTTGCGTTCCAGCATGCCGAGGGTGCCTTTGATCGCATCTTCCGGCGACGAGAAACGCTCGATCATTTCCATCGCCGCTTCGTTGGCGCCGCCGTGCAGCGGACCGCGCAGCGAGCCGATGGCGGCGGTGATGCAGGAATACAGATCGGACAGGGTCGACGCGCAAACACGAGCGGTGAAAGTCGACGCGTTGAACTCGTGCTCTGCGTACAGAATCAGCGAAACGTTCATCACCTTGACGTGCAACTCGCTTGGCTTCTTGCCGTGCAGCAGGTGCAGGAAGTGGCCGCCGATGGACTGCTCGTCGCTCACGCACTCGATGCGCTTGCCTTCGTGGCTGAAGCGATACCAGTAAGTCATGATCGCCGGGAATGCAGCCAGCAGGCGGTCGGTCTTGTCGTGCTGCTCGGAGAAGTCTGCTTCTGGTTCCAGGTTGCCCAGGAACGAGCAGCCGGTACGCATCACGTCCATCGGGTGGGCGTCGGCGGGAATGCGTTCCAGCACTTCTTTCAGGGCTTGCGGCAGGTCACGCAGCTTGCTCAGTTTGGTGATGTAGGCGTTCAGTTGCGCCTTGCTCGGCAGTTCGCCGTACAGCAACAGGTAGGCAACTTCTTCGAACTGAGCGTCAGCCGCCAGTTCACGAACGTCATAACCGCGATAGGTCAGACCGGCGCCCGACTGGCCCACGGTGGACAGTGCGGTTTGCCCGGCTACCTGGCCACGGAGCCCGGCGCCACTGAGTACTTTTGCTTCGGCCATTTGCTGTCTCCAATCTTGAATTTATTAGGGAAACTTGTAGGAGCGAGCCTGCTCGCGATGGTGGACGCTACACCTCGGCGCATCAGGGACACCGCGTTATCGTTGACGTCCATCGCGAGCAGGCTCGCTCCTACAGGGGGTTCATTACTTCTTCGCAGCAAACAACGCATCGAGCTTCTGCTCGAAGGTGTGGTAGTCGATGCGATCGTAAAGCTCCATGCGAGTCTGCATGGTGTCGATGACATTCGCCTGCGTGCCATCGCGACGCAGCGCGGTGTAGACGTTTTCCGCCGCCTTGTTCATGGCGCGGAAAGCCGACAGCGGGTACAGCACCAGCGATACATCGGCACCGGCCAGTTGCTCGGTGGTGTACAGCGGCGTCGCGCCGAATTCGGTGATGTTGGCCAGGATCGGCGCTTTCACGCGGCTGGCGAACAGCTTGTACATGTCCAGTTCAGTGATGGCTTCCGGGAAGATCATGTCGGCGCCAGCCTCGATGCACGCAGCGGCGCGATCCAGTGCAGACTCCAGACCTTCCACTGCCAGGGCGTCGGTACGCGCCATGATCACGAAGCTGTCATCGGTACGCGCATCGACGGCAGCCTTGATGCGGTCGACCATTTCCTGCTGGGTCACGATCTCTTTATTAGGACGGTGACCGCAGCGCTTGGCACCCACCTGGTCTTCGATGTGAATCGCCGCCGCGCCGAACTTGATCATCGACTTCACGGTACGGGCCACGTTGAAGGCCGAAGAACCGAAACCGGTGTCCACGTCCACCAGCAGCGGCAGGTCGCAGACGTCAGTGATACGGCGCACGTCGGTCAGCACGTCATCCAGGCCGGTGATGCCCAGGTCCGGCAGGCCGAGGGAGCCAGCAGCCACCCCGCCACCGGACAGGTAGATCGCCTTGAAACCGGCGCGCTTGGCCAGCAGCGCGTGGTTGGCGTTGATCGCGCCGACCACTTGCAATGGATGCTCGCTGGCGACCGCATCGCGGAAACGCTGGCCTGGAGTGCTCTTGTTCAAACTCATGACTCACCTCGTTTGGCTGTCGGGTTGGCGCCGTCCTGGTAGTGACGGGCGATATTGCGTTTGGAAGCGCCGATGTGGCGGCGCATCAACAACTCGGCCAGTTCACCGTCACGGTCGGCGATGGCATCGAGAATTCGGTGGTGCTCGGCGAACGCCTGGTGGGGGCGGTTGGGCGTGCTGGAAAACTTCATCCGGTACATGCGCACCAGTTGATACAGCTCGCCGCAGAGCATTTGGGTCAGCGTGCGATTGCCGCTGCCCTGGATGATTCGGTAATGGAAGTCGAAATCGCCTTCCTGCTGGTAATAGCCTCGGCCGGCCTGGAAGGCCTCATCGCGCTCGTGGGTTTCGAGGACGCGGCGCAGTTCGTCGATTTCTTCGACGCTCATGCGCTCGGCAGCCAGACGACAGGCCATGCCTTCAAGGGATTCGCGGATTTCGTAGAGCTCGATCAACTCGGCATGGTCGAGCGATACCACCCGCGCCCCGACGTGAGGCACGCGCACCAGCAGGCGCTGGCCTTCCAGGCGGTGGATGGCCTCGCGCAGCGGGCCACGGCTGATGCCGTAGGTGCGGGCCAGCTCCGGCTCGGAAATTTTGCTGCCGGGGGCGATATCACCCTTGACGATGGCCGCCTGAATGCGTCGAAAGACGTTCTCGGAAAGTGTTTCCGAGTCATCCTGAACGATGAGCGGGGGATCCAGTTGATCCAACATATTGTCGACACCTTGAAAGCTAGTGCGGCAAAAACTAACCAAAACAGGCGCATCAGTCAAAGGATAATTCGATATTGTCGACAATCGTCTAATAACCAGATTCTTTGTAGGAGCCGGCTTGCTGGCGATGGCGCTGGGTCAGTCTATGGATGGGCGGCTGGGCAGGCGCTAACGCCAGCAGGCCGGCTCCTACGAAGACAATGCGACCTCATGGGTGCCTCATAGCGGCGGGCCAGCGCTGGCGCCATAAAACCACCGTGCTAGAATGCCGCCCGCATTTGTTGTCACATCTGCACGGCTTGTCATAAATAGCTGATAGGCCTACGAGGGAGCTTGCGCAGCGATGCCAGGGCCTTGAACCGAAATACGCACCGCTGCGCACCAGGATTTATGAGACTCAAGCCCTTCCCCACACTCCTTTCATTTCTTTGCCTGCCCGTTTTTGCAGTGGCGGGGGAAAAGACCGTGTACGGCCTCAATGAGTACGCATCGCTGGGCGGCATCGACCTGGAAGTGGCCGCCAAACTCGATACCGGCGCCAAGACCGCATCCCTGAGCGCCCGCGACATCAAACGATTCAAACGTAACGGCGAGTCCTGGGTGCGCTTCTACCTGGCCATCGACGCCGCCCATTCGCACCCGATCGAACGACCGCTGGCCCGCGTCAGCAAGATCAAGCGCCGGGCCGGCGACTACGATCCGGAAGAAGGCAAAAAGTACACCGCCCGTCCGGTGATCGAACTCGATATCTGCATGGGCTCGGCTTTACGCAGCATCGAAGTGAACCTGACCGACCGAAGCGCGTTCCAATATCCGCTTTTGATCGGCTCCGAAGCGCTCAAGCGCTTTGATGCGCTGGTCGACCCCAGTCTTAAATACGCTGCCGGCAAACCCGCCTGCGCCACCGACGCTCATACCGCAGAGTAATTCCAATGCGCTCTCTTACCCTTCATCTGAAAATGCTGATCGCCATCCTGGTGGTGCTGGGCATTTCAGTTACGGCCTATCAGATTTTCGTGCTGGGCATTCCCGTGACCGAGGACGCCACCGACGACTTGTGGAACATCGACGCCAAGGTCGAGTTCGTCGCCAGTGCCAAAGACCCGGTCAAGATCCAGATGTTCGTGCCACCGCTGAGCCGCGACTACGTCAGCCTCAACGAAAGCTTCATTTCCAACAATTACGGCGTAGCGGTGAACCGGGTCGACGGCAACCGCAAGGTCACCTGGTCGGCACGTCGGGCCAAAGGCAACCAGACGCTTTATTACCGCTTGGTGTTGACCAAGCGTTACAGCGCGGAAAAAGCCAAGGTCAAAGGCCCGACCTTCCGTGACAGCATCGCCATCGAAGGCCCGGAAAAAATCGCCGCCGAAGCTTTGCTCGCGCCGATCCGCCAGCATTCGGCTGACGTCGAGACCTTCATTGGCGAAGCCATCAAACGTGTCAACAATCTCAACGATGACAACGTGAAACTGCTGCTGGCGGGCGATCCGTCCACCGTGCAGAAGGCTCGGATTGTCGAACTGGTGCTGGCCATCGCCCACGTGCCGGTGGAAAAAGTCCACACCATCCGCCTCGTGGCCGATCAGCCACAAACCCCGGAACTCTGGCTGCGCAGCTTCAACGGCACCGACTGGCTGTACTTCAACCCGGAAACCGGCGAGCAGGGCCTGCCGACCGACCGCTTGCTGTGGTGGACCGGTGATGAAAACCTGATCACCGTCGATGGCGGCAAGAAAGCCACTGTCACTTTCAGCATGAACAACAGCGAAATGAACGCCATTCGCCTGGCCAAGCTGACCGACGAAAACACCGACGCCAACTTCCTCGAATACTCGCTGTACGGCTTGCCGCTGCAAACCCAGCAGACCTTCATGATCATGGTGATGATCCCGATTGGCGTGCTGGTGATTCTGGTCCTGCGCAACCTGATCGGCCTGCAAACCCTCGGCACCTTTACCCCGGTGCTGATCGCCCTGGCCTTCCGGGAAACCCAGCTCGGCTTCGGCATCGTGTTGTTTACGATCATCACGGCATTGGGGCTGTCGCTGCGCTCCTACCTGGAACACTTGAAGCTGCAAATGCTGCCGAGGTTGTCGGTGGTGCTGACCTTCGTGGTGGTATTGATCGCGGCCATCAGCCTGTTCAGCCACAAACTCGGCCTGGAGCGCGGGTTGTCGGTGGCGCTGTTCCCGATGGTGATTCTGACCATGACCATCGAACGCCTGTCGATCACTTGGGAAGAGCGCGGCGCCAGCCATGCGATGAAAGTGGCGATCGGCACCTTGTTCGCCGCCTCCCTGGCACACCTGATCATGAGCGTGCCGGAACTGGTCTACTTCGTGTTTACCTTCCCGGCGGTCCTGCTGATTCTGGTGGGCTTCATGCTGGCGATGGGTCGCTATCGCGGCTACCGCCTGACCGAACTGGTGCGCTTCAAGGCTTTCCTGAAAAAGGCTGACGCTTGATGTTCGGCTTCTGGAAGACCTGGAAGGCCCTGGAAGCCCGGGGCATCATGGGGATCAATCGGCGCAACGCAGACTACGTGCTCAAGTACAACAAGCGCAGCCTGTACCCGATCGTCGATGACAAAATCCTCACCAAGGAGCGCGCCATCGCTGCCGGCATTCATGTGCCGGAACTGTATGGCGTGATTTCCACCGAGAAGGAAATCGACAAGCTCGACGAGATCATCGGCGGGCGCAACGACTTCGTGATCAAGCCGGCACAGGGCGCCGGGGGCGACGGCATCATTGTCGTGGCCGACCGCTTCGAGGGACGCTATCGCACCGTGTCCGGCAAAATCATCGCCCACGAAGAGATCGAACATCATATTTCCAGCATCCTCACCGGCCTGTACTCGCTCGGCGGCCACCGCGACCGCGCGCTGATCGAATATCGCGTGATCCCGGACCAGATCTTCAAAAGCATCAGCTACGAAGGCGTGCCGGACATCCGCATCATCGTGCTCATGGGCTACCCGGTGATGGCCATGCTGCGCTTGCCGACGCGCCAGTCCGGCGGCAAGGCCAACCTGCACCAGGGCGCCATCGGCGTCGGTGTCGACCTCGCCACCGGCCTGACCCTGCGCGGCACCTGGCTGAACAACATCATCACCAAACACCCGGACACCACCAACGCGGTGGATGGCGTGCAACTGCCCTACTGGGACGGTTTCATGAAACTCGCCGCCGGGTGCTATGAGCTGTGTGGCTTGGGTTACATCGGTGTCGACATGGTGCTGGACCAGGAAAAAGGTCCGCTGATTCTGGAGCTCAATGCCCGGCCGGGGTTGAATATCCAGATTGCCAATGATTGCGGCTTGACGTTGCGCACCCATGCCGTCGAGGCGCGGCTGGAAGAGCTAAAGGCACGCGGCGTGAGCGAAACCGTCGAAGAACGTGTGGCGTTTGTGCAGGAGATGTTCGGGCATATTCCGCCGGTTGAGGGTTGATCCGAGACCGACGCGCTGCCATCGCTGGCAAGCCAGCTCCCACAGGGTTTGCACCATTATTGTGGGAGCTGGCTTGCCAGCGATGGCGGCCTCACAGCCACCACAGCCCTCAACCTGCCAATCCCCGACATCCCCTCTAGGACCAAATCCCGCAGAGGACTACAATCGCCACCCCGCCTCGATGGCTGATCCAACCCGCCCATGCTGACCTGTTCCGTACACCCGCTACCCTATCGCGCCAACCCCGCCGACTACTTCGCGGCCATTCGTCATGCCCCCGGCGCCGTGCTGCTTGACAGCGGCCGCCCCAGCGCCGAGCGCGGGCGCTTTGACCTGCTCAGCGCCTGGCCACTGGAACAACTGAAGGTTGCGTCTGACGAAAGTGGTGACGATTTCCTGCAACGCCTTCGCGACAATCTGACGCGACTCGGCGAAGCGACGGTTCCTTTTGACCTGCCGTTTGCGGGCGGTTTGATCGGCTACCTGAGCTACGACTTCGGTCGTCATCTGGAAAACTTGCCGAGCCAGGCGCAGGACGACCTGCAATTGCCGGATGCGCGGTTCGGCCTGTATGACTGGGCACTGATCAGCGATCACCACCAGGCCACCAGCCAATTGGTGTTTCACCCGACGCTGATCGACAGCGAGCGTCAGCGCCTGATCCAATTGTTCAGCCAGCCGGCGCTGGCAACGGCCGAGCCTTTCAAACTGCAAGCGCCGATGGCGGCTGACCTGAGCGCTGACGAGTATCGCCACGCCATCGAGCGTATTCAGCAATACATACAGGCCGGTGACTGCTATCAGGTCAACTTCGCCCAGCGTTTCCGCGCCGAGTGCCAAGGTGATCCGTGGACTGCGTACATGGCATTGCGGGCCGCATGCCCAACTCCGTTTTCCGGGTTCCAGACTTTGCCCGATGGCGGCGCGGTCCTGAGCTTGTCGCCGGAGCGCTTCGTCAAAATCAGTGAGCGTCATGTGGAAACCCGCCCGATAAAAGGCACCCGCCCGCGGGGCCTGAGCGCTGCCGAAGATGCTGCGAACGCCGCCGAACTGCTGGCCAGTCCCAAGGATCGTGCGGAAAACCTGATGATCGTCGATCTGCTGCGCAACGATCTAGGTCGCACCTGCCGCACCGGTTCGGTCCGGGTTCCGGAACTGTTCAGTCTGGAAAGCTACCCGAACGTCCATCACCTGGTGAGCAGCGTGACCGGCGAACTGGCGGATGGCCGTGATGCGCTGGACCTGATCGCCGGCAGCTTTCCGGGCGGTTCGATTACCGGCGCACCGAAGATTCGCGCGATGCAAATCATCGATGAACTGGAGCCGACGCGACGCGGGTTGTATTGCGGTTCGTTGTTGTATCTGGACGTGCGCGGCGAGATGGACAGCTCCATCGCCATTCGCAGCTTGCTGGTCAAGGATGGGCAGGTGTGTTGCTGGGGTGGCGGCGGGATCGTTGCCGATTCCGAGTGGCAGTCGGAGTATCAGGAATCGATCACCAAGGTGAAGGTGCTGCTCGATACCCTGCAAAACCTCTAAAAGCATCGCCAGCAAGCCGGCTCCTACGGTATTGCGACGATCCTGTAGGAGCTGCCGTGTTGCGGTCGAATTTTTTTAGACCATGATGTAGGAGCGTCGATCTAAGGAAGCATCATGGGTTATCGGGTTGTCACGTCAGAGGAAAAAGCAGAAGCCATTCGCTTGGTTGTGGAGATGCATTACT